>JAEEXV010000218.1 GCA_016287975.1 Lentisphaeria bacterium | reverse complement strand
CGTCCGCGCCTTCGGCGCTCCCTCCACCCCTGGCCACGGTCCTTCCGCCCTTGCAGGGCTCTGGAAAACAGGGACCCGCCCCCAGGGGTTCCGGGCGCTGCGCGCCCTCCACCCCTGGCTATGATCCAACGCCCCCGGGGCTTCCCCAGGCGGGAATGCCGCGCATCTTTTCGGGGATCGCGCCCCCCCCTGCACGCTTCTGGCGTGTCGGCATTATGAGGGGCTGTTACCGACCCTCTTGGGGAACAGAGCGTACAGGAACAGGCATCTTGAACTCCTTGAACACATCGACCTGGCTCCTGGCATTTCTTCACCGATGCGCCCATCCAGTCCTGCCAGATGCGGTTCAGAAGCCACTGCGGGGACGAGAGGCGTTGCCAAACAGACGGAAGCGCTGCGCAAGAGCGCCAAGTCATCATGTCCGTCGGAGGAAGGTGCTCAATAAAGGCACAGTTCGCTATGTCACCCATGCATAGGATGGTATTGCTCAATCACTTTGCACCATTCATCGATTTTCTTCATTCGTGACGGGTGTTGGACAAAAATCACGGGAATCTCCTTGCCATCTTCAATGGTGATTCCACCAGGCGTGGCGACAATGCAGCCTGAGATTTTCATTTGGGTGTCTTGCGTAGGTCGAATGCAATATGAAAAGTCGAATTCTGGTCTGAATTCTTCAAGTCGATTAAAGTTGACGCGATTGACCATCTTGCCCGTGCTGAAGCAGAGGCAAGCATCAGGCTTCAAGGCGCGGATCACATAAAGAACCGCTTTCCAACCTGTCAGGAAAAACTCCCACTTTGGGCGAGCCTGATTGTTCGCCATGCATTTCTGCACAATATTCATGAATGCGATTCTTGACCATATTTCTAACCTGCCTGCACCTGGGAAAAATGTCCTGCCCAACACTTCGTCTATAGTCCCGTATGTCTTATACTGATTTCCTGCGCTGCTGCCGTTTGCGTATTCCCCCACGACCTCGACTGTCTCATTTTCGCAGGATTCGATGTCTTGCGGCGAGTTGCTGCCATAGCAATAATGACTTTCCCCAAGGACCAGAAGCTTTTGAGGTTCGGAAAAGTATTTTTCCCCAATCCAAGGAATCCAAGTCAGCCCCTTGTCTTTATGGTTCTTAAACAATAAACTTGAATTGCACATTGCATCCGTTTCTTTTCTTTCGGGCCACAGAACACTCACCTTATTCTCCCAGCGGCCCCATGGCAAAACAGGGAAACGAGGCCCCTTGAATCCGCCATCCGAGGATCATGGTGTCTCATTTTGCTTTTCATACTATAAACCATCTTTCCCAACACGGTGGGCAATTGCCGTTTTTTGGGGGGTTGCTCTGTCCCCCATGACGGGAGGCTATTGCCTAATCAACGCCCCGAAAAAGGTAGCCACGGCGGACGCCGTGGCGGCTCGGTGAATGGGCGGCAGTCGAATTCGGAGCCTTGCTGCGCCCTGTGATGAGCCTGCCTGGGCACCGCAGGCTCGGCGGACCGCCACGGCGGGCGCCGTGGCAACAACTTCGGGCATGAAAATGGCGGCGGTTGCCGACCCGTATGGGGAACAGAGGTTTGGTTTGGTTAAAGACTGGTGAGGTGGCCCAGAGGAACTCTTGCCATCAAAATGCTCATGGACGACAAGGCAACGAAACCGAATGGACGGCTATCATAGCCCATGTCAGAGATTTTTATTACAAATAATCCGCCCCCGCAGGTGTCTTTCCGCGAATTTTTCCATTTTGCCCCCTTGAATTGTCATAAAAAATTGTTATAATATGATCATGAACCAAAAAGCGAGCAAGACTGAGCGGACGGTGGACGCCATTTTGGCGCACATCATCAACAACCACCTGGGCGTTGGGGACAAGCTGCCGTCGGAGGACGAGCTGGTGTCGATGCTTGGGGTGAGCCGTCTGTGCGTGCGGGAGGCGCTGCTGGGCTTGAAGTTCCTGGGTTTGCTGCAGAGCAACACGCGCGGGGGCACGCGCCTGAGCAAGGTGGACTTCCGAGTTCTGAACCGAATCATCGGTTTTCAGATTTCGCTGTTGAACTACTCGTTCCGTCAACTGCTGGAGGCGCGTCTCACGCTGGAACTGGGGGCGCTGGACATGCTCTCGGGGAAGCTCGGCGCGGAGCGGCTGGCGCGCCTCAGGAAACTGGCGATGACGGCGGTGGCGGACGACGACCTCTCCAGCCGCGCTCGGCTCGACTGCGCCTTCCACCAGGAACTGCTCCGCCTCTGCGGCAACGACATCCTCCTCTCCTTCTCGCAGCTGCTGGAGGTCTTCTTCGTCAAATACATCGAGCGCGTGCCCAGCGCCACGGCGGATCCCAGCGACCTGGGCGATTCCGAGCACCTGGCGCTGCTGGAGGCCCTGGAGGACGGCAACACCGAACTGGCCCGAGGGCTGCTCCGCAAGCACCTGGGGCGCTACATCCGCCTCGCCGCGGAGGACGCCCAATGACACTTTCCCACCTGATCTCTTTCCCTGACAGGAGTCTCTTATGAAAAAGGCGTTTGTCATCGTCCTGCTGGCTTTCTGCTTCCTGGCGGCGCATGCCCAGTCGCTTCCCCTGGAGAACCCTGGCTTTGAATCTGGAATCAAGGGCTGGGGATGCCATGAATGGAGCACGGGCAAAATCGCGGGCGCGGATTTCCTCGCGGACGCGGAGAATCCCCATTCGGGCAAAAGCTCGCTGTGCATCCGCTGGCGCGCGGGCGGCGACAATCTGCTGGTCAGCCCCGCCAGACGCCTCCCCGTCAAAGGGGACGGGCTGTATCTCATCTCCTTCTGGAGCCGCGCCGCCAAGGCGGCGCGCGTCCAGTTGACGGTGGAATTCTACAATGCCGCGGGAAAGAAGATCGGGACGCCAGTCCAGGCGCTCTTCGACAATGGCGTGGAATGGCAGAAATGGGAGCAGGAGGTCCAGGCGCCCGAAGGCGCGGCGGCCATGCTCTTCTACCTGCGCTGCAGGCGGGTCGCCACCCATTTCGACGACGTGGAGGTCAAGGAGGCCGTGGTGGACGGCAACGCCAGCGTCAACCTGCTGAAGAACCCAGGCTTCGAGGAGGGCTTCCAATCCTGGGGGAAGTTCGAATGGAGCGGCAAGCCCTACCGAATCAACTTCGTCGAGGACAAGATCCGCCCGCGCAACGGCGAAAAATGCGCCAAGATCGAATGGGTGTCGGGCGGCGACAACATCCTGATCGGGCAGAATGTGCGCGTCGGCGCGAACAAGAACTTCATGCTCTCGTTCTGGGCCAGGGCGGACGTGGAGGTCAGCCACAACTCGCAGGTGCAGGCCACGGCCCGCTTCCTGGACGCGAATGGGAAGGACCTCATCCCTCCACAGCATAAGATTTTCAGCGCCAGCAATATCTACGAAGAATTCCGCTGGAGTTTCACGGTCCCGGACAACTGCAAGACATTGGGCATTTTCCTGCGCTGCCGCAGAGTCGCGACCTACTTCGACGACGTGACCCTGATCGAGTCCAAAGGCATCTATCTCCGCTCCTGCTTTGTCTGGCTGCCCGAGAACCAGCTGGTGCTGAACATGTTCAACGCGCTGCCGTCCCGTCAGCCCGCCAAACTGAAGGTGGAGATGTTCGATCTTCAGCAGAAGAAGGTCTATGACTGTGAAGTGGATGTCCCCTACGGGACGGACGAGGCGGTCTCCATGCCGTTGCCGAAGCTGCCGCCGGCGGACTATAAGCTCAAGGTCTATCCTGTCGGCGAGGAAGAAAACGCGATCATGGACCGGTTCACCTATCCCGACACGAACGTCCATTGGCCGGCCCCTTACGACAAGTTGAAGGTCCGCAACAATTTCGTCACTGAACTGGCGATCTCCGCCCGGCCGGTCACGCTGAAGGCGGGCCAGACGCTGGAGTTCCCAAATCCCCGTCACGGCTGGGTGTTCTTCGCCTTCACGCCCGAAGCGGACGGCGAGGTCTTGCTTCCCGGCAAACGCCAGGTCAAATTGAAGTTGAGCAAGGGGGTGCCCGTCGAAAGCATGCAGATGCTGGAAGAAGGCGCGAACCAGATCAAGGCGCTGACGGAGGTCAAGTTGTCGGACTACGTCATCACCACGATGGCCGAGGTGGTCGTCGATGAATACGAAAGCGATCCTGGCCGCCGCAAGTTCACCAATGGCCTGATGGAATCATACGCCATGAAGGAATACCTGCGCAACGCCAATGTGATGCAGGAGCGCTTCAACAACCACAACGTGATGGCCCTCGACCAGATCCCCGAAAGCGAGCGGGAACGAATCGCCGCCTGGCGCGCCACCGGCCGCTACACCATTACCACGGTCGCGCGCACAGGCTACACGTCACGCTGGTCGGTCAGGCCCGAGCACACCGCGGAATTCTGGCTCTCCCGTGTGGGGCTCCGGGAACTCGACGGCATCGGCATCGACGAGTTCGGCAGCGAGACCGTGGAGGAGGCCCCCTTCTTCGCCCCGGCCGTGCGCGAAATCAACAAGAAGTATCCCGGCAAGATGCTGGTGGCGTATACTTGCGCCGCCTGGTACAGCCACACCAAGACCAACGATCTGCGTACGGCGCTGACCGAAGGGCATCACGCCTTCGCGCCAGAACAGTACCTGCGGGAGCAGCCCACGGAAGGCAGCGCCAAGACCTACATTAATGACTTCTTCGACTACGCCCGGCTGTGGGAAAAGGCCTTCCCCGGCGCCATCAAGAACACCCTGTGGTGCTATGGATCCTGCGAGAACTACCACGCCTACTACGGCCTGGACTGCTTCGCCTCCTGCGACCAGAAGTATTTCCTGGACATGCAGTTCGCGGTCCTCGCCAACGACCCCGCCTTCTTCGGCCAGCGCGGCGTCGAACCGTTTATCATCCGCTACACGGCGCCCGACCGGCTGCTGTGGCAGGCCAAGTTGATTCGCCATTACCTCATCGAGGGAAAGCGCACCATGCTCAGCAAGGAGTACGGCTTCCAGTTCAATGCGGGCCATCTGGAGGACGGCGACTGCGACGAAGGGCTCAAGCACTGGAACGCCCGGCCGGCGGATAAAGGCGCCATCGTCTCCCGCGTCATCAAGGACTACGGCTTCAGCCGGGGCACCCGCAACACCGCCCCCGCCGGCGACCGCGTCATCGAATTCAAGCGAGTGCCCGGCAAAGTCAATTCGGTCAGCCAGACCCTCCGCAATCTGAAGGTCGGGAAAACCTACGAGATCACGGTCCGCTGCGCCGACGGCGAGTGCGTGGACAACGACGCCCTGCCGGACCTGAAACTCATGAATCTGCGCATGACGGTCAAGGGCGCCCAGGTGAACCGGGACAAGAGCGTGATCCACGTCTATCCGGTCGTCCCCAACAACACCCGCGGCCGCAAGAACCCGATCGTGGGCAACCACCACAGGCTGGTCTTCAAGGCGACCGCCCCTACGGCGGAACTGGTCATCTCGGACCAAACCCCCGACATCCCCGCGCGCACCTACCACGGACAGCCCTTCGCCCCCGCCGCCCCAGAGCAGAAGAGCGTGATCTTCAACTTTGTGCAGGTGACAGAACTGCTGGATGAAAGTGTTGAAAAATGAAGAATAGTTAATCCCCAAAAAACAAGGAGAAACGACTCATGAAGAAAAACTTCACCCTGATCGAACTGCTGGTCGTCATCGCGATCATCGCAATTCTCGCCTCGATGCTCCTCCCCGCGCTCTCCAAGGCACGCGAAAAGGCGCGCAGCGCGGCGTGCGTCTCCAACCTCAAGCAGATCGGCCTCTACACCAGCATCTACGCCAACGACCACAATGACTTCGTCCCCTACACGGGCAACGACCCCACCACCTGGTGCTATCTCGCCACAGACGTCATCCGCGCCGGCGGCAAGTACAATGGCTTCGGCCGCCTGTATTTAAACGGCTATATCACCGCAAACACGCTCAAGGTCTTCTATTGCCCCAACGCCATGGGCAACTCCTTGTCGGGGGACTACTACAGTTCCACCGGATTCGGCCACAATCCGCTTCCCAGCACGGTTGCCTGCATGGGCTATCTGGCCCGCTCCTACAACTGCTACATGGGCCTCAACAGCGTCTATTCCGGGGCGGCCTGCGGGCAGAAAATCACCGACTTGCGCCTCAACGGCATCAACCGCGCCCTGATCTGGGACTATGGCTGCTACTTCACCGACTCCAGACCCAAGGGACACGGCGGCGACAACTACAACGCGCTGTACGGCGACCTCCATGTCGAGAACCGCAAGTGCGGGAAGAACCAGTTCTATGCGTCGGCCTCCGCGGGTCGCGCGCAACTCCCCGCCTTCATCAAATTCATCGACATCGGCGCCCAATAGCCACGCCTTCGACGGACCACGCATGACGCTCATCAAATGCCTGTTGTGGAGTGGCCTGCTGGCGCTGTGCCTGACGGCGGCGGGGAAGGACGACGGCGCCAGCAGGAATCTGCTGAAGAACCCCGGCTTCGAGGAAGGCTTCTCGGGCTGGGGTTGCCGCGAATGGAGCGGCAAGCCCTCCAAGATCAACTTCCTGGTCGACAAAAGTTCGCCCAGAAACGGCGAGAAATGCGCCAAAATCCAATGGGTCTCCGGCGGGGACAATATCCTCATCAGCCAGCAGGTGCCGGTCAAGGCGAATCTCGACTTCCTGCTGACCTTCTGGGCGAAGGTCGCCGTGGAGAACAGCCACAACGCGCCGATCCAGGCCACGGTGCGCTTCTTTGACGCCGCCGGGAAAAGCCTCGCCGACCCCCAGCACAAGATCTTCAACGCCAGCGAAGCCTACGAGGAGTTCCGGTGGAGTTTCACCGCGCCGCAAGGATGCCAGAAACTGTGCCTCTACCTACGCTGCCGCAAGACCACCACCTATTTTGACGATGTCTCGCTGATTGAATCCACCGGCGTCTATCTGCGCTCCTGCTTTGTCTGGCTTCCTGAGCGCCAACTGGTGCTGAACCTCTACAACGCCCTTCCCTCCCGGAAGCCCGCCACCCTGCAAGTCGAGCTTTACGACGCCAGAAACCAGGCGGTCTTGCGAACCGTCGCCGAAGTCGCGCACGGCACCGACCAGGCCGTTTCCATCCCCCTGGGGAATGTCCCGCCGGGCGACTACAAGGTCAAGGTGTATCCGGTCGGGGAGGAAGCGCGCGCGATCACCGACGCCTTGCATTATCCCGCTCCCCGCGTCCACTGGCCTGCGCCCTACGACCACCTCAAAGTGCGCAACAACTTCGTGACGGAACTGGCGGTGTCCACCCGCCCCTCCGCCTGGAAGAACGGCCAGCGCTTCGCATTTCCGAATCCCCGCCGCGGCTGGGTCTTCTTCGCCTTCACGCCCGCCTCGGACGGCATGCTGCAACTGCCCGGGGCACGCCAGGTCAAACTATCCCTGAAACGTGGCGTTCCGGTCGAAAGCATGCAGTTGCTTGAAACCGGCACCAACTACATCACCGCCTTGACGGATGTCAATCTCGCCGACTACACCATCACGACCATGGCCGAAGTCGTCGCCGACGAATATGAAAGCGACCCCGATCGCCGCAAGTTCACCAACGGCCTGATGGATTCCCTCGCCATGCGCGAAATGCTGCGCAACTGCAATGTCATGCAGGAGCGCTTCCCCGGACACAATGCCCTGGAACCGGACCGGATTCCGCCCGGCGAACAGGCGCGGATCGACGCCTGGCGCGCCACCGGCCGCCACGTCATCCACACCGTCAAGCGCACGGGCTACGACGCCCGATGGCATGTCAAGCCCGAGGACACCTTGGAATACTGGCTCTCCCGCGTGGGCATCCGGGAACTCGACGGCATCGCCATCGACGAGTTCGGGTCGGAAAAGGACAAGGAGGCGCCCTTCTTCGCCCCGGCGGTCCGCGTAATCAACCAGCGCCATCCCGGAAAGCTGATGATCGCCTTCACCTGCGCCGCCTGGTACTCCCATACGCGCACCATTGATTTGCGGGCCGCCTTGACCGAAGGGCACCATGCCTTCGCGCCGGAACAATACCTGCGCGAACAACCCACCGAAGGCGCCGCCAAAAACTACATCCAGGCCGTCTTCGAACATTCCAGACAATGGGAAAAAGCCTATCCCGGCGCCATCCAAAACACCCTTTGGTGCTACGGCACCAGCGACTCCTATCCCGCCTCCTACAGCCTGGACTGCTTCGCCTCCTGCGACCAGAAGTATTTCCTGGACATGCAGTTCGCGCTCCGCGCCAATGACCCGGCATTCTTCGGCCAGCGCGGCGTCATTCCGTGGATCATCCGCTACACCCGCCCCGACACCCTCCTCTGGGAGGCCAAACTGATCCGGCACTATCTCATCGAAGGCAAACGAACCATGCTCAGCTATGAATATGGTTTCACCTTCAACCCCAATCACCTTATGGACGGGGACTGCGCGGAGGGCCTCAGGCATTGGACGGTACTGGCCGCCGCACCCGGCACGGTCGTCTCGCGCGTCGTCAAGGACTATGGCTTCAACCGCGGCACCCGCTGCACCGTCCCCGCGGCAGGCGACCGCGTCATCGAGTTCAAACGCACCCCCGGCAAAGTCAATCAAGTCCGCCAGACCCTGCAAAATCTCAAGGTCGGAAAGACCTATGAGATTACTCTGCGCGGCGCCGACGGCGAAAATGTCGACCACGACGGCGCGTTTCCTTTGCGCCTTTCCAACTTGCGCCTGGCGGTCCATGGCGCCGCCGTCCAAAAAGAGCACTGCGTCGTCCACGTCTATCCCATCGTCGCCAACAACACCCGCGGACGCAAGCACCCGCTGGTCGGGAACCACCACTGCCTGGTCTTCCAGGCGACCGCGCCGACGGCGGAACTCGTCATCTCCGACGAAGCCCCCGACTACCCCGCGCGCACCTACCACGGACAGCCTTTCGCCTCCGCCGAACCGACCCAGAAGCGCGTGCTCTTCAATCTCGTGCAAGTAACGGAGCTGCTTGATGGGTGGGATCGGTAAAACGCGCATGCCTTGATTTTGAGTCCACAGAACACACAGAAGCCACAGAAACCTTCTTTGGCTGGACAACATAGTCCGTTCTGTGTTTTTCTGTGTATTCTGTGGACTGTTTTAGGGAAGGGGGGAAAGCCACGACTCATGCCGATGAAAGCAAATCGGCTACGGATTGATTCACAGGAGAAAAGAACATGCAAGCGGGATTGACAGGACTGGACTATGTGCTGATCATCGTCTATCTGGCGGCGATCATCGCGCTGGGAATCTGGCAGGGCGTGCGGCAGAAGAACACGGAGGAGTTCCTGCTGGCGGGGCGCAAGATGATGTGGTGGCCGGTCGCCATCAGCTCCTTCGCCGCCTATTTCTCGGCGATCAGCTATGTCGCGATACCCGGCGAGGCCTACAACTACGGCCTCACGATGTTCCTGGCGATGGTCTTCCTGGCCCTCCCGACGCCCGTCGCCCTGATCGTTTTCGTCAAGCTCTTCTACAAGCTGAAACTGTGGACGGCCTACGAGTATCTGGAAAAGCGCTTCTCGATGGGCATCCGGGTCATGGGCAGCAGCATCTACCTGCTGAACAAATGCGTGTACCTCGGCGTGGCGCTCTACGCGACCGCGATGATGCTGGAACCCGCCCTCGGCTGGAGCATGCTCTTCTCCATCTGCCTCGTCGGCCTCGTCGGCCTCCTCTACGCCTCCCTCGGCGGCATGAAGGGCATCATCTGGACCGACGTCGCGCAGTTCTTCGTGCTCTGCGGCGGCGTCGTGGCCGTCATCATCTTCATCCTGATTAAACTGCCGCACGGCGCCGCCGACGTCTGGAACACGACCGTCGCCACCAACCACGGCTTCAACATCGGCCCCAAGAGCGGCTTCTGGAGTTTCGACTTCTCGCAGCGCATCACCTTCTGGGCGTGGACCATCGCGATGATCCCCCACTGCATCTCGCCGGCCACGGACCAGGTCAGCCTGCAACTGAGCCTCTCCTGCAAGAACTACAAGAATGTCATCTGGTCCTCCCTGGGCTCCGCCTTCGGCAGCTGGCCGGTCGTCCTGCTCTTCTACATCTGCGGCCTCGCACTTCTGGCCTACGTGCGGATCCTGGGGCTGGGGCAAGGCATTGACCCGGAGGCCCTGGGCAAGGGCGACAAGGTCTACACCTACTTCGTGACCCACATCCTCCCGGTCGGCATCCGCGGGCTGATCGTGGCGGGGCTGCTGGCGGCGATCATGTCGACCATCGTCTCGCTGCTCAACAGCCTGGCGACGGTCACGCTGAAGGACATCTACCAGCGGGTCGTGGTGACCGGCCGGGATGACCGGCACTACCTCGTCGTCTCCAAGGCGCTGATGGTGCTCTGGGGGTTCCTAGCGATCGGCAGCAGCCTCGCCATCGCCACCATCTGCAAGCGCTACAATGTGCCGCTCATCGAGATCTCCAACACCTGCCTCGGCATCTTCTCCGGGCTACTCATCGGCATCTTCGCGCTGGGGATGATGAACTTCCGCGCCAACAGCCTGTGCGCCATCATCGGCCTGGCGGGCTCCTTCTGCGTGACCTTCTACTTCGCAATCTTCCACTACCTGCTGAAGGACAAGGGCGACCGCATGAGTTTCCTGTGGTTCGCGGTGCTCGCCCCCTTCGGCGTCTTCCTCATCGGCTCCATCGCCTCGCTCTTCGTCCGCCCCGCCGACAAGCGCCAGTATGTCGTCTGGGGAAATCCACTGCTGAAATGGGAATCCGAGGCCACGCTGGAAAAATGACCATGCACCGATGGCTCTGCATCCTGCTGCTGGCGGCGGCGTGGCTGCCTGGCGGGGACGCTGTGCAGACGCTGATGGCGGGCCTGGAGCACCCGAACTTCTGGACCGCCGTCCACGCCGCCGAGTATCTGATCGACCTAAGGCAGGCGCCCGAGGCGGTCGACGCCTTTGTCGCGCGGAAACGGGGCTGCGCGTCCGTCCCCGTCGAGCGCATCGGGCTGTGGCGGGTCATGGCCCTGCGGGCGGAGGGCGCGGAACGCGCCGCGGCCATCGCCTGCCTCCGCCGCGCCGCCTTCGCGGAGCCGCCCGCCCCCGACCAGACCCACGCCATCGAGACGCTCCTGAAACTGCAATACCGCTGCACGCCCAGGGAGGCCTCCCGCCTGCGGGCCATCCTGAAGGACAGCGCCTCCCAGCCTGGCCTGCAGATCTATTCCGCCGCGCTGCTGGCGCTCGCCGAGCCAGAGGGCTACGCGGCGCTGGAACGACTGCTGGAACGCCATCGCGAGGAACCCGTCTGGTGCGGCGTCCTGCTCTACGCCCTGCGCCTGGTGCCGAGCCCCACCGAGCGCCTCTTCGCGCAGGTGCAGGCCATCTGCCGCGAAGCCCCGTCGGAATCGCACCGCGTGGCGGCGGCGTTCCTGCTGCTGAACCACCGTCGGATGCGCTTCGCCGAGATTCCCCGACTCCCCTCCGAGCCAGGCAAGGACGCGCTCGCGCTGCTCTGGCTTCACGCGCCTAAAAGCCCAGCCTTCCGGCAAATGCTGGAACGGATGCGGCAATCCGACACCATCGAACTGCGCCTGTTCGCGGCCTATATCGCGGCGATGGCAACATCGGCATAGCCGACATGGCGTGACATTGCGGGCGATTTGTGCGCTATAGTATGTCCATCGCCCGAACCGGGAGAAACCGCATGACGCCACGCAAGAAGAAAATCCCGTTGAACATCTCTGACTACGGAAAATTGGTCAGGGGCGGCTACTACTATGTGGACAAGACACTGCTGGTGAAGCACCTGCTCGACAGCGGCAGTGAGGTCACGCTGTACGCACGCCCGCGGCGTTTCGGCAAGTCGCTGAACCTCTCGATGCTCGACTGCTTCTTCAACATCGACGGGCGCGGCAGGGATCTCTTCGAGGGCACCGCCATCATGCGGGCCGGCGAGGACTATACCTCCGAAATGGGAAAGTACCCCGTCGTAAAACTCACCTTCAAGGAGATGAAGCAGCCGAACTACGCCGCGGCGGAAGCCAACTTCCGGATCATCATCCGAAAAGCCTGGGAGCAACACAGTTATCTCAGGAACAGCCCGAAACTGGAGCCGCAGCACCAGCGGCAGGTCGACGACATCCTTTTCGACCGAATGGCCACCGGACCACTGGCGAACTCCATCGCCGATCTCACGTTTTTTTTGCACCGCCACCACGGCGCGCCCGCCGTGCTGCTCTTCGACGAGTACGACGTCCCGCTGGAGGCGGGCTACACGGGCGGCTACTACCAGGAGGCGTTGGCGCTCATGCGCTCTTTGATGAGCTCGTCGTGCAAGGACAACCCCCACCTGCGCCAGGCCGTCCACACCGGCTGCCTGCGCATCGCCCGCGAGAGCATCTACACCGGCTTCAACAACCCCACCATCAACACCCTCCTCTCGACCGATGCCAGCGACTGCTTCGGCTTCACCGAGAAGGAGGTGCAAGCGATGTTCGGATACTACGGCATGGAGAAACTGATGCCGACCGTGCGCGACTGGTACGACGGCTACCGCTTCGGGAACACGGAGATCTACAACCCCTGGAGCCTGCTGCATTTCCTCCACGAGGCATTCTCGGATCCGAGGCGCGCCGTCCAGCCCTACTGGATGAATACCTCAGGCAACAACCTGCTCGTGGAATTGATCCGCACCAGCACTGCGGCCAGGACGACACGCAACGCCGTCGAGAAACTGCTCGACGGCGAAACCGTCGTGTGCAAGGTCAACGAGAACGTCAACTACGATTCGCTCAAGACCGAGGCGG
Source organism: Lentisphaeria bacterium (assembly GCA_016287975.1). The sequence goes on along the minus strand of JAEEXV010000218.1, from coordinate 85,090 downwards.
ACGCCATCTGGAACCTGCTGCTCTTCACCGGATACCTCAAGCCGGCGGAACCACCGGCCCTCCTAGAAAACAACTACCGCGTGCCGCTGCGGCTGGTGAACCGCGAAGTGGAGTACATCCTCCGGGAGAAGGTCGAGGTCTGGTACATGGAACTCTACCACAGCGGGCAGCAGATGCCGCTCGTCAACGCCCTCGAAGACGGGAAACCCGAGAACGCCCAGGCGATGCTCGACGACCTCTTGATGCAGACTGTCTCCTACCACGACAGCCAGGAGAACTTCCACCACGGCTTCCTCGCCGGCCTCCTCGCCGGTGCCCCCGGACGCCTCTGCATCTCCAACCGCGAATCCGGCGACGGACGCTCCGACCTGACCCTTGAAGCGAAGGACTACTCCGCCGCCGCCGTCATCGAGGTCAAGGAGGCCGCCGCCCGCACTCCCGAGGCCCTTCAGCAGGCCGCCGAAAAGGCCCTCGAACAGGCCGTCAATCTGCACTATGACGCCCCCCTGCGCCTGCGCGGCTTCCACCAGGTCCACGTCTATGGCATCGCTTGCCACGCCAAGCGCTGCCGCATCCTCATGCAGCCCGAAAACTGATTGACATCGCGCTGTTCCCCATACGGGTCGGCAATTGCCTCAGTGGAAGCCCCGAAAATGGTTGCCACGGCGTCCTCGCCGTGGCCCCCCGGCGAACGACCGGTTTCGGGCATGAAGCGTGCCTTCCACGATAGACACCGCCACGGCGGGACGCCGTGGCAACGTCTTTGTGGACATCTCTGGTTGAACATTCTGCACAGTTGAGGCAATTAGCGCCCCTCTTGGGGAGCATAGCGATTGACATCGCATCGCGATGCCTGTTGACATGATGGGAAAAATCGGCGACATGGAACTGATGGCGCGGCACCGCCCCGCGCTGCGGCGGATCGCGGCGGAAAGCATGGTCCTGATGAAGAACGATCCTGCGGCGCTGCCGCTGCGGGAGGGCCGCCGCGTGGCGCTTTTCGGCGCCGCGCAGTTCCATCTGGTCAAGGGCGGCGCGGGCAGCGCCGACGTCTTCAACGGCGCGACCGTCGAACTCGCCGACGCGCTGCTGGAAGCCGAGGCGCAGGGGCGGCTGCAGCTGGAACACGACCTGCTGGACAATTATCGCGAAGACGCGGATTTCGCCCCCGCGCCGACGGCGGTGGCGGCCGCGGCGGCGCGGTGCGACGCCGCCGTGTGGATCCTCTCCCGCAACTCCGGCGAGGGGCTCGACCGACAGGACGCCGAGGGGGACTTCCGCCTCTCCCGCGCCGAGACCGAACTGCTCGCCCTGCTGAAACGGCATTTCCCTGGACGGCTGGCCGTGGTGCTGAACACCTGCGGCGTCCTGGGCATACGGGAACTGGCGGAGGCGCCCGAGGTCGCCGCGATCCTCTTCGCGGGGCTGCCAGGCGGCGAGGCGGGGCACGCCATCGCCGACGTCCTGCTGGGTGCGGTCAATCCGTCGGGGCGCCTGGTCGACACCTGGGCCGCCGCCTACGCGGACTATCCGAGCAGCGCGAGTTTCCGCCGTTCCAAGTTCCGCGTCGACTACGAGGAGGGCGTCTTCGTCGGCTACCGCTGGTTCGAGGCCTGCCAGAGCGAACAGGCCAAGGTCGTCTACTGCTTCGGGCATGGCCTGAGCTACACCGCCTTCACGCACGAGCTCCTGGCGTTCCACGCCGACGGCGACGCCATCCGCGCCCGCTGCCGCGTCGCCAACGCGGGCCGCGTGGCGGGCAGGGAGAGCCTCGGGCTGTGGAGCGAACTTGAGACGCCCTCGCGCCTCGACCGCCCCGCCGCCGAACTGCGCGGCTTCGCCAAGACCCCCCTGCTCCAGCCTGGCCAAAGCGCCGACCTCGAACTCTCGTGCAAGGCAGGCGACCTCGCCGTCTTCGACGAGGATGGCATCCTCGCACCGCCAGGCAGCTGGGTCGTCGAGCAAGGCCGCTACCGCATCACGCTGGGCGGCTCCGTCCGCGAGCGCTTCGCGGCTGGGAAGGTCGATTTCACCGAAGACCGATGCCTTTCCACGCCAGGCCTGAAATTGACGCCTGGCCTTCGGCGCACCCTCGTCCCAGGCAAGGCGCCCGCCGTGCGCGGCACCTTCGTCGCGGAGCAGCCCGACGCCGATTCGGAGGACCTGTCCGTCGAATCCAGTTTCATCGACGCCCTCGGCGAATCGCCGAAGCCCGCCGCCCGCGAAGCGGCCTCCGAGGCCACACAGAAGATCCAGCTCTCCGAAGTCGGCGGCAACGGAATCACCCTCGACGACTTCCTGGACCAGCTCTCCCCGCGCGAACTGCTGGGGCTGTGCCAGGCGCAGCTGCCCGCCTTCCCGCACGGCACCGCGGGCATCGGCGACCTGCGGCAATACGGCGTCCCCAACCCGCAGACCGCCGACGGGCCTGCGGGCGTGCGCCTGGCCGTCCCCACGAGCAGCCTGCCCTCGCCGATGCTGGCGGCCTGCTCCTGGGACCACGAGGCCATCTTCGAACTCGGCGCGGTCATGGGGCGCGAGGCCGACGCCAACGGCATCGACATCATGCTCGCCCCTGGCCTCAACCTCCACCGCGACGTCCTCTGCGGCCGCAACTTCGAGTACTACTCCGAGGATCCCGTGCTTTCAGGCACCATCGCCGCCTCCATGGTGCGCGGCATCCAGTCCACGGGCACCTCGGCGACCCTGAAGCACTTCGCCGCCAACAACAAGGAGGAATACCGCTTCTTCTGCAGCAGCATGGTCTCCGAACGCGCCCTGCGCGAAATCTACCTCAGGAACTTCGAGATCGCCGTCAGGATCGGGCGCCCGCACTGCATCATGAGCGCCTACAATTCCCTGAACGGCGTCAAGGTCAGCACCTTCCGCAACCTGCTCACGGGCATCCTCCGCGACGAATGGGGCTTCGACGGCCTCGTCATGACCGACTGGCGCAACAACTCCCACCTGTGGCAGGAACTCCTCGCGGGAAACGACATCAAGATGCCCTTCGGCTACCCCGAGGAACTCGAGATGGCCCTCGGCAAACTCGGGACGCTCCTCCCGCTGGAAGCCGTCCGCCGCAGCGCGCGGCGCGTGCTGGAACTGGTGCGGAAGACCAGGAAGTTCCGCGACCACGACCTGGGGCGGGTCTTCGAGTTGACGCGGGCGCGCCCCCTCGTCATCCTCCCGCAGGAGATCAGCGAGATCTCCTGCAACATCACCCGCCTCGAGGTCTGCGACGACGCCTTCAGCCGCCTCTGCCACGCCCGACTCTGCAAGGACCAGCGCGGCCAGGACGTCTTCATCCGATACTGCCTCCGCGCCGAGGCGGGGCGATACCGCCTCTCGGCCCGCACCGCCGCCGTCCACGACACGACGCGCCTCGAAGCGGTCGTCGACGGAAAAAGCCTGGGCCTCCTCCCCGTCGCCCCGACTGGCGGCATGCACGCCTTCCAGACCACTGGCCCCTGGGAGTTCACCCTCGACGCAGGCGAACACGACCTGAAGATCTATACCCGCGACACCACCGACACCCACTTCGCCAGCCTCGGCGCGCTGCGCATCGACCCCGTGTGAACCGCCTGGCGGCTCAATGGGTCAGCGCCAGGAAGTCTGTCGGGGACGGCACGGGGATCATGTCCTCAGGGAAATGCCGCGCGTTTCTTGCGATGATGAAGTCCGCCCCGCTGGATTGCGTCTGCCATTCCCGTTTTCGCGGCCGCCGCCTCTACGTCCTCCTCGGCGGCGGGTTCGCGAGGGCGTTTCGCCGCACGGCGCCAGGGGTGGTTCGGCGCAGGCGCCGAAAGACGGCGCTCAGATAGTATTCGTTGCGGAAGCCCGTCATGCGGGCGATTTCGCGCAGGGAATAGTCGGAGTTGAGCAGGTATTCCTCGACATGGCGCACGCGCTCCTCGTTCAGGAGTTCGGAGAAGCCCTTGCCGAAGAGTTCGTGCAGCAGATGCAGGGTGCGGGATTCGGAGAGGTTCAGTTCGCCCGCGAGGTCGGGGACGGTCACGGGCTCCTTGAAGTGGTAGAGGAAGAAGCGGTGGATCTGCCCGCGCCGCCCAGTCTCCTCGGCGAACTGCGCGCGGAGGTTCGCGGCCAGCAGCAGCAGCGAGTAGCCCGAGGCGACCAGCACGGTCTCCAGCATCGGACGCCGCCCTTCGTCCCACGCGGGCATCGCCGCATACAGCCGACGGTAGGTCGGCGAAAAGCCCGAAAGATCGAAGTCGGGGTCACGGAAGGCGCCGACGAAGATGGTGGCGGCGTGCACCTTCCCCAGGAACAGCGGCATCACCAGTTCGGTGACGCCGCGCCAGCAGCAGAACTGGAAGGGCCTGCCCTCCCGCGCCGCCCGCTCCATCGCCTCCATCCGACAGTGCGCGCCGCACCGCTTCCGCGATCCCTTCCGATATTCGCAGCACGGAAAATGGTGGACGTTGACGTCTGGCAGCAGCCGCGTGCGGTCTGGCATGATGAAGGCCCCGATGTGGTCGTGCAGCGTCAGCCGCACGCCCGCGACCTCCTCCATCCCGTGCCAGTAGCCCAGCATCTTCTCCACGGCGCCCTCGCCATGAAACGACAGGCGGTTGCCTTCCATCAGCGGCTCGCCTCCATTGAATGATTGCCCTCAGTGGACGCCGCCCAAGGACAGGCGCCCCGACTGCCCCACGCGCCTTGCACCCGCCCCCAGAATGGTCCATGCATTTTCATCTTCTTCACGCCTCCCCCGATAATATGACACCATGTCGCCGCATTGCCAACCGCTCCGCACGCCACCCACAGCGGCGGCCTCCCTGCGTCGCTTGACGTGCCGCCGTGTGGAATGCGTAGCCACGGCGTCCCGCCGTGGCTACGTCCGCTTCGTCAATCGCGCCCCATCCACACGCTTCTGGCGTGTCTGCATTATGAGGGGCTGTCACCGCCCCTTTGTGGGAACAAATAGGGCGCGGGAAATGTGAATTTCGGTTGGCACGCCCAAGAAGGAATATTATCTTATCACGGCTTTCTCCTTTACGCAAACGAACACCTTCCCCATTGCCATGGAAGCCGCGAAGAGGTGGCAAGCCGAAGGCGAGCGCGTTTTCCTTATTTTCTGGATTCACGGAGGAATCCCGTCACATACAACTCCGCTGATGGGCAGTGTCATGAACAATAGCAATCTCTACATTGTTGACAACTCAAACGAGCAATTGTCTGTCAAGCACTACCTTGCCGAATGGTGTGGCCTCTCCACACAGATGGACATCGCCACAGGCTATCTTGAAATCGGCGGGCTGCTCACGCTTGATACGAACTGGCAGCAACTTGACAAGATCCGTATCATCCTTGGAAACGAGGTGACCCCGCGCACGGCCTCTGTGCTTCGCAACGCCGCCGCGCAGGGCTTCCTATCCCAAATGCAGACGAGCCTTGATGCGGAACAGTCCAAGAACGACTTCCTGCTGGGAGTCCCCGCAATCGTCGACGCGCTGAAAAGCGGGAAGATTGAATGCCGTGTCTACGAAAAGGGCAAGTTCCACGCGAAAGCCTACATTACGCATTTTCGCGATGATGTGCACGCGCACTTTCTCACTTCCATGCACATCCCCAGCGACTATGCGCTCGTCGGCTCCAGCAATTTCACCGCCGCAGGGCTTACGCAGAATGTCGAGCTGAATGTCCAAATCAAGGACAACGTCGATGAACTGCAGGCTTGGTTCGAGGACCGCTGGAACGAAAGCACGGACATCACCGCCGCCGTCCTCAAGATCGTCGAGAACCACGTCAAGGACTACTCGCCCTACGAAGTCTATCTGCGTTCCATGTACGAGTTCTTCAAGGGCAGGGAGAAAACGGTCTCGGAATGGGAGCGCGAGTCATCCGTCATGTACAAGGTCCTTTCGCAATATCAGCGGGACGGCTACAACAACCTCGTCGAGATCGCCGACAAGTACTCGGGCGCCTTCCTCTGCGACGGCGTCGGACTCGGCAAGACGTTCGTCGGCCTCATGCTGATCGAGCGCTTTGTCATGCGCGAGCGACTGAACGTCGTCCTCGCCGTTCCAGCTTCTGCACGAGTCTCCGTGTGGGAAACTGCCATCCGCAAATACATGCCAGATCTTCTTGACGGATTCTTCCCATTCCGCATTGTCAACCATACCGACCTTATCCGCGACAAGATGCAGAACCTCATGGGGCAGATCGCCGCGCAAGGTGAGATCGTGATCATCGACGAAGCGCACCACTTCCGCAACCAGAGCGGAAAGGCGTATCGCAAGTTCCTCGACATGATGTCCGAGGATCACGCGAAGAAGAAGAAGCTGTTCATGCTTACGGCCACCCCGATCAACAACAGCCTCCTCGACTTGCAGCACTTGATCGAACTCTTCACACACCGCCAGGACGACTACTTCAAGTCCCTCGGCATCAACAGCCTCTCTGGGCACTTCAAGAAGCTTGGCGCGGAGATTGACGCGCTTTCGGCCGAAGACGCATCCGTTCAGGTCCAGTCCGCCTTTTCGACAGATCCGCTCATCAAGGAACTCGTCGTCCAGCGCAGCCGCGCATACGTCAAGCAGAGCCTTGACGCGGAAGAGGGCGCACAGGTCTTGTTCCCGAAGATCAAGAAGCCCGTCGTAGCGGACTACTCGCTCCGCACGACGTGCGGCGCGCTCCTCGACCATTTCTCCGCGCTCTTCAACCGCAGGGACTCCCGCGGCCGCTCCATCCCGATTCTGTCCCTTGCCGTCTATTCCCCGTACGAGGCGGTATACTACAAGGGCGACCTCAGCAAGGTCGATCCAATGAAGATGGGACGCCAGCAGCAGATCGTGGCCCTCATTCGCCAGCTGTTGCTGAAGCGCTTCGAGAGTTCAGTCGCCGCATTCCAGGAGACCTGCGTGCGCATCTACCATCGCCTCAAGACGTTTCTCGCCGATTATCACGACAAGAACGCCCACCTCGTCGACAAGACGCTTGCGCAGCAGCGCGACGTGATCGAGTTCGTCGAACAGTACATCAGGGTGAATCTCGTCCGCGCGGACGAAGGCATCGAGGATTTCGAGGACGACCTCCCAGAGTACGTGTGGGACGTCGAGGACAACGACCTTTCAGAGGATGACTTCGACATCGGCGCCATGCTGGACGATACGGTTCTCGATCTTGCCAACCTCTCCCAGCTCATCCGCGACATGATCAGCTTCGATCCTTCGCAGGACGACAAACTCAACGTCCTCAAGAACCTGCTCGCCAACGACCCGCGCCTCCAAAACCGCAAGGTGCTGATCTTCACCGAATACCGCGCCACGGCCAAGTATCTGGAGCGGGAGCTGTCAAAGGCTGGATTCGCAGGCCTGTTCGAGATCGACGGACAGAGCAAGGGCGACCGCCACGAGATGGTGCAGCGTTTCGCCCCATACTACAACGAAACGTCGTCGGCCGCGATCGGCGGAAACGAGATCCATACGCTCATCGCCACCGACGTTCTTTCCGAGGGGCTTAACCTTCAGGATGCCTCGCGCCTCGTCAACTACGAGCTTCACTGGAACCCCGTCCGCCTCATGCAGCGCATCGGCCGCGTGGACCGCCGCCGCAGCGCCGACGTCGAGGCACGGCTCCTTGCCGACCACCCTGGTATTGCCTCGGATCGCGATGAAGTGTTCTACTGGAACTTCCTTCCGCCAGATGAACTCGAGAACCTGCTCGCGCTCTACCAGACGGTCTCCCGAAAGACGCTCCGCATCTCCAAGTTGTTCGGCATCGAGGGCAAGCAACTGCTTACGCCAGACGACGACTTCGCCGCGCTGAAGGACTTCAACGCCCAGTACGAAGGCACGCCCTCCGAAATGGAGGAAATCTCGCTTGCCTACCAGCGGCTTCTCAAAGACAATCCAGGCTACATTGACAACGTGAAGAACCTGCCCGCCAAGATGTACAGCGGAAAGGCATCTTCCAAGCTGAAAGGCGTGTTCTTCTGCTACGAGCTGCCCGTCAGGAAGTCTGACGGCTCCATGGCGGAAGAAGGCATGTACAAATGGTTTGTCCTCGATCCCGCCGCAAAGACCGTCTCCGAGAACGTCGGGGCCATCTGGCATGCCATCCAGTGCGAGAAGAACGAGCCTCGCATCGTGACCCTCGGGCATGATGACTTCCCCACCATCCGCAAGATGATGGAGAAGCACATCCGCAACACCTACATGAAGAAGATCCAGGCGCCGCTCGGCGCGGCCCCGCGCCTTGTCACGTGGCTTCAGCTCGCGTAGTGGAGGAAACGCCTTGGCCCTTCCAGTAAACATAGACGATCTGGTCAACCACCGCAAGGTGGAGTGTGCGCGTATCGAGTACAAGGAGGGATGGAATCCCGAAAAGGTGCTCCACACCCTGTGCGCATTTGCCAATGACATCGATAACTGGGGTGGCGGGTATGTCATATTGGGCGTTGCGGAGAAGGACGGCAAGCCGATGTTTCCAGTAAAGGGCTTGCAGTCTGATTCTATCGACAAGATTCAGAAGGAGCTTCTGGGCGTTTGCCATCTCATTGAACCCTTGTATCTGCCAGTCGTCGAGCCGATTGAGTATCAGGGAAAGACGCTGCTCGTCATCTGGGCACCAGGTGGCGACGAGCGCCCCTACGCCTGTCCCGACCATATTCTGAAGAAGGGGAAGTCCCCCAAGTCGTATTTCATCCGCAAGATGTCCAGTACGGTGAAGGCGTCCCGTGCCGCCATGAAGGAACTGTTTGAACTGTCTGGTGACGTTCCGTTTGACGACCGCCCCAACATGCAGGCGGCAGTCACCGATCTCAAGGTGAACCTCATGGCGGACTACCTTCGCGAAGTCGGCAGCGACCTCTACCCTGCGGCGGAGGGAATGTCTCCGTTGGAGCTTGGGAAGAACCTGCGGATCGTTCGCGGCGCGGAGGAAAACGTCAAGCCGCTCAATGTGGGGCTTTTGTTTTTCAATCCGCACCCCGAGGACTTCTTCCGCTATGCGTGGATCGAGGTCGTGGACAAGCCCGACCCCACGGGGCAGGGAATGACGGAGAAATACTTCAAGGGGCCGCTGCACATACAGCTGCGCGAGGCGCTGGCTTTCATCAAGAACTACGTGCTTCAGGAAAAGGTGTTCAAGCTGTCCGACCGCGCGGAGGCGGAGCGCCACTGGAACTATCCGTATGTCGCCATCGAAGAGGCGCTTGCCAATGCGGTTTACCACAAGTCCTACCGCAAGCCGGAGCCGATCGTCGTCACGTTCACGCCAGATCGAATGGAGATCAACAGCCTTCCTGGCCCAGACAGGTCGATCAGGAAAGCGGACTTGGAAAAGTTCCGTCTTTTCGCCAAGCAGGACAGAAACCGTCGCATCGGGGACTTCCTGAAGGAACTTGAACTCGCCGAAGCGCGCAACACGGGTTATCCCGCAATCCTGCGCGCGGTCGAAAGGAACGGTTCGCCCAAGCCGATCATCGAGACGAACGCAAGCCGGGACTACTTCACCTTTGTCCTGCCCATCCACAAGTATTTCCGTCAGTCCGATGCGAAGACCATGCGCGAACTGAACGCCACCGATGACCCGATAACCGTACCAGTAACCGACCCAGTACCGACCCAGTACCGACCCAGTACCGTACCAGTGACCGACCCAGTTCGGAAACTGCTTTCCGCTCTGAAAAACGGGCCTTGTTCGCCGTCTGAACTGCGGGTTGCCGTTGGCATAAAACACCGCCAGACATTCAGGGGAAATTATCTCAATCCCGCCTTGAAAGATGGGCTTATATGCTTAAAAGACGGCATTTCTCCGCATGATCCGAACGTTCGCTATTCTCTGACGGATATGGGGCTGCGGGTTTTGAATGAGACTGTAAGCGAGACTGTAAATGAATCGACAAAACGTCCTGATGTCACGATAGATGAGGCGTTAAATGAGGGAGTAAATGTTTTATCGTCCGGTGAGCGGACGATAAAACGGACGATAAAAGAAGGCTTGCTGGAAGTCATCTCTCGAACGCCAGGAGTGGCTGGACCTGCCTTAATAGCAGCTACAGGCAAGGGGAGGACCATTGTAATGGAGGCTTTGGCAGCGCTTCGACGTGACGGAAAGATCGAGCATCGTGGCAGCAAGAAGACCGGCGGCTACTACATGAAGTAAAGGAGAACCACAATGAAACTGGTAGAGAACGACATCATGAACATCCGTGACGTGACGGACTTCGGTGGACTCCTCAGGTATTTCCGCGACCACCTGAACTGGAATCTCGGCATCGATGATCTCAGCGACGTCGAGGACTACGCGTACGGGTTCGACGCGAACGATCTTGGCCTGAAGGATGAAGAGTTCGCCAAGATCAAGTCGCTCTACCAGCTGCCGCCACTGGAGGCGAACCAGCAGTGGGGCATCTTCTGCGTCGAGTTCAACACGGAGAAGTTCTCCGTCACCGCGCTCCGCAAGATTCTCTCCCGCCTCGTCCCCACGCGCCGCAACGCCACGATGCACACGGTCTGGGACGAGAAGGACCTGCTCTTCCTCTGTTTCTGGGGCACGGGCGGCAACCGCACGATCTGCGCCGCGCACTTCGAGCAGCAGTCTGACGCCCTCTCGCAAGTGCGCACGATCCACTGCGCCCCGACAATGGAAGACCCCGTCGTTCTCGCCCACTTCGAGGAGAGGCTCGCCCGCCTTGAATGGCCGAAAGACACGTCCGACTACGAAAAGTGGCACAACTCGTGGTCTGCGGCGTTCGATACGTACTGGGGCGAGGTCATCAAGACCTCCGCCGCGCTCGCCGAGCGGATGGCGAAGGTCGCCAAGGACATCAAGGGGCGCATCCTCGAGGCGATGCGCGTCGAGACCGCGAAAGGCTTCATCCACCTCCTATGCAAAAAGGTCAAGGACATGCTTGTCCATGATCTCGACGAATCCGACTTCGCGGACATGTACGCGCAGACGATCGTCTACGGGCTCTTCTCCGCACGCTGCCTGGACAAGACGCCCGACACCTTCAGCATCGAAGAGGCGATCGACCTCATCCCGAACACGAATCCGTTCCTCAAGAACATGATGCGCGACTGCTGCACCGTGCGGAAGGGCGGCGGCATCTCCTTCGACGAGCTGGGCGTCGCCGACGTGGTGGACATGTTCGCGAAGGTGGATGCAGCCAAGATCGCCGCCGATTTCGGGAGGCAGACGGGCGGTGGACGCGAGGACCCCGTCATCTACTTCTACGAGGAGTTCCTCAAGGCGTACGACAAGGAGCAAAAGGTCAAGTGCGGCGAGTTCTACACGCCCATGCCCGTCGTCTCTTTCATGGTCCGCGCCGTGGATCACATTCTCCGCACGCAGTTCAATCTCCCCGACGGCCTCGCCACCGAGACAAAGAAGACGATCACGGTCGCTTCAAAAGGAACGAAGAAGAACAGCAAAAAGGAAGTCCCTGTAATCCAGATCCTCGACCCCGCTACGGGAACGGGCACCTTCCTCCGCGAAATCATTCTTACCATCCACAATACTTTCAAGAAGAACTACGCCAAATCGGGACGGCCGCAGACTGCGACAGCCGTATCCTCCGCCTGGAGCCACTACGTAAACCTCAACGTCCTCCCCCGCCTCAACGGCTTCGAACTGATGATGGCGCCCTACGCCATCGCGCACATGAAACTCGCGATGGTACTCAAAGAAACAGGTTACAACTTCAGTAGCCCCGGATCGGACCGACTCCACATCTATCTCACCAACTCGCTGGAGGAACCTGGAGACTCCGAACTGCAGGTCAGGATCCACGACTCCGATCCCCTCGCTACAGAATCCGTCGCCGCCAACGGGGCCAAGAAAAACAACGGCATCAATATCATCATTGGCAATCCACCGTATTCGGGCATCTCGCAGAATAACGGCGAATGGATCACGAAAATGGTCAATGAATACAAGGTCGAACCAGGGGGAAAACAGAAGCTTCAGGAGCGTAAGAACTGGCTGAACGATGACTATGTGAAGTTTATGCGCCTTGCGCAGCACTTTGTTGAACGTGGGGGAGCGGGAGTTCTTGCCTACATCAATCCGCATGGCTTCATTGACAATCCGACTTTCCGTGGCATGAGGTGGAATCTCATGCAGGCATTCGATGAAATCTATGTGCTGAATCTGCACGGCAACGCGAAGAAGAAGGAAACCTGCCCCGACGGGACTAAGGACGAAAACGTATTTGACATCATGCAGGGCGTGAGCATCAACATCTTCGTGAAACACGGCAATATTTCCCAACGCAGAGACGCAAAAGCGAAGAGCGCGTCGCGACCGCCACAAAACATCGTCCATTACGCCGACATGTGGGGCTTGCGCGAAGATAAATACGATGCACTTGAGAAAGGTTTGCTCAATTCGATTAAATGGCAGACGGTTGAAGTAAAAGAACCAATGTGCTTCTTCGTGCCAAAGAATAACGAAGGCGAAGGAGAATACAACCGGGGGTTCCGGATCGATAAACTCATAAAGGTAAACAGTACGGCGGTACTTACTATGGGGGATTCATTTGTCGTCTGTAGCGACAAACATATTTTGGGGAAAAGAATCCAATACGTAAATGAAAACACGCCAGCAGAAGATTCTCTCAAAGAACAATTTGGCCTAGGTAAGAATTATGCAGAATTCTTACTGGGAAATCTTCCTTTGCCTGAGGTCATCAAGACGTATAATTACCGACCGTTTGACAAGCGCTGGGTTAATTATTCGCCGAAGAGTATTTGGCGTACTCGTATTACGGTGATGCAGCATTTTGAACAACAGGGTAATGTTGGCTTAGTAACATGTAGGCAATCAGCGACAGAGTCGTGGGCATTGGCAAATGTAACCGATTGCATAGCGGATGACTGTTTTGTTTCCAACAAGACGAAAGAGCGTGGCTATGTCTTTCCCCTTTACCTCTACGAGGAGTATCACGGGAAGATGCAGAAGGTGCCGAACCTGAATTCGGAGATTGTGAAGAAGATCGAGGCGGCGCTTGGCGAAAAAACAACACCCGCAGACATCTTCAACTACATCTACGCCGTATTGCATTCGCCGACGTACCGCGAGAAGTTCAAGGAGTTTCTGAAGATCGACTTCCCTCGTATCCCGTACCCGACATCCGCCGCGACGTTCCACGCGCTGGCGGCGCTTGGCGCTCAGCTCGTCGCGATCCACACGATGAAGGACTTCAACGAGGCGGACGACGTGGCGTTTGAGGATGCGGGCGGTCGCGAAGTCGGCAAGGTGTCGTGGAAGAACGGCTCCGTGTACATCAACAAGGAGTCGCGCTTCACGGGCGTGGAAGAGGCGACGTTCAACCAGTACATCGGCGGCTACCAGCCGTTGCAGAAATGGCTCAAGGACCGCAAGGGCCGCACGCTCTCCGACGCCGACATCTCGCACTACAAGCGCATCGTCCGCGCCCTCCGCCGCACCGCCGCGCTCATGTCCGAAATCGACAAGATTTGAAATCGTACTTTTCCACACGCGCTCCCGAAAAGATGCGCGGCATTTTTGCCTAACGCTTTGTTCCCCAAGAAGGTCGGTAACAGCCCCTCATAATGCAGACACGTTAGAAGCCTGTGGGTTGGGCGCGATTGACGAAGCGGACGTAGCCACGGCGTCCCGCCGTGGCAGGTGGATGAGCCACACAGGGTTTGCAATGGGGCGGCGAAATCGTTCGCTGCGTCGCTCGCCGGGGGGACCACGGCGGGACGCCGTGGCTACCATTTTCGGGGCTTTGACTGGGCAATCGCCTACCCTCTTGGGGAACAACGCCTTGTCTAAGAAAGCCCCGCAAGGGGGCGTCGGAGCATAGCCAGGGGTAAAGCGAGCCGCGAAGCGGCGAGTGGAACCCCTGGAAGGGCGGACGATTTCCTCCCGCCCCTTACGGGGCTCCCATCGTTTTTTCCCCGCCCCCAAGGGTTCTGGGCGCTGACGCGCCCTCCACCCCTGGCTATGGTCCTTCCGCCCTTGCAGGGCTCTGGAAAATAAGAATCCGCCCCCAGGGTTCCAGGCGCTACGCGCCCTCCACCCCTGGCTATGGTCCTTCCGCCCTTGCAGGGCTCTGGAAAATAAGAATCCGCCCCCAGGGGTTCCAGGCGCTACGCGCCCTCCACCCCTGGCTATGCTGCCGTCGCCCCCTTCGGGGGCTCCTCCGTGGCAGGAAAGCCGTGCGGTGTCCAATCAGGCCCGCCACAGGGCGCAGCCAAGGCTTCGGAATCGACTGCCGCCCATTCACCGAGCCGCCACGGCGAGGCCGCCGTGGCAACCATTTTCGGAGTCTTCAATCAGGCAATCGCCTACCCTCTTGGGGAACCAAGCGTCTCCCTAAGAAAGCCCCCCTTCGGGGGCTCCTCCGTGGCAGGAAAGCCGTGCGGTGTCCAATCGGGCCCGCCACAAGGCGCAGCATAGGCTCCAAAATCGACAGCCCGCCATTCACCGAGCCGCCACGGCGAGGCCGCCGTGGCAACCATTTTTGGGGCGTGAGCCAGGCGATCGCCGCCGCTATTGGGCACAAGGCGAATCAACCAGTGTGGACCGTGAAATCCGTTGATTTGAAGTTGGAGTAATAGCGGCCGTTCTGGACCGTGACCTTGATGACACAGTAGTCTGGGTCGGTGACGCCCTGGCGGTAATACTGCTCGTCGCCGTCCCGCCAGATCCGCTCTTTCGTGGCGGCGTCCTCCAGGATTTCCGCGGTGCCCGCGAGGCTGAGGCCGCGGAAGAAACGGCGGTCGACGAAGTAGATGCTGGCCTTCGGGTTGTTCCGCAAGGCCTTCACCTTTCCGCTGGAGGTGTTGGTCGTGAAGAAGAACTCGCGGAGGCCGTTGCGTTCCCTTGGCTTCAGCATCGCGCGCGTGACAGGAAAGCCGTCCTTGTCAATGTAGCAAAGCTGCGCAATGGAAGACCTGTCGATGAGCGCGCCAAGAGTCTTTTCTGGATTTCGGATCATGTTCACCTCGCGCTGTTCCCCATGAGAGTCGGTTCCATCGCCATTTCGCCAGGTCGCCATGCCGAATTGCCTGCCTCACGAGGGATCATGGCCGAGCCGCGCGCTTGACGAAGCGGACGTAGCCACGGCGTCCCGCCGTGGCGGGCGGGTGAGCCACACAGGGTTTGCAATTGGACGGTGGAATCGTGCGTTGCGTTGCTCGTCGGGGCGACCACGGCGGACGCCGTGGCTGCCATTTTCGGGGCGTCCCTATTCGAAGTCCGCCTGGTCGAGCATGATTTCGTTGCCGAGGCGGCTGTCGAGGCTGCCGTTGAGGTCATGGAGGTACTCGTCGATCTTGTTGAGGAGCGGGAAGACGATGTCCATAGTCTTGAGTACGTCTTCGTCGTCCAATTCGCGCATTGCGGCATTGAAGTTGTCGAAGAACTTCTTCATGCCGCCGCCGTTGAGGGCCTGCGGGAAGTCCACCTTCTCCACGAGAGCCTGCAAGCCATTTGAGCGGAGTTCCTTTTCCGCCTCCTGGAGGTATTTAGCGACCACCGCGGGCACATCCTCCTTGCGGATTCCCTGCTTGGTCTTGGAGGTGAACTTGGAGACGACCAGCGACATGCCGTGGGCGATGGATTCGCAGATGTCCCCGAACTGGTAGCCGCGCGTCTTCATGCCCTCGGTGCGGGCGTCCGCCTTCTTGTTGGGATGGAAATGCGCGGTGCTCAGGAAGATGCCGTAGGTCTCGCATTTGAGGAAGAGCCGCCGTCTCGGGCCGCTGCCGCCCCAGTCGTGGAGGTGGTCGGTGTCGGGCAGTGAGAAGTAGTGGAAGGTGCGCATGCCGTTCAGGAGGCCGCCCATGCCCTCGCGGACATCGTATCCGCGCGGCATGTTGAGATGCCCGTCGACCTGCATTTCCTGGAATGGCCTGGCGTGGGTGGAGGTGCGCTGGTAGATGCCCTCCGCCGTGTCGAGCCAGCGCGCGATGTATCCATGCGGGTCGGCGACGGAGAAGGAGCCTCGGTACATGAACTCGCCCTTCTTGAGGGCGGCGCCATGCAGCGCGAGCGTGAGGGCGGCGACGTTGAACTCGTTGGCCTCGAAGCGCGAGACGTTGCCCGAGAGGAGCGTGCGGATGATCTCATTGCCGCGGCGGAACCGCGCCGTCAGCTGGGCGCGGAGTTCGCCGATCGAGCGCGGGCGGTGCACGCCAGGGCAACTCGTCGTGGCCATGGTCTCGTAGTGGACCTTCGGCAGCCGAATGGAGTGCCTGCCAGGGAGTTCCAGATCGAGGTAGTCAGGCAGCGCAGCCGCCGACAGCGGCGGATTTGGATCCCTGCCCACCACGCCAGGCTTGAACGGCTCGTAGAGCACGGCCTCCAGGAGGCCGTCGCCGCCGAAGCGCCGCGCCTCGTGCTCCTTTGGATGCGTCAGTTCCGCGACCTTGTCCTCGTTGAACGCTTCGAAGAACTTCGCCGCCGCCGACTTGGGGATGACCAGGCGCGACGTCCTGAAGGCGTCCTCGTCGTAGGTAGCGCCAGTCTGGGCGGCGATGTCCTGGAGGATTTTCCGCGCCTCATCGGGGATCGGCTTGTCGCAGTGGTAGACGAGGTTGTCGCCCTCGACGCCCGCGCGCCAGGGGATGCGCGTCTCGGGCTTGACCTCGAGGTGCTTGAGGGGGACTTCGCCGTGCCTGCTGGTCCAGGTCGTCGGGGAGGTGAGCTTCTCGAGATTGGCGATGGTCTCGATGGCGCCCTCCTGCATGGCGGGGCCGTCGTTCGCAAGCGCGTCATACATCTCCAGCTGCATCCCGCCGACTTTCAGGAGCTTGGCGAGCGATTCCTTGAACTCGATCTCCTTCTTGTTGATGTCCGCGACAATCTTGGTGCGCAGGGCCTTCTCCGCCTCGGAGATCCCAGTCTCCTCGGGGTCGAAGGCCTTGCGGTAGTCCGTGAAGAGCTTGTCGAAGGCGCCAGACTGGGAGATGTCGCGCAGGTTGATCAGCCCCTGGAGTTTCGCGAAGCGCGTGTCGTCGTCGAAGACCGAGAAGTTCTTGAAGCGGGGCTTGGTGCTATGCCCGTAGGTGTCCTTGAAGGAGAAGTCGTCCTCGACCTTGAGGTATTTTGCGTTCCCTTCGAGCGAGTGGCCAGGGTCGATCGCGAAGAACTGCCCGTGGGCGAAGCCCTTGTTCTGCCCGCGCTTGCCGATCGCGTCGCGGTCCGCCGTCAGCAGGAAGAACATCTTGTATTTGCCGAGGCTCTCGACTTGCTGCGGATTGCCATTCGCGTCCTTGGGCGGGACGACGCGCCCGTCCTTGATGAAGCCCGCCTCCATGTCCTTGTAGCCGTCCGCGAACTTGGCCTGCAGCATGAGTTTCGGGTGCCCGTCGGAGTACTGCCCGCGCACGATCTGGAGTTCCTGCGAGGGGACGCCAGCGAGGCGGGTCAGGTCGTTGGCGAGCGCCTCGGTGACGGCGTTGGAGGAGATGTCGTCGGCGCTGGAGGCCGTCTCCAGGCGGTAGATCTGGGCGAGGATGGGCTTGCGGGTGGTGAGGATGCGTTCGGGGCGCATGAACGAGCCCGCGTGGGCGACGCTCTTCTTGGAGACGCGGTCGCCCTCGTTGTAGTCGAGCTTCATGATGTGCCGTTCCGCAAAGTGCTTGAAGACGGGGGAGGCGGCGTATTCCTCGTCGTCCGTCTTCACGCCCAGGACGGCGTCGCGGATCGCCACGAAGAGATCCAGTTTCGCTTCGCGGACGACTCCCGCCCAGCCGTTGGCGCTGGGGCCCCTGGCCAGCCGCTGGAGATCCACGTCCATGAAATGCTCCTTGAGGGCCTTGGCGAGGTTGGCGACGCTCTCGGAGACTTTTTTCTGGGGGTCGTTGAGGCCCAGCGCGACGGCGGCGGCCTTTTCGAGGAGGAACTCCGACACGGCCGCCATCGCGGCGGGGTGCGCGCGGCCCGCGAGCATGATCTGCTGGCGGAGGGTCTTGGCCGTTCCGTCGGCGTTCGGGGTGTTGCACGCCTCCGCGAGGCTTGGGGATTCGTCCTTGAGCCGTTCCAGGGTCTTACGGCTTTCCTGGGTGTTGATGTCCGACATGAAGCCGTGCGTGTCGTCCTTGGACCAGTCGTTGCGGTAGATGAAGCCTGGCTCCACGCCGTTGGTCTTGAGTTTTTCCAGGAGGAGCGGATTGGTGTTGGAGCGGTTGATGCGCATTCCCGCGCCGAGGGTGCCCCGCTTGATCCGATCCTCGACGGAGGTGGTGCCCTTCTCCATCACCGTCGTCAGGTTGCGGAGGCCCGTCGGCTCGTTGGAGGCGATCCCGCCTTCCGTGTGCTTGCGCCCGTCGAGCTGCGTGGGCTCGTCATGTTCCCAGTCGCGGCATTTCTCGATGGCGGCGTCGATTCTGCGGGCGGCCATCGCGGACACGTCGGCTGGAGTCGAGCAGGAATCCAGGTTGCATCCTTCGAGCGGCGCGGCGGCCAGTGCCTGGCGCACCCTGTTCCGCAGATCCTGGGGCAGTTCCCGAAACTTCGGGCTGGTGTCCAGCTGGCGGTTGAGTTCGCCGATGAAGCGGTTCTGCCGCAGGGAATTGAGTTTGGACAAGGTGGCCTTCACGTCGCAGGCGCGCAGCGACTTGTGCAACTGGTTGCGCGCGCCGACCACGGTGTCGAACGCATGGGTGCCCAGCGCGCCGTATTCCTGTTCGAGCGCGGTCTTGAAGGCGAGCATCACGGCGTTGTTCTTGGTCTTGCCCGCCGAGAAGATGAAGTTGCCTAACTGCGCCTTCTTGTTCTGGTCGAGGACGATGTCGCGCGAGGAGAAGACGGTCGAGTTCGCGATTGCCTTGAATTCACTGATGGTCAGTGGCATAGAAATCCCTTTGTCGAATGCTCTATTCCCCAGGCGGGGAGGTGGTGGAGATACGAGCGAAGCCAGGAGGCGCGAGGCGGGCAAGGCATGGACGCAATTTGCCGACCCGCCTGGGGGTGGGGGGACGCGCGGTCCCGAAAACCGCCTTACGGATGGATGACCGAATCCGCGGGGGCCTCCAGCGCAGGCACGTCCTTTTCTGGATGCAGCATCTCCTGGATGCGGTCCGCCCAGATATCGCAGAGTTGCAGAATCTTCTCCATCGTGGAGACGAACTCGGAGATGTCCTTGGACGCGTCCTCGAAGTCGAAGAAATAGTTGTAGACGACGGCCTCGGTTTCGTCCTCCAGCGCGAAATAGCCGCCCGCCGTCTCCTTGCCGAAGAGCCCGCCGATGAGCAGGTCGCGGTAGACTTTCCTGGGTGCGTCCTTCGGGAGCGTCGCGACTTCGATGAAGCAGAGGATCCTGCCAGTGGCCTCCACGAACTGGAGGTTCAGGTTGTATCGGTCGTCCACGCGGACCGTCACCAGCCCTGAATCATCGGAACTGATGGCCGAAAGGCCAGTCTCCTGGCGGACTTGCGAGAGAAACGTCTTGTAGTCTTCAATGGTTTTCATCTTTCACCTGCTTATGCGACCACCCAGGCCTCTGGAGCGAGGCACGGGAAGAACACGGTTCCCCGTACTTGGATGGAGGTTCGGCAACGACTGTGCCTTTGGGAAAAAACATATTATGTCCCTTTTTTCCAGAATTGCAAGGCAATTCGCCGCAAATAGTTGAAATCCCCCGCCAGTGCAAGTGGAATCCACGACCCAGGACCCAGGACCCAGGACCCACGACCCAGGACCCACGACCCAGGACCCAGGACCCACGACCCAGGACCCAGGACCCACGACCCGCGACCCAGGACCCGCGACCCAGGACCCACGACCCAGGACCCAGGACCCGAGACCCAGGACCCAGGACCCGAGACCCAAGACCCAGGACCCAAGACCCAAGACCCGAGACCCAAGACCCGTCGCTGGCGTTCCCCGCTGCCCCGTTCGGAATGATCGCGTAAAAAGACCTTGCTTGTCAAGCGGAGAGAATCACTTCCCCGTTCTGCTAGCCGAACAGGTCGCTATGCGTCCCAGTGCGGGAACAGACAAGGACAAGTTGGCTGTTCAGGTAACAATATATGAGGAGCCAATCTGGTTCAATGTGGCATTCGCGGAATCCCGCATAGTCGCCGAAAAGCGCGTGGTCGCGTTTCTCTGGGGGAAGTTGTCCGCCCTCGGCCAGAATGCGGAGGACATCTTCAAGTTTCTGCTTGTCCTTGCCGCGCTTCATCATCAATTTGTAGTCCTTGCGGAATTGCGAGGTGCGGACAATCTCGAAACTCATTTCTCCAGATCCTCCATCAGTTCTTCGACTGTCGCAAAACGTCTGGTATTCGGATCATTGGCTATGCGGACTGCCTCCTCCATCGCGGCAAGCGTGGTCTTGTTCGGACGCTCCTTCCTGACTGCGAATGGAAGCCCCCCCACGAGGAGCGCCTGGTGAAGGAAGATGTTCATGGCGCCAGAAAGCGTCATCCCGAGGTCGGCGAAAAGGCGTTCAGCCTCGGCTTTGACCTTGGCGTCCAGTCGGATGGTAAAGTTCTTGTTACAGGTCAGTGTCGCCATATTCAAGCCTCCTTGTGGTTGAAACTTCACATAATATATCTATGATTCATTGAATTCCAAATGCAACGCACATGAAATTGAATCAAAACGCGCTGTTCCTCATGAGGGGCGGCAACTGTCCCTGGCAAAGCCGACATGACGACATGCCGACATGGCGAAATGGCGCCTGCGCCGACATGCCGACATGGCGAAATGGCGATTAAGCCGAAATGACGACATGGCGAAATGGCGATGAAACCGCTTAGATGGGGAACCGAGCGGATCAAAAAGGGTTGCCAGGCTAATGGTTGGGGTGCCGTAGGATAAGCGGGGATCGGAGGATGCCCTGGGGGATGAGGGTATAGTCGTAGGAGAAGTGGTTGCCGCTGGTGCGGAAGGAGGGCGGGCCGCAGTAGCGCACGCGGTGGGCGAGGTGGACGGCGCCGCAGCCGTTGACGCGGGTGCAGCCGAGGGTGAGGTCGAGGCGGTGTTCGCCCGCCGACAGGAAGCCCAGGTCGGCCTGGAACGGGGCGAAGGCGATGGGGACGGCGGGGCCGCCGTCGAGGGAGGCGGTGACCAGCGCGCCTCGGAAGGAGGCGAACTCGACCTCGCGGCGCACCTGCCCTCGGGTGAGTTCGGGCTGCACGTCGGACTGGCGGGACGGCAGCCGCAGGAGATAGCGGCCTCCCTCGGGGACGGTGAAGCGGGCGTGGTAGGTGAGGTTGCCGCCGAAGAACGGGAGCCCCTGCGGCGCGAGATCGCCCCAGTGGAGGGCGCGGGCAGGCGCGTCGAGCGCGCACCAGTCGCCCTCGGCGCGGACGGCGAAGCCGCCCAGCAGATAGAGGCGCTCGAGGGCGGTCTCGGTGTCGAAGGCGTATGTGACGGTGAGCGTATGGAGGCCAGGCGGGAGCGCGGGGATGGCGGTGCGGTGCAGGCACGGGTCGATCCAGTGTCCGCAGTCGCGGAAGGGGAGCGGCGCGCCGTCCAGGGCCAGCGCCGCCTTCTCGGGCTGCTCCATCGCCAGTTCGGCGCCGTCGACGGGGGCGCGGCACTCCAGTTGATAGCGCAGCGCCACGGTGCCGAGGCGCCGCGGCGGCTCCTGGTTCAACCAGGGCTGCACGGAGCGGGCCTGGCGCAGGCGCAAGCCGAAATGGGCGCGGACGCGGTTGTCGAGGCGGAGGATCTCCTCGCGGGGCAGCCAGGGGCCGCCGTCGATGCTGGCCTCGGGCATGTCGAGCATGAGCGCATTAGGCTCGTCCAGCGTATACGGGAGGGCGCGCCCTGGAACGCGGGCGGCGATGGCGGCCTCGATGAAGTCGTCGCCGATGGGATGGTGCGGGAGGACCTCCCCCTGGCTTTGCGGGGCGGGGGTGAGGCGGAGCAGCAGGTGCCCGTGGGGATAGAAGTCGAACGGGAGATGCGTCCAGCCGTCCTGCTGGTCGGCCTGCAGCGGCGAGATGGCGCCGCTGGCGGTGTCGAGCAGTTCGAGCTGCCAGCGGCCTCGGACGGAGACGGTCGCGGGGGTGGCGTTGCCTATGCGGAGAGTGTTGGCGAGGAAGAGGATGCGCTGGCCGTTCGGGAGGTCGCGCAGTTGCAGGAGCAGGTCGTCGAGCGGCGCGCCCACGGGGCTGGGCTTGCCCGTGACGGGCGTGCCGTCGGTCTGGTGCGCCGCCTGGTCGCGCAGTTCCTCCGCTCGCTGGAGGACGCGGACCTCGCGCCAGGGTTCGAGGGCGGCGAGGAGGGCGTGCCGCGTGAAGGGAATGCGGGGGCAGCGCCCCGCGAGGGCGCGGGCGCGCTCCGAGGGCAGCGCGTCCACCAGCGCGGGCGGCTCGCCCGCGAAGAGGACGGCCCCACCCGCGTCGCGGAAGGCCTCCAGGGCGTCGAGGGTAGTGCCGCGCAGCGTGAGGCAGGGCGGGACGACGACGGCCTCGTAGCGCATCCGTCCGACCTGGAGGGCCTGGCCTTCAGGACGGGGCCTGAGGTCGGGCAGCAGGGATTCGGCGAGGAGGTCGAAGTCGAGCAGGCCTTTGAGCAGCCACTGGAAGAGGTGGTCGAAGTCGGCCTCGGCCTGCTGGCATTCAAGGGCGTTCTCCATCTGCGGGCCGCAGAGGAGCCAAAAGGATTCGACGGGGTGGACGACGGCGATGCGGCAGCGCGGCGCGCCCTGCGTGAGGGCGGCGTTCAGCCGCGCGAAGTGGTCGGCGAGGACG
Source organism: Lentisphaeria bacterium (assembly GCA_016287975.1). The sequence continues at coordinate 62,438 of JAEEXV010000218.1, read as the reverse complement.
GGATATTGGCGGTGCCAGGCGGAATGCTGGTCGATGGGGGCGGGATAGTCGCGCTTGGATTCGCCGCCCATGGAGAGCCACGCCAGATGCGGCACGCGCAGATTGACGCCGAGGGCGGCCTGCCAGTCGCCGTGGCCCTTGTGGCCGTAGAACGGGAAGTCCCAGTCGGTCACCCCGTCGAGTTCGCTGAGCATCCTGGCGCGCCCGAACTGGCGGGCGGCGCTCTGAGCCTGCTTGGCGGTGGAGAGCTCCTCGTCGTCGCAGAGGATGTCGATCCCTGGGATCTGGAAGGAGCGGTAGGAGCGCATCGCCTCGCCGACGGCGCGGGTCTGGCTTTCGAGGCGGGGTTCGAGCATCAGGTGCCCCGTGCTGGCCAGGCCGTGCTCGGCGCACCACCGCCCGATGGTGTCGGCGTAGGCGGCGGCGAAGCGCTCGGAGAGATGCTCGTAGTAGCGGTAGCGGGCGGCGGAGCGCCGCCCCTCGGGGAGGTCCCAGAAGAGTTCGGGGAGGGTGTCGAGGAACTCGGCGTGCCAGCGCTGGCGGTAGGTCTCGGGGAAGTCGTCGGTGTAGGCGAGGCGGAAGTCGGCGCGCTCCCGCGCGGTCACGGGGAGCCGCGGGAAGATCAGCTGCGGCTCGTCGGTGAAGATGGCGGGGATGGCCGCGCCGAACTCCCCGCCGAAGCGCTGGCGGTAGCGCTCGTGGGTCTGGCGGAGGAACTCCTCGACGGCGCGCGGGTTCAGGGCGTCGATGTACGGGGTGTCGTTGAAGCGCGGCTGCGGGGGCTCGATGACGCGCCAGCACCAGACCCGACGAAAGCCGTCGGGGACGGCGCCGTCTGGCGCGCAAAGGCGGTAGTCGAGGAGTTCGCCCGACGGCCCCTGGCGGACGAGATAGGCCTGCAGGAAGCGCTCGCGGTCGTTCGGGGCGGCGGTGGGCGCGCAGCGCAGTTCGAGGTGGCGCGCCTGGAACTGCGGCTGGCAGGTCACCATGCCGCCCGCGGTGCCGCTGGGCCAGCGGTCCTCGTCGTAGAGGCAGGCGAGGAGCCCGTCGCGCTTCGCCTCGTTGACGCAGGCGCCGACGCAGTCGAGGAACTCCTCGGAAAGATAGGGGGTCTTGAGCCCGACGCGCGGGTGCATGAAGAAGCCGCCCATCCCCATGTCGCGGAAGACGCGGATCTGGCGGCGCAGTTCCTCCTCGCGCAGGCGGCAGTTCCAGGACCAGAAGGGCGCGTCGCGGAAGGCGGCGGGAGGAGTGCGGAATTGGTCGGCGAAGTCAGGCATGGGAGTAGTTCACTGTGCGGAATTGAAAACGAAGGTGGAGCGGACAAGGCCAGCCCGCCCCAAACGTTGTCCAAGGATCGTCCATTGTCTCATTGTTTCGCTCTCCTGCGAGGCTGTGCTGACGTGGCAAGCGCGAGGCCATTCTCGATTTCCTGGATGGTCGGCAGACTGCTCGCCACCTCCTGCGGAAGGATTTCCCGAATGCGGTATTCCGAGACGCCGATGGGATGCTGTGTCGATTCCAATGCCCACTTGACCATCGTGTTGTCCTTCGTCTTGCAGATAAGCAGACCGATTGTCGGCTCGTGTTCTGGCTTCTTGAGGAGATGGTTCACTGCGGAGACATAGAGCCCGAGTTGCCCCAACTGCTCTGCCGCGAACTCCGTCGCCTTGACCTCCACCACAATGTAGCGGTTGAGGTTCATGTGAAAAAACAGCAGATCGGCAAAGACTTCCTTGGCGCCGATTTCAAGGCGATATTCACGGCCGACCAGCATGAAGCCCTGGCCAAGTTCCAGAAGGAACTTCTCGATGTGGGTCATCATCGCATCCTTCAGTTCCTTTTCGCGGTATTTCGGCGTGAGGGCCACGAAGTCAAAGCAATATGGATCCCTGGTCACCTCCTGCGCCAGGTCGCAGTCTGTCTCAGGCAGGGCCATTTCGAAGTTGGATACGGCATTCCCGTGCCGCTCGTGAAGCCGCGTATCTAGAAAATGCATGAGGACAGATCTGCTCCATCCATTTTTGACAACCTGCCTGACGTAGAAAAGGGCCTTGTCCAGATTATCCTTGCACTTGTCCAGAAGCACCACATGATGCCTCCAGGGAATGGAAAACAACATTTTCGCGATCTCTGGACAAATATCTTCAAAATTCAAAACGTAGGATTTGTCTCCAATGTGGTGAAGATTCGGCGCGGTCTCTATTGCCGCACCAGGTTGGTGCGCAATTCGGCCGACAGCGTTCAATTGCGCACCAGGTTGGTGCGCAATTCGGCCGCCCTTTTGGAGCCCGCCTGGCATTGCCGCATACATCTTAAAAAACTGCCGCATATACTGTAAGTTTCTCGGCGAGAAGCACTCCGCTTCTGGCATCTGCATCTTGAGGTCAAGACTCAGCCGCTTGAGGAAGCGGCTGCCCCACGGCTGGTCCGCCTCCATCCGAACGATGTCGCGTCCAAGCCCGAAGTAGAACTTCAGCATCTCGGTGTTGACTGCCATCGCCGCCTTGATCTGGCTTTGGCGATAGTGCCTGGATATGGATTGCAGCCAATCGGTGTAGCCAAGTGTCTTTTCGAGGTCTCGTTTCATTTTGTCGTCGGATTCACGGCGCGGTATCCGCGCGGGGTCATGCCGATTTGCTGGTGGAAGCGCAGGGAGAAGTAGTTGCTGTCCCAGAAGCCGCATTCGAAGGCGATGGCGGTGACGGACTTGTCGGTCGTGCGCAGCAGTTCGCAGGCGTGGTTCAGGCGGACGTTCAGGAGGAACTGCATGGGGGTCAGGCGGGCGAGGCTGCGGAAGAGCGCGGTGCCGCTGGAGGCGGAGACGCCTGCGGCGGCCATGATGTCGTCGCGTCCGATGGCGGCGGCGAAATGCTCGTTGATGAATTGGGTCATCTGGGTGAACTGCAGCAGTTTGCGGGATTCGCCCGAGGAGTGGTGCGCGCCGAAATTGCGGGCGAGGTAGATGATGACGTCCAGGAGCAGGACTTCGGAGAGGAGCTGGTGGGCGGCCTGGGGGCGGCGGATCTCCTCCTCCCAGCGGGCGAGGATGGCGTCGAGGAAGGCGAGCTGCTCTGGCGTGAGCACCATCCGTGCCTTGAAGTCGGTCGAGATGCGCAGGCTGGGCTCGGTGCGGAACATGGCGACGAATCCAGGGATCTCCTCCAGTTCGCGCTGGTAGCGTTTGAGCGCGTCGACGGTGTACATGATGTTGGTCAACTGGAGGTTCTTCGGCTCCAGGTAGGCGTGGGTCATGTCGGGCGGGATGAGGAAGACGTCCCCGCACGAGATGCGGTAGGTGTTGCCGTCGAGCCAGTGGGTGCAGCTGCCGCCGTTGATGATGACCAGTTCGTAGAAGTCGTGGTAGTGCTGCGGCTTCTCGTTCTGCGCACGGGTAACCACATGGATGTTCCCCCCGTGCGGGGTGATGCGCTCGCTCGCGGAGATCAGGATGCTCATGGCTCGGGAAATGGATTCACGCGTTCGACGGCGGCGCGGCCGCCGACACAAGGACAAGGGGGCTGCGTCAGAAAAGCTGGGCGAGGAAGGTGCGGGCCGGCACCACGACTGGCGCGGTGCGCGAAAAGCAATCCGCCTCCACATACGGGGCGTCCAGCACCACTTGGAATGCGTGTCGGGCGCCAGTGGCCTGCTGGAAAAAGGCCAGATGGGGTGAAAGATCCTCGTCGCCTTTCTTGGCCTCCGCCAGGAACCACGGCTCCTGGTCGCGGGTCACGAGAAAGTCGACTTCCCGTTTCTTCTTGTCGCGCAGGTAGAAGAGTTCAAACTCCCCGAGGCCGAGGTCGGTCCAGCCCTCGACCGCCTTCAGCAAGTGGCAGGCGATCAGGGTTTCGGCACGCTTGCCGGGATCCGCCACCGCCGACCAGTCCCGCAGATACCATTTCGGTGTCTTGCGCAGGGAGTTCTCAATGTTCTTGTACCACGGGCGCAACTCGAAACCATAATAGAGCGTCTTCAAGACCGTCACCCATTCGCGGAGAGTGTTCTCGCTGACTCGGATCTCATTGGCCAGCGACGAGACCACCAGCTGCTCGCTGGAACGCAGCGCCAGCAGCCGCGCCAGCACCTCCAGCTGGGCCAGTTCGGGGGTGTGGTAGAGGTCGCTCACGTCCTTCCGCAGCAACTGCGCGGCGCGCAGCGAACGCCAGCGCCGCGTGAAGGCCATCTCGCGGCGCAGAAATGGCTCGGGGAAACCCCCGTGCGTGAGCAGCGCCTCCCAGTCGGCGTCGCCGAGTGGACGCGGCCGCCCAGTCAACTGACCCTCGCTCGGCAACTCGCCGTCCAGCAGTTCCGCCACGGAAAACGGATGCACGCGATAGGGGAAATAACGCCCCATCAGGCTGTCGCCGCCACGTGCATAGATGTCCATCCTGGCCGAGCCCGTCGCAATGACCTTCAACTCGTTTTCATAGGTGTCGAAGAAGCCTTTGAGGAAATCCTTCCACTTGCGGTATTTGTGGATCTCGTCAAAAGCCACCACCGGCATCGCGGCGGACAGGCGCCCGACGGCCGCCCCTGCCGCGGCGGACGGCCCCTTCAGGATCACCGCCCGCGCATCCGCATTGTCCCAGTCCAGATAACTGCTCGAAAAGGACCGCGCCAGCGTGGTCTTGCCGACCTGCCGCGGCCCCGAGAGAAACACCATCTGGCGATAACTCGAAAGATGCCTTCGGATGATCTTGTCATAGACGCGCTGTCTCATCATGCCGCTTACTATAATGAATCTCCCTCAAAATGCAAGTGCCAAAACGCAGGAAGTTGCGGAATGGTGCGAACTTTTCCGCAACCCGCTGCGTTTTGGTGACGCATGGCCCATGGGCAGACTGGCTTCCCCTTATTGAAGCCTGCCACTCGACTTGGACAATTTTCATGGAAATCCAGCAAAAATGTTCAAGTTGTGGTGCCGACGGCGAGGCCGCTAATACTCCTAACTTTGTCCCAGATGTCCCAGATGTCCCAGATGTCCCAGATGTCCCAGATGTCCCAGATGTCCCAGTAAAGTCAGGAGTATTAGCGAGGCCGCCGCTGGACTTTGGACTTTGGATGGGACGCTGGACTCTGGACAGATGGGGGACTTCGGACATTGGATGGCGATGCGTTTACGGGGAGCCAATTGCACAGGTGGAAATTGACATAAGGGGGTGCCGATGCGGCGACATTGGCCTTTCCGCTATGGTTTCAGGCAGCCGAGGGGAATGACTTTCACGCCGTCGGGGCGGGTGTAGGCCAGTTTGCCGCCTGTGATTACCGCGAGCAGGTCGGGTTCCCGCAGGGGAACTTGCGTTTCTTCCTGATTGTGCTGTCGAATCAGGTCGTGAAGTCTAGTCAGATGCCCAGCGCCTTCTTCGATTTCCCGACTGCCGAGTTTGAACTCCAGCAAGGCATAGCGCCCGTCCTCCAGATGCAGGACGCCGTCGGCCTCCAGCCCATACCGATCCCGGTAATACGAGAATGTGCCGTTCCGTCCCGCCGAATAGGCCTTCAGATCCCGGATGCACATCTGCTCGAAGATGAATCCAAAGGTCTTCAACTGCGTTTGCAGCATGGCGGGCGTCAATCCCAGCGCCGCCACGGCAATGGACGGATCGACAAAGCACCGTTTTGGGGAACTGCGGATGACGGTCTTGCTGCGGATGGACGGGCACCAGCCATCCATGTCCTGGATGACGAAAAGCCGGCCCAGTGCCCGCAGGTATTCGTCGAAGGCATCCTGGGAAAGGGAGATTTCCCCAGATGAGACGACATCGGCCAGAAGCGAGGTCTTCTTGGCAAGGGTCGAGATGTTCCTGGCGTATGACCAGAGAATCCTCCTGGCAATCCGCGGGTCGCGCCGTACGCCGTCCACCCGCGAGATGTCATCGCGGCAGATGGTATGCACATAGTCCCTGGACAGCAGCAATGCCGCTGTCCGGCTGGTCGCATGAAGCGAGGCAGGCCAGCCGCCGCGGCAGGCAATGTAGATCAGTTCCTCGACGGACAGATCGGAGGTGATGCCGTCGATGTCGCCGTCCGGGGAATCGAACAATTCCATCAAGGAGATCCGGCCATTGGATTCCTTGGATTCCCAGATGCTCATGGGCGACATCTGCAACCGGGCAATCCGCCCTGTCCCTGAATGCAGGATTTTCGTCTCGTCCACCGTATTCGAGCCAGTCAGGATGAACTGCCCAGTCAGGCCGCGATTGTCCACGGCAGTCCGAACCGAATCCCAAAGCACTGGAGCATCCTGCCATTCATCCAGCAGCCGGGGCGTCGCCCCCTCCAGCAGCAATGACGGCTTGACCTGCGCTGTCGTCAGATACTCGTCCCGCTGATCCGGATCCTGGAGGGTGATGACGCTTTTGGCGAACTGGCTCGCCGTCGTGGTCTTGCCACACCATTTGGGACCTTCCAGCAGAACCGCTCCAAAGGCTTCCAGGTGCAGTCTGAACTGGCCTTCTATGATTCTTGTTAAGTATTTCATAACAAAATTGTTAACATGATTCAATCGGTGTTTTTGATGTATTTCAATCGGTGTTTTTGATATAATGTATCCGGTGTTTTTGAGATTACAAGGAGGTCGGCACATCCGGTTGGGCCTTGCCCTCCAAAGGGGCTGGTAGCGACTATAACTCTTATGCGCGGGGCGGGGAGGGTGGTTGCCAGAAAAGGGCGGGCAAGAAAATGCGATATTTGCACAAAATTCAAGATTTTGCATTGAAAAATCAAGGTTTTTGGGGGGCGAATGGGCTATAATATGCGGCGTGACCATTCGGGAGGAGAGAAGCCATGGAATGCTGGGTGGAGAATCGGACGACGGAGGCGGTGCAGTCGGCGATCGACGCGGCGGCGGCGGCGGGCGGCGGGCGGGTGGCGCTCGCGCCAGGGGAATACGAGTGCCTTGGCCTTCGGCTGAAGAGCAACGTCGAGCTGCATCTGTCGGCGGGGGCGAGGCTGGTGGGGCCTCGGGAGCCGTCGCGGATCCCCGACTTCAATCCACCAGGGCTGGAGCGCGTGCGCCCTGAGCGCAGCCAGAAGTGCCTGGTGTGCGCCGCGGACGCCGAGAACATCGCCGTCACGGGGGCGGGCGTCATCGACGGGCAGGGCCCAGCCTACTACGACCACGACGCGCGGCAGTATCCGGACTTCGACTTCTGGGCGCGCCTTCCAGGGGTGCCGCGTCCGCGCGCGATGCAGTTCCACAACTGCCAGGGCGTGCGCCTGGAGGGGATCACGCTCAAGGATTCGCCTGGTTGGTCGCTGTGGATCACGCACTGCGAGGACGTCCGCGTCGAGGGCATCCGCATCGACGGCGACCAGCGCATGATCAACAACGACGGCATCGACCTGGACAGCTGCCGACGCGTCGCCATCCACGGGTGCTTCCTCAAGACGGGGGACGACTGCATCTCCATCCGCGCGATGCGGCGCACGCCAGAGGAGCACGCCGTCTGCGAGCAGGTGACCGTCAGCGACTGCGTCCTGGACAGCGGCTGCCAGTGCGTGCGCCTGGGCTGCCCCAGCGACGACACCATCCGCCACGTCGTCTTCCACGGCCTCACGATGGTCGGACACAACAACGGCATCCTCTGCGAGGCATGCGTCTCCTACCTGCGCCCCTCGGACACGGGCGCCCTCGACATCCACGACATCCTCTTCGACGGCATCACCCTCGAATGCCCCCGCCATCCCATCCACCTCACCGTGGATCCAGGCGTCACGGCGCGCGCCATCCGAGGCTTCACTTTCAGCAACATGCGCATCACGGCTGGCCTGCCCGTCATCCTCAACGGCAACCGCCACGCGCCGCTGGAGGACATCCGCTTCGCACAGGTCGCAGGTGTCATCCGTGGTGTCCCCGAGGCTTTCTCCGCCCGCTTTGTGCGCGGGCTCCAGATGGACGCCATGACCCTGACCGCCGTCGACGGGCCGCCCGAGACCCTGGACCGACGGCCGTCCACCAGTTGGGAGACGACGTAGCGGAGGGAATCCTGAATCTTGAGCCGCCCTGAATCTTGAATCCTGAATCTGGACTCCCCTTGAATCTTGAATCCTGAATCTTGACGGTGAATCTGGAATCTTGAATCCCGCCTTGAATCTTGAATCCTGAATCTTGAATCCTGAATCCTGAAATCCGAACCATGCAATCTGGAGGAAACGCCATGCGGAAAATCCAAAACACATTCACGCTGATTGAACTTCTGGTGGTGATCGCGATCATCGCCATTTTGGCGTCGATGCTGCTGCCGGCGCTGTCGAAGGCGCGGGAGAAGGCGCGCAGCATCGCGTGCGTCAACAACCTGAAGCAACTGGGGTTGGCGGATGCGCTGTACGCAGGGGACAACCGCGACAACCTGGTGGCCTTCCACATCTATACATTCGCGTATGGCAACCGTTTTGGCACCAATGCGAACTTCCCGTTCCCGCGGTTGATGGTCAACGGATATGTCGGTTCCGGCAAGACCACATACGAATCCTTGACGGTGGCTGACAAGCGGGGTGTCTTCAAGTGCCCCAGCGACACGCAAAACTTCGATGGGACAACGATGAACGGAGCCATCTCCTACTTCTGGATCTACATTTCGGAGACGCCGGGCTCGTCGACCTCGGCGACACTGCGCTACAAACTGCCTGGCGGAATCACGGCCGATGAAATCAGCAAGGGCTATCGCGCCATCCTGGCCCGGGATCCAGCCGGCGCCTGCATCATGGGGGACATCTGCTCCGGCCAGGCGAGTTACTACGGGTTCGGCACCTGGAATGACGTCACGGCAAAAGCGCAGAACCACTTGGACGACACCACGAATGGCGTCTACATGGATGGCCACTGCGCATCCAAGAAGGGGAGTCTCAACGTGCGTGACGTGGGGAAGTGGTTGAAGTTGATGGACGAGATCCGGTATTGAGGAGGAACCAGGATGCTGCGCAGGCTGGGCTGGTTGATGGCGGTTGTCGTGTCGTGTCTGGCGCTGGCGGAGGTGCCTGCGCCGAGCCGGGCGCGGTGGCTGTGGACGCACGAGAAGTTCGAGGACAGCCGCAACCAGAAGCGCTGTTTCCGGGCGGAGTTCACGGCGGAGGCGGGGCTGAAGAAGGCGACATTGGTCTATGTCTACGACGACCTGTGCACGCTCACCATCAACGGCGTGGAGGTCGAGAAGCAGTGCCGGCTGGAGCGCAAGGCGTGGCCGAAGCGCGCGGAGGTGACGAAGGCGGTGCGCGCGGGCGGGAACGCGATCGCGGCGGAGATCGTGAACCAGATCGGCATGGGCGGCCTCGTCCTGCACCTGGAACTCGAATACGCCGACGGACGCATCCAGGACTTCTACACGGACGGGCGCTGGAAGTGCAGCCGAAAGGCCTCGGGGGCGTGGCGGCAGCCAGGCTATGACGACCGCGCGTGGGAAGCCGTCAACGCCTTCTGCGACATCTCGGAGAACATCTGGGCGTACATCTATCCGATGCGGATGCTGCTGAACCGCGCGGAGAACCGCGCCCTGGAGGCCCTCTACGCGCGCCGCCAGGCGCGCGGACTGGCGCTCCAGAAGCGCCTCGCCGACGAGCCGAAACCCGTGTGCGCCGCCGAATACGTGGACGGGCGCGCGTTCATGCGCATCGGCGGGAAGCGCCTGCCGCTGGTGATCTACGCGGCGACGACGCACCTCCTCTACGACAACGCCAAATGGCGCGCGCAGGTCGCGATGATGGCCGAAAGCGGCATTGCGCTGCACGCGGCCACCATCGACGTCAATGACGCGATCTGGAAACCAGACGGCACGGTGGACACGGAGGCGGCGGCGAAGATCGTGCAGGACTATCTGGAGATGGCGCCAGGGGTCTACCTCTCGGTGGGCATCAGTTTCGCGCGTCCGCCATACTGGTGGCGGGCGAGGCACCCCGAGGAGTGCATCGACTACGCGAACGGCGGCCGCAACCTGAATGAGACGCATGTGCAGCGGAACTTCGTGGCGCCGTCGTACGCCTCGTCGGTGTGGCTGGAGGACGCGCAGGCCGTCATCACGCAGATTGTGCGGGAACTGGAGCGGACGCCGCTCGCGGCGCGCATCTTCTCCTACCGCGTGGATTCGGGCGTCTACCTCGAATGGCACTACTACGGGATGCCCGCCGCCATGCCCGACTGCTCGCGCCCGATGACGGAGGCCTTTCGGCGCTTCCTCAAGCGCAAATACGCGACGGAGGCGGCGCTGCGGCAGGCGTGGGGGGACAAGGCGGCGACCTTCGCGGGGGCGTCGGTGCCGGGCAAGGCGGAGCGCCTGGCGACGGGCGCGGGGCGGCTGCGTTCCACGGTGTCGGAACGCAAGGTGCTCGACTACTTCGAGTGCATGGGCGAGGTCGAGCGCGACTGCGTGCTCGCCATGAACCGCGCGGCGAAGCGGGCCTGCGGCGGGCGCGTGCCGATCGGAAACTACTACGGCTACTTCTTCGGTATGAACTACCCCGCCGAGGGCTGGCACCTCCGCAACGACGAGATCCTGGACGACCCCGCCACGGGTTTCCAGATCTCGCCGAACCAGTACGGCGCGGACTTCCGCGCCCTCGGCAGATACGGCAGCGTGCGCGCCCTCGCGGACAGCTACCGCCAGCGCGGCAAGTTCTGCATCATCGAGGCGGACACGCGCACCTTCGTCGAACCCAACACGGGCGGCCACACCTTCGCCACCGACGAGGAGGAGAGCATCGCGCTTCTGGCGCGCGATCTCGCGCACGCCTTCGCGCACGGATGCGGCCTCTGGTTCATGGACTTCTCGCGCGGCTGGTACATGCCGCCGAAAATCCAGGAGTTCTTCCGCAAGGACGTCAGCCGTCTCCTGAAGCACGCGGGCGACTTCGGCTCGGCGGCGGAGGTCGCCGTGGTCGGCGACTTCGACAGCGTGCCCATCCACGCGATCGAGGAGAACCCGAACTGCGCGAACTACGCGATCTCAATGGAGACGCCGCGCGAACTGGGCGCCTGCCAGATCCCGTACGACATGCTCTCCTTCGGCGACCTCGCCAAGCCAGGCTGCAAGGACTACAAGGTCTACCTCTTCCTGAACAACTACCTGATGACGCCTGAAAAGCGCGCCGCGGTCGAGCGCCTGAAGCGCGGCGGCCACACCCTCGTCTGGACGCATGTGCCAGGCTATTTCACCGAGCGCCAGGCGGACCTCGCGGACACGGCGGCCCTGACTGGCATCGCCTTGAAGGCGCTGCCAGGCGAGGCGAAGCCGCGGCTGTTCCTGAAGGGCGGCGCCGTCGCCGACACCAACCGCAGCCTCCCCTTCAGCCCCGTCGCCGCCATCGCCGACGGCAAGGCGGAAGTGCTCGGCGAGATCGAAAGCGGCGGCAGGCGGCCCGCGCTCGCGTGGAAGGCGCAGCAGGGCTGGAACAGCGTCCTGTGCACGACGCCGTATCTGCCGCACCAGGCGCTCAAGGCCATCTTCGCGAAGGCGGGCGTCTTCCGCTACTGCGACAACGACGACGCGGCGGTCTACGCCAATGCGTCGATGGTGATGCTGCATACTGGAAAGGCGGGCCGCTACACGCTGCGTTTCCCGAGGAAGGTCCGCTGGCAGTGCCTCTTCCCCGAGGAGCGCACGATGGCGAAAGGCGCCGACACGCTGGTGCTGGAGGCCAAGGCCAACACCACCTACTTCTTCGCCTGCGATTGAGCAAAACCGCAGATTTCGCAGATTTCACAGATTTTCGGGAAACACAATCGCGCGCAATGTCCTTTTCCTCCCAATTCAAGCATCCAGGCGCCGATTTGCGCGATGCGCCATTCTGGGCGTGGAACGGCCTCCTGGACGAGGCGGAACTGCGCCGCCAGATCGAGACCTTCGCGCAAATGGGAATGGGCGGCTTCTTCATGCACCCCCGCAGCGGCATGCGCACCCGCTATATGGGCGAGGAGTTCCTGCATGCCGTCGCGGCGTGCGTGCGCCACGCCAAATCGCTGGGGCTGCAGGCGTGGCTCTACGACGAGGACCGCTGGCCATCGGGCAGCGTCTCGGGACAACTGACGCGCGACCCGCGCTTCGCGGGACGCAGCATCACCCTCCGCTGGACGCCGCCTGAGGGCGGCGATCAGGAGCCGCTGGCGGCCTATCAGGTGCGCCTGGACGAGGGGGGCTTTCTCCTGGACTACGCCCGCGACGAGGGGCAGCCGATGCCGACGGGCTTCCGCCGCGTCTACTGCTGCAAGGCGCTGTTCCGCCGCGAGAACTGGTTCAACGGCGAGCGCTATGCGGATCTGCTGAATCCCGAGGCGACCCGCGCCTTCCTCGACATGACCCACGAGCGCTACGCCGCGCGCCTCGGGCGCGAGTTCGGCGCCGCCATCCCAGGCATCTTCACCGACGAGCCGCAGCTGCGCTTCCACGACCTGCCCGTGTCGCCGCTGGAACTGGACAACGTGCGCTATCCCTTCACGGAGGCGCTGCCAGAGCGCTGCCGCGCGCGCTTCCAGGCCGACTTCTGGGCGAGTTTCCCCGAGGTCGTCTGGGACCTCAAGGGCCACGCGCCCTCGCTCGCACGCTACCGCTATCTGCTGCTGCTGGAGGAAATGCTGGACGAGGCGTATTTCCAGCCGCTCGCCGCATGGTGCCGCGCGCACGGCCTCGCCTTCACAGGCCATCTCATGGGCGAGCAAAGCCTCTTCGACCAGAGCGGATACCTCGGGGAGTGCATGCTCCACTACCACGCCTTCGACCTCCCAGGCGTCGACATGCTGCAGGACCACATCGAACTCACCACCGTGCTGCAGGCCGCGAGCGTGGCGCACCAGGACGGACGCGCGGAGGTGCTGAGCGAACTGGGCGGGGCGACCGACTGGGACTATCCGTTCCACGCCCACAAGGCGCACGGCGACTGGCAGGCCGCCCTGGGCGTCACCCGCCGCGTGCCGCATCTGGCCTGGTATTCGATGGGTGGCGAGGCCAAGCGCGACTATCCCGCCCCCATCGACGGCCATTCGCCGTGGCACACGAAATACCCGCTGCTCGCCGACCACTTCGCGCGCCTCACGGCGGCGCTCCGCCAGGGGCGGCCGCTGGTGGAGACCGCCGTGCTCCATCCCGTCGAATCCTTCTGGCTGCTGCGCGGGCCGCAGGCCACCAGCGGCATGCGCCAGGCACAGGCGGAGGAGGAGTTCCAGACGCTGGCTCGCTGGCTCTGCGACGGCCTGGTGCCTTTCGACTATCTCAGCGAGGCGCTGCTGCCGAAACAGCACGTCGCGGTCGCGGACGGCGCGCTGCAGGTCGGCGCGATGCGCTACCGCACCATCGTCGTGCCGCCTGTGCTGACCCTGCGCGCGACGACGCTCTCCTGGCTGGAGCGCTTCCAGGCGGCGGGAGGACGGCTGCTCTTTCTGGGCGAACCGCCGCGCCTCTGCGACGCAGCGCCCTCGACGCGTCCAGCCGCTTTGGCGCGCGTGCGCCTGCCCTTCCGACGCCAGGCCATTATCGAAGCGCTGGGGGCGCCAGTCTCCGTCCTGGATGCGCGGAGCGGGCTGCCCTTGGACGGGCTCCTTTGCCAGATCCGCCAGGACGGGACGCGCCGCATCCTCTTCCTCTGCGACACGCGGCGAAGCGGAGACGCCCGCGCCGCGCAGGTGCGCCTCAAGGGGCGGTGGCAGGTGGAACTGCTCGACACGGCGACTGGCGCGATCACGCCCGCGGCGGCCGAGGTCGCGGCGACGGAGACGCGCTTCGCGTTCACCTTCTGCCACGGCGGCCATCTGCTGCTGCGATTGACGCCCGCCGCCATTTCGCCAGGCGTGCCGCTTGCCGCGCGGGCGGCTTCCACCGTCACGCGGATCGCGGGTGATTGCCTGCCCGTCACCCTCGACGAGCCAAACTGCCTGGTGCTGGATCTGCCCGAGTGGCGCCTGGGGGACGGGGACTGGCAGCCTCGGGAGGAACTGCACCGCCTCAACACCCGCGTGCGGGAGGCGCTGCATCTGCCACCCGTCGAGCATCGGGGGCGGCAGGCCTGGGCCGTGCCGCCAGACCCAGAGGGCGTCCCGCTCAGCCTGCGCTTCACCTTCCAGAGCCAGGGCGTCTTCCGCCAACTGCACCTCGCCCTGGAAGAGCCGAAGGCATGGCGGATCACCCTGGGCGACGGACGATCGGCCGCCCCGCTCCAGGAAACCGACGGCTTCTGGGTGGATGCCGCGCTCGCGACCATCCCGCTCCCGCCGCTCCCGCCTGGCATCCACACGCTTACCCTGACCCGCGACTACACCGCCAGCACCACCCTGGAGCGCGCCTTCCTGCTGGGAGACTTCGCCGTCCGCCTCGACGGCACGGACGCCGCCATCCTGTCCTCGGTCCGCCACCTCCACTGGGGCGACTGGACCATCCAGGGCCTGCCCTTCTACGGCGGCAATCTCACCTACCACGCGACCTTCTTCCTGCCAGAGCCCCTGGCGCAGGCCGCGCTGCGACTGCCCGCCCATACGTCCGCACTCGCCGCCGGCCGCCCATTCGCGTGCCAGGAGATCGACGGCGCCTCCTTCTCTGGCGCACTGGTCGGCGTGACGCTAAACGGGCAGCCCGCAGGCGACATCGCCTTCGCGCCCTTCGAACTCGCGCTGGGGCCGCTCAAGGCGGGGCGCCACGCGCTCGACCTCACCCTCTACGGCCACCGCTACAACGCCTTCGGAGCCTTCCACCAACTCGGACGCACCCCCGTCTGCCCGCGCTGCTGGTTCCCCGACGACCCGCTCCACACGCGCGAATACCGCCTGCGGGCGATGGGAATTCTCGCCGCGCCGATTATAGTACAGGCGGCGGGACTTTAGACCATCCCCCAATGCGGCGCCCCCTCCGTGCGGCGCCGCTGCGGCGCCGAGCGAATGCGCCGAGCCCCCCGTGCGGCGCCGCTTGCGGCGCCGAGCGAATGTCCCCTTTCCGACCATGAACAAGAGCATCACCTTTCTTGGCACCAGCCACGGCGAGCCGTCGCGGACGCGCTTCTGCTCCAGCACCCTCTACACCTTCGGGGATTCCCGCGTGCTGATCGACGCGGGCGAGCCCGTCGCGGCGCTGCTGCTGCGGCTGGGGATCGACCCTGGAACCATCGGCACCGTCGCCATCACCCATTTCCACGGCGACCACGTCAACGGACTCTTCCAGCTGACCTACCAGATGGGGCGCTATCCTGCGGAAGGCGTCCATCCGACCATCTTCTTCCCCGAGGAGAAGGACATCGCGCCGTTCCTGGCATGGCTGGAGGCGACCTACTCCATCGCCCCGCTCGACAAGGTCACCCTGGCCGCGTTCCCCCCGCCAGGCGTCCCCGTCTTCGTCCAGGGCAACCACGCCAGCGCCGACGATTCCGAGGGCGCGGTCCGCATCACCTCGGTCAACGGGCGGCACCTGTGGCGGCGCAACGCCCGCGCCCAGGCCTTCGTCATCGAGGCCGACGGCCTGCGCATCGTCCATACAGGCGACCTCTGCGAGGAACTCGACGACTTCCCGCTGAAACCTGGCGACGCCCCGTGCGACCTCTGCGTCTGCGAGGGCACGCACTTCTACTGGGAACAGGAGAAGGCGCTGGCGGTGCTGCGGGAGGCGCCCGTCCGCCGCATGATCTTCAACCACGTCAGCCCCTACTGGACCGACGGCAACGAGTACAAACTGCTCCAGCTCACGGCGGAACTGCCCTACCCTGTCGAAATCGCCCGCGACGGGCAGGTGGTCGCGCTGTGAAATGAAGCGCCATTTGTGAAAACCATAAGGAGGATCCCTGCATGACTACGTTCGCGCTGTATTTCGGCAACCGAGGCTTCTTCCCCGAATCCCTGATCGCCTCCGCCCGCGAGGAGATCGCGGGCGCCCTGGCAAAACTCGGCATCCGCACCATCGCGCTGCCCGCCGACGCGACCCGCTACGGCGCCGTCGAGACCGCCGCCGAAGGGCGGGTCTACGCGAAGTTCCTCCAGGAACACCGCGGCGAATACGACGGCGTCATCCTCTCGCTTCCCAACTTCGGCGACGAAAACGGCGCCTCCGAGGCCCTGCAGGACGCGGGCGTCCCCATCTACATCCAGGCCTATCCCGACGAACTCGACAAGATGGACTTCGACCACCGCCGCGACGCCTTCTGCGGCAAGTTCTCCATCATGGACGTCTTCACCCAGTTCGGCATCCCCTTCACGGCATGGGCGCCACACACCCTCTCCCCCGCCGCCCCTGAGTTCGCGGCGCAGATGCTCCAGTTCGCCGCCGTCTGCCGCATCGTGAAGCGCCTGAAGCGCTGCCGCATCGGCGCCATCGGCGCGCGCCCCACCCTCTTCAAGACCATCCGCTTCGACGAAGTCACCCTGCAGCGCCACGGCATCACCACCGAGGTCTTCGACAACTCCGACCTGCTGGTGAAGGTAGAGCGCATCTCGGACACCGCCCCCGAACTCGCGGCCAGGATCGCGCGCTTCCGCGGCTACACCGACTTCTCGGGCATCCCCGCCGACAAGCTCGCGCTGCTCGCGAAGATCTCGGTCGCGCTGGACCAGTTCATCGCGGAACACGGCCTCGACGCCATCGGGCTGCGCTGCTGGAGCGACCTGCAGCACACGCTGAAGATCTCGCCGTGCGTGCTGCTGAGCGAACTCAACGACCGCCTCATCCCCGCCGCCTGCGAACTCGATGTCGGAAACGCCCTCACCATGCTCGCCCTCCGCGCGGCCTCCGGGGAGGCCCCCGCCTGCCTGGACTGGAACAACAACTACCCTGGCGACCCCGACGGCTGCATCCTCTTCCACTGCGGCTCCATCCCCCAGAGCCTCATGGCCGCCAAGGGCAGGGTCGTCGACCACGCCATGTTCGCCAAGGCCCTCGGCGCGGGCTGCGGATACGGCTGCAATGTCGGCTTCATCCGCGCGATGGACTTCACCTTCGCCTCCTCGAGCACGCAGAACGGCCGCCTGAAGTTCTACTCAGGCGAGGGCGAGTTCACCGGCAAGCCCCTCGGCGAGGGATTCTTCGGCTGCGGCGGCGCCGCCCACATCCCCGGCCTCCAGCAGAAACTGGTGAACATCGGATATGCTGGATACCGACACCATGTCAGCGTAACCCCAGGCCGCTGGAAGCGGGCCGTCGACGAGGCCTTCTCCCGCTACCTGGGCTACGAACAAACCCAGATCTAACCCCGCTACCCCAAGGGACACAAGGGACCAAAGGGACCTAAGGGACCCAAGCGACCAAAGGGACCTAAGGGACCTAAGCGACCTAAAGTCCCCTGCCGTCCCTTGTCCTGTCCTGTGGCGGGCCGTTCTCGGCCCGCCGTCCCTGCCGTCCCTGCCGTCCCAGTCGTCCCAGTCGTCCCAGTTGTCCCAGTTGTCCCAGTTGTCCCACCCACCAGTTCCCAAGTAGAGTCCCCATGTCTCTTGTCAGTTTTCAGGAAATGCTCGCGGACGCCACGCGTCGGCACTACGCGGTGCCGATGTTCGACGTCTCCAACGCCACCATGATGCGCGCGGCCGTCGAGACCGCCGAGGAGGCGGGCTCGCCCGTCATCCTCGCCTCGATCCCGTTTGACATCGTCGACGACACGACCCTCGGCTACTGGCACAACAGCGCGCTCTACGCCGCGCAGCAGGTCAAGGTCCCCGTCTGCCTGCACCTCGACCACGCGGTCGATGTCGAGACCTGCCGCAAGTGCATCGACCTCGACTACCAGAGCGTCATGATCGACGCCTCCGCCAAGGACTTCGCCGAAAACGTCCGCCTGAGCGCCGAGGTCGTGCGGCTCGCGCACGCCAAAGGCATCGCCGTCGAGGCCGAACTCGGGCACGTCGCCTCTGGCATCACGGGGGCCGCGGACGGCGGCAGCGAGAACGGCATCCGCAAGGACTGCAACACCACCTTCACCGACCCCGACTCCCTCGTGCAGTTCCTCGACCAGACGGGGGTGGACGCCCTCGCCGTCTCCATCGGCACGACGCACGGCGTCTACATCTCCGCGCCGCGCCTCGACATCCCGCTGCTCCAGACGCTCAAGGCCGCGGCGGGGGACATCCCCCTCGTCCTGCACGGCGGCAGCGGCACGCCCGAGGACCAGCTGTCGCAGGCCATCGAGCACGGCATCGCGAAGGTCAACATCTACTCGGAGCTGACCGCCGCGTGGAACACGGCCATGCGGGACTTCCTGAACCGCCGCGAGCAGATGACCTGCTGGTTCGTCGTCGCCTGCAAGGAGCCCGACGCCGCCATGCGCAAGGTCATGCGCGAAAAGATGCGCATCTGCAAGTCGGCGGGGAGATACTGAGCATGCATCCGAACGAAATCGCCTATCCCTGCAAGATCGACGGCACACGGCAGCCCGCGCTCTACTGGCGCGCGGCGGGGGACGGGCCGCGCCCGCTGCTGGTGGCGCTCCATACCTGGAGCTACGACCACACGGACGGCTACGCGCACTATGCGGAATATTGCCTACGGCACAACTGGCATCTCATCTTCCCGAAGTTCCGCGGCCCCAACTGGACGCCCGAGGCGTGCGGCTCGGAATACGCCGTCTCCGACCTGGAGGACGCCGTGCGCTTCGTCCAGGGCGACGCGCCAGTGGATGGCGCGCGCGTCTATCTCTGCGGCGGCTCTGGCGGCGGCCATGCGACGCTGCTGATGGCGGGGCGGCGCCCCGACCTGTGGACGGCGGTCTCGGCGTGGTGCCCGATTGCCGATGTGGCGGCATGGCACCGCGAGAGCAGGGAACGCGGCAACGAATACGCGGGGCACATCGAGCGCGCCTGCGGCGGCGACCCGAATGCCTCCGCGGCGGCGATGGCCGAGGCGCGGAAGCGCTCGCCGCTGACCTGGCTGCCCAACGCCATCGGTGCGCTGCCAGTGGACATCAACACTGGCATCCACGACGGCCATGGCGGCAACTCCGTGCCCGTGAGCCAGGCCATCCGCGCCTTCAACCTGCTGGCGCGTCCAGAGGAGCGCATCCCCGAGGAGGTGGTGCGCGAGCTGGTCGCGACCGAAGCGGTGCCGACGCCATGGCGCACCGCCGTGGCCGATCCCGCCTACGGCGAACACCACCTCCTCCTGCGCCGAATTTCCGGCCTGGTCCGCCTGACCATCTTCGAGGGCGGACACGACCTGCTGCCCTATCCCGCGATGGAATGGCTTTCCCGACAGCGTCGGGGCGAGGAGCCGTCCTGGACGCCAGGCCGTCCTCCCGCCGAGAGCGGCGAAGCCACTCAGCTGACCCGCTGACCCAAGTCCCCTTGCAACCGCGCCCAGGGCTTTCCGCCACAAGCATCGCCCGCCGCATCCCAGGCGGCGCAAGGTCGGAAGCACTGTCGGTCCGCCGTGGCGGCGTCTTCGGAAATGCTGCGCGGCCACTGCGTTTTTAGATATACCGCATGGCCGATTTTTCCATTTATTTTGACTGGCATCTTTCGTATATTAAGCGCATCGACAACATGGCGGGTGCAAAATGCCATGCCGATTGTCCTGAAGAATTCCCACGCCATAAGAGGAACTCCAAGATGCCATCAAAACGTCTTTTCACGCTTATAGAACTTCTGGTCGTAATCGCCATCATCGCCATTTTGGCGAGCATGCTGCTGCCGTCGCTGGCGAAGGCGCGGGAAAAGGCACGCAGGATCTCCTGCACCAACACCATCAAAACCCTGTGCCTTACCAACCTCATGTACGCCAATGACAACGATGACTGGCTGGCAGGAGACCAGGGCAGCGACGGCATTGGCGAGATCGGTCCGGGGCTCCAGGTAACGCGCTACAATTCCGATTCACGCCGCTGCGCCTATTCCAAACTCCTGAACGGGTATCTATGCAAGATGGATCTGAAGACAGCGCTCGACGCCGACATCATCAAGATCAAGAAGCAATACCTGCGCTGCGCCAGCGACCACGACGGCGTCATCTGGCAGCCCAACGTCAACGGAGCGACCAGTTACCTCAACGCCTGGTGCCGCAGTGCCAACGACTACGACACCTGGTGCCGCAGCCAGGGCTTCCTCAAGAGCGCCAAGCACGGCGGCCGCGCCCGCGTCGGCAGGGACAACCCGAACGCGATGATCTACTCGGACGTGGGGCGGGGCTATGCGGAATACTCCTTCTCGAACAACATCAAGGCACCCCACGGCGACTGGGTGAACATCGGCTACATGGGCGGCCACGTCAAGACCGTGCGCAAGGAGTTCCGGCAGGGCACCGCCTGGTGCCCCCGCGCCGGAACCTGGGTCGCCGTCCATTATGACGACTTCCGCACTGGCACCGAGGGCTCCGACCTGCCTGCGATGTAATCTGGCCAGAGAATCCAATGACCATGCGCCACGCCATCGTGTCCCTGATGCTGGTCGCCGCCTTTTGCACGGGCGAGACCAACAACCTCATCTACAACAGCCGCATGGTCTGCACCAGTCTGGATGGCCGGTTCCCGGACGGCTGGTCGCCGACCGTCTCCTCCCATCCAGTCCTGTGGAAGCCGACGGAGGACGGGCGGGGGCGCATCGCGTGCTTCGTCAATCGCACTGGCGCGAGCGGCGTCTCCTGCAGCGTGCGGGCCTATTCCAGCCTCCGCATCGTCCCGGGCGAGGCATATCGCTTCCGCCTGAAGATCCGGACGCGAGACTTCCATTGCGGCGCTGGCGGCTTCGTGGCCTTCGGCCCTGGCTGGAACGGCTCCTTCGGCATCGAGAAGGATTCGCTTCCCGCCAATACGGGATGGACCACCATCGAGAAGGTCTGCCTGGCGACGACCGGGCGGGGCAGCATCTACAGTTTCGCCATCTATGCGAACAATTTCACTGGCGAACTGGAGGTGGCGAAGCCGGAAATCCTCCCCGACTCGGGGAAGGCACAGGCAGAAGTCTTCGTAATTGGGGAAGCGCCGCCTCTGCAGCCAGTCTCCCCGCCTCTCTCCCTGATTCCCGCCGGATCGCGGACCACACTGACCTTCCGCGACTATTCCAGCACGCTGGGCCCCATCCGCTACGCCCTTTCCGGACAGCCGAAGAAGAGCGCCTTTCCCGAGGGCGGCCTCTATCGTCTGGAACTCGGCGCCCTGGCGCCCGGCAGGCATCGCCTCGACCTTGAATGCACTGCCGGCCACTTCTCCTATCCGCTCACCGCCGTGCCGCCAGCGCCGACTCCCCAGGCCATCGTCTGGCGCAACAACTTCCATCGGGAACTCGGGGAAGTGCGCCTCGCCGCGGGAAAGCCCGCGCGGCTGGAAGTGCCCGAAGCGGGCATCGTCCGCTTTTCCGTGCCGCAGGGATGCCAGGTCGCAGTCCACGGCACGGCCTGCGGCGACGGCGAATCCCTCTGGCTCCCCGCCGGCGTCTACGACCTTTCCCTCACGGGCAGCGCGACCGCCACGGTCCGTGTTTCGCTGCTGACCGAGACACTCCTCTATCCCCTTGCCAACGGCCCCCTCAGTTGCCCCGGCCTGAAGCCGCTGGACTGGGAGCACGCACGGCGCCATCTCCTCCCCGCCTACACTACCTTTATCGCCCGCGGCGACCACATTACCGAGGCCCAGTTGAAAGCGCTGCTGGCCGCAGGGCACCATCGTATGTATGCCTCCGTCGGCATGGCCGCCGTCTCCCGGTTCTCACCCGGGGACGCAGATGCCGCGCGGCGCTTCTTCGTCCAGCGCGCATCCGCGCCCACCGCCAGCGGTGTCGTCATCGTGGATGAGATCGAGAACAACATCCCGCTTCAGACCCAGTGGTTCCGGGACCTCTTCGCGGGCATGGGGCGCCTTCCGGAAGAGACTTCGCTGCATGTCTGGCTCTGCGGCGGCAGCATCCTTCCCGGCGCCCGGCTTGCCGACTTCCTGCAGACGGCGGCGGCGCTCTCCCGCGACATGCGCCACCACTACGAGGTCTATCTCCCGTCCGCGCGCACCGAGCGCGAGGCCCGCCATGCCATCGCCGCCAAGTTCCGGCAACTTTCAGAACTCCTCGGCATGGCGCCGGATTCCATCGGCGCCACCCTGTGCCACTGCAATCTCCCCTTCGGGTATTGCCTGGACATCCATCCCGACGTGAACTTCAAGCGCTTCCTCGACCTGCAGCTCCACGCCCTGGCCAACGACCCGCAATACCGCGGCCTCAAGGTCCTGGGCTTCTGGGGCGACCACTACGCCGACCGGGAAATGAGCCGCTTCGCCGCGGCGCTCCTCCGCCACTACGTCCACGAAGGGCGCGCCGACCTCTTCACCGCGCGGCTGGGATACACCTACCGCCCAGGCCATCTCGACAACCCCGACTTCGAATGGGGGCTCGCCGGATGGTCGGCCCAGGGCGATGTCGCCGCCGTCACCGCCGAGGAGTTCGGCAAGAACTGGCAGCGCCGCATCACGGACGGCAAGGAGGGCGACGGCTTCGCCCAGTTCCGCCGCGGCAACGGCGCCCCCGGCACCCTCGCCCAGCGCGCCAAGGGCCTCGTCCCCGGGAAAGTCTACTCGCTCTCCTTCGTCAGCGGGGACGCCGCCCGCCTCCGCCAGACGGACCACCGGAAAGGCGTGCTGACCTGCACTATCCAGGGCGTGGAAGTGCTCCCGGAATACACCGAGCATTCCCTGCGGGACGCAGGAGCCCGCGGCAACTACGACAAGATCGTCTTCAAGGCGCTCGTCCCCGATCCCCTTGTCACCTTCTCCGACGCCGGGGCGCCGCCGGGCACGCGCGTCTACCTGAACCACGTCAGCCTCATGCCCTACTTCACCGGGGAGGAGTAGCCATGCCCGAACTTGACCTCTACCAGGAAGCCAAAATCGACCTGCTCTCCCCGGAGCTCAAACGGCAGGTCGCCCTCCAATACCGCGCCGCCTGCTTCGCCGACACCGGCTGCACTCGAGACGGCGGCTTCGGCGACATGGGCACTGTCCCCCCCATGCCCCTCGAACGCCACTCCGTCTACCGCGGCGGCGAGGGCTTCGGCACCTACAACCACGCACCCGCCATAACCCGATTCCGCAACCGCTTCCTCCTCGCCTGGAACACCGGCGCTGTCAACGAGGACGCCCCCGGCCAGTCCGTTCTCCTCGCCACCTCCGGGGACGGGCAGCAGTGGTCCGCCCCCCAAGTCATACTCCAGGCTGACGCCAGTTGCCACCAGTTCTACATGACCGCCGGCTTCTGCACCTGCCGCGACACCCTCTACCTCCTCGTCATGGAGAAGTTCTCCAAGGCCCCCGACACCGGCTACACCATGTCCGCCTTCGACCCCGCCCGCGCCACCAACTTCAGCAATCTCTGGGCCAGCGAAGACGGCGAGCACTGGCGCCTGGTCCAGCGCGACCTCGCCCCCGTTCTCTTCATGCTCCATCCCCCCGTCCCCACCCCGCAGGGCCGTCTCCTCCAAGGCGCCGCCAACTTCCGCGGGCGCCCGGTTGTCCTCCTCTGGCCCGGCCTCAATCCCGAAGAGCCCCCGCAGCTCATCGAACAGCCTTGGCCCGTCGACGAACGGCACTTCTACGAGGGGCACGACCTCGGCATCTGGTGCTATGGGGAAAACTGCTTCTACGCCCTCGACGACGGCACGCTTGTCATGCTTTTCCGCAACGAGAACGGCACTTGCCAGGCCGGGGTCTCCCTGAGCACCGACGGTGGACAATCCTGGTCCTCGGTCATGCAGAGCAACTTCCCCGATTCCGCCTCCCGCATGGCCGTCGGACGCCTCGCCGATGGACGCTACTTCGTCATCGGCAACTCCACCCGTCGCTACATGGACCGCAACTTCTTCGCCATCTCCCTCTCCCCCGACGGCCGCAAGTTCACCTCCATGCACCGCCTCATCGCCGAGCCCACCCGCCAGCGCCTCCCTGGCGAACTCAAATGCCACGGCTACCAGTATCCCGCCGTCTTCGTCGACGGAAACCGCCTCCTCATCGCCTACAGCGTCAACAAGGAGGACATCGAATGCGGCATCGTGACTTTTTGAACTCCCCTTGTCTCCAGAGCGCCCCTTGTCCCCAAAAAGCATGCAACCATGATGACAGAACATGAAATCAACGAGGCCTTGAAATACCCCTGCCAGGCCTGGGGGTCGGAACCTTGCTTGGGCTCCATCTATGGGGAGGAGGAGGTCGAGGCCGCCGTCACAGCCATTCGCGACTCCATGAACTTCAAGGAGGGATTCGGCTTCACCTCCCAGCCCATCATCGACTTCGAGAAGGCCGTCGCCGCCTACGTCGGCGTCAAGGAGGCGGTCGCCGTCAACAGTTGCGGCCCCGCCCAGGATATCCTCTTCCGCTACCTTGAGCTACAGCCCGGCGACGAGGTCATCGTCCCTTCTATCAACTACGACTCCGCGCCGTTGGCGGTCCTGGGGGCGGGCGGCACGGTCGTCTGGGGCGAATCCCGGGCCTCCGACTATCTGCTGGACCCCGAGGACGTGGAGCGCAAGATCACTCCGCGCACCCGCGCCATCTTCCCAGTCCACATCCACGGCAACAGCGCGCCGATGGACGAGTATCTGGAGATCGCCGCACGCCATCCGCACCCCGTCCATGGACCGCCGAAGGTCATCGCCGACGCCGCCCGTGCCATGGGCGGCGACTACCAGGGCACGAAGATCGGCAAACAGGGCTACGCCAGCGCATATAGCCTCCACACCATGAAGAACATGACTACCCTCGGTGAAGGCGGCCTCCTTGTCACCGACGACAGCGACTTGGCCGCCTGGATGCGACGGGTGCGCATGTACGGCCGCGCCGTGGGGGCCTGGGGCACCAGCAATGTCATGACCAAGGTCCAGGCGGCCGTAGGACTGGTGCAGTTGAAGAAACTAGACAGTTTCATCGCCGGGCGCAGACGGGTAGCGGCGGAGCGCAACCTGCTGCTGAAGGACATCCCCGAACTCCAGCTCCCGCTGGGCGGACGGACCGACGAGGGCTCCTTCTACCTCTACTGTCTCACCGTATGCGACGCCTGGGCGGGGGAGAAACGAGACCGACTGATCGCGATGATGACGGAGCGCTACCATCTGGCCTGCTGGGTCGCCAATCCGCCCATCTACGAGGTAAGCCCCTACCTGGCGAAGTGCGTACAGGGCACGACGCCCCGTTCGGAGGCCCTCGCCCGCAAGATCCTGTGCGTGCCGATCCATCCCGCCATGACCTCCGAGGAGAACCGCTTCATCGCGGCCGCCCTCCTACGCTGCATTGAAACCCTCCGCAAGGACGGCTGAAAAGGGGGAGGCCAGGAGATGCTGCCACGAAGAAAACTGGGAAGGACGGGACTGGAACTCTCGTGCCTCGCACTTGGGGGACTGCCCTTGAGCACCGTGTGGTCGAAGGGGGAGGGCGTGGAGATCGTACGGCGTGCCGCCGAACTGGGCATCAACTACATCGACACCGCCCCCAGCTACCACGACAGCGAGGCAGTCATCGGCGCCGCCCTCCGCAAATACGACCTCGACATCCACGTCGGAACCAAACTGGGCAATCTCCCCGCCGCCGATTACCGCCCCCAGGACCGCGCTTTCATGCGCGGGGAGTTCCTCCATTCCCTGGAGCGCCTCGGCAGGAACCAGGTGGACATCCTCTATGTCCACGAGCCAGACCGCCCTGAGTTCTACCACTGGTGGACCTGCGAGGAGCCATACCAGGGCCCTGTCCTCGACCTCCTGGACGAACTTCGCGCGGCAGGCCGCGTAAGCTTCTTTGGCCTCGGCGGCACCACCACCACCGAGATGGCGCGCCTAATTCGAAGCCGCCGCTTCGACGTCGCCCTGACTGCCTTCCAATACAGCCTGCTGTGGCAGGAAGCCCGCCACAGTGTCTTCCCCGCCGCGAAGGAAACCGGCATCGGTCTCCTTGCGGGGTCCCCGCTGCAGCAGGGCGCCCTCGCAAAAGTCTACTGGCAGGATGTCGTGGCTCAGCCGATGCGCTGGCTCTCCGAACCGCGGCGGAAGCAGTTCATGGCCCTCTATGAACTGGTTCAGGACTGCGGCATCCCTCTGCCAGAACTCGCCCTGCGCTTCGTGCTTTCCCAGCCATGTGTCGCCTCCGTCCTGACTGGCGTCGACTCCATCGCGCGCCTGGAGGCCAATGTTGAGGCCGCCCTCAAGGGGCCGCTGCCGCTGGCGTTGCTGTCGCGAATCGAGGAGATCTACCGTCAGGTGCCCTTCCGCCCCTTCGGGGAGCCCTTCTCCCCGCCCTTTGCCGAGAACTTGCGTGCCATCGAGGAGGCGAAGGCCAAGGCGACAAAGCAGAAATGATGCGCATCTCAGTCATGACCTATACTTTGGCCTCCCGCCCGGAACTCTATCCAGTAGAGTGCTATCCAGAGTTGATTGCCGCCTGCGGCGCACACGCCGTCGACTGGGTCTCCTGCTACGGACGCGCCCCCCGCGACCTGCGCCGCTGGACGCACGACGCGGGTCTCGCCGTCAGTGCCTTCACCTTCGCCCTCCAGAGTTTCCGCCAGAAGGGCGACGAAGCCACCGCGCTTGACGAGGCCGCGCGGCGCTTTGAGGAGGCGCATGAACTGGGCGCCCCGATCGCGATGGTCGTGCCGTTGCCGATCCTGGGCCTCGCTGACCTGGCGGAGAACCGTCGGCGCTGGTGCGGGCTTCTTCCCCGTCTCGCCCCCCTTGCGCGGGAGGCAGGGTGCCTCCTGACCATCGAGAATTTCGATGGGCCGCCCTCACCGTTCCTCACCGCCGAAGAGTTGCTGGAGGCGTGCCACGCCGAGCCCTCCCTGCGCTTCACCTTCGATATCGGGAACGCGGCCTTGGGCGGCGATCCCGCCGCTGCCCTCGACGCCCTCGAAGACCTCGTCGCATACGTCCACTGCAAGGACTGGCACATCTCCGACACTCCGAAGGACGGCGCCCTCCGTGGACGCGACGGCCGCTTCTACACCCCCGCGCCCGTCGGTCACGGCGACGTGGATCTCCCCGTCTGCGCGGCCGCCCTGCTGCGCCAAGGCTACGCCGGATTCGCCGACATTGAATACGCCGGCCGTGAATTGGAGCCCGCGACCGCCATCCGCCAGTCCGCCGAATGGATGCGCGCCATCGGCTTCTTCAAATGACCAGCCCCCCTGCCCGAGGAGAGCGGGCCGACACGGAACACCTCCCGCCAATGCGCCCGACGCCGTCCTCGCCGCTTGTGGACATCGCCTTATATTATGCTGTGCAACGTCAGGCAATGCCTTTTGTTTTGGAACTGTGAGCCATGCCCAGAAAGCACGAGACCAATTGCATGAAGAGCCGAGCGCGGGCCTGCATCGAGGCCAGTGCCATTGCTCCTGGCATCGCGCCGCGCTACGGCATCGCCATCTATTCACTGCGCGTCGACGGAGGCGCGCGCGACGACTTCGCCACGGCACCATTGCGCCAGTTCCCTTATTTCGTGCTCGGCCACATCTACCGTGGCCAGGGGCGCCTCTGGCTGGAGGACTCCCGTGAATGCCCCCTTGACGCAGGAGATTACGTCATCCTACGCCCTGGCGTATGGAACCTCTATGGCGGCGTCGCCGGAACCGGATATGCGGAGGATTACGTCTTCTTCGACGGCCCCCTCGCACGTCAGATGGCCGACTGCGGACTGATCGAGACTGGCGTCGTCCACTATTCGCCCGCGCGGCGCCTCACCGCGCTGCACCCGCTCGTCCAAGATCCCGCCGCCGTTTCGCAGTGGCGTGCGTCGCTTCTCCTCCAGGAACTGCTGCTGGATCTGCAGGTCGCCAAAAGCACCGCAGGGCAACAGTCGAAAATCGGCGTGCTCTTGGACGAGATCCAGAACTCCCCCGAACACTGGTGGACTGTGGACGAGATGGCGGATTACTGCGGCCTCTCCGTCTCCCAGTTCCGGCGGCAGTTCCTCCAGCTTACCAAACAGCGTCCGAAGAACTACATCGAGGAGGCCAAGTTGCGCGAAGCCGCCCGCCTCCTGGAGGAATCCTCCCTCCCCATCGACGACATCTTCCCTCGGCTCGGCTATCGAGACCGTTTCCATTTCTGCCGTAGGTTCAAAGACTTCTGGGGTATCTCACCAGGCAAATATCGGATCCAGGTCGCGCTCCACGACGAACCTCCCGCTGGATGATTCCCGTCGGGGAAAATACACCAGTCGTCCCAGCCACCAGTCTCCAACTAGAGCCTGCCATGCCTCCTGTCAGGTTCCAGGAAATGCTTGCGTCCGAAACGTGTCGGCACTATACGCAGTAACGATGTCCGACGCCTGGTCCGTCTCCCGCCGTCCGCGATTTTCCCCGCGACGCCCCGCATTTTCATGGATTTGCGCGACTTTGCTGCACTGTGATTGCAGATTGTCCTGGAGTGGATACATTCCCGTTGTCGCAGACATTCCAAGGAGATATCACCATGCAAATCCAGACCATCGCATTTTCAGGGCACTTCACGCCAGAGATCCAGCGGCAATTGCGCGACAAGCGCAAGTCGCTGGGGCTGTCCCTGCTGCAGCTGGCGCAGTTTCTTCGGGTCAGCTGGGCGACCATCCGAAAATGGGAGCGCGGGGCGTCGCGCTCGTGCACCGTGCGCTTCATTCCGCTGATCGACGCCTTTCTCAGAGGCGAATACGACAGTCACCTGCGCGACCTGGCAGGCGCAGACCCCCTGCTTCAATCCATGACGCACACCTCCCCTGCGGTGCAGGATTGCCTCGTGAAAATCGCCAGCACCCATGATCTCTGCGAGGGCAAACCCGCGCTGCAGCGCGCGCTGCTGGAGGAAATCCATTCGCACACGCGCGAGGCCATACGGCAGTTCCTGCAGGAGCGCGCTATTTCAGCACGTCCTTCATCTCGGCAATGATGGCGCGCGAGGAATAGGTCGCGCCTGTGACGGGCATCGGCGCGGGGGCCGCGTTCGCCTCCTTCACGGTCTTGCCATTGTACCGCCCCAGCAGCCCGCCCGCGCGCACCTTCTGCAGGAAGCGCGGCGTCTCGCGGTTCGCGCCCAGCGCCATCCCGAGGATCCGCTTGTCTGGCCCCAGCACCGCCGCGACATCGACATTGCCCTTGAAGCCGCGCATGCGGCTGCGACGCCCCGCAGGCGCCAGGCGGAGGTAGCCCACGACCTTGCCGTCGGCGTCCAGCATCTCGACCTCGCGGCCTGTCGTCCGCCCCCATTTACGGAACGCGGGCAGGATCGCGGCGGCCTCCTTCTGGAAGGCGAGATGCGGCGGGGGCGCGGGCTTCGCGGCGGGTTCGGCGGCCAGAACCAGAACGGCGGCCAGGGCCAGGACGGCGGTGCACTTCATCACCAGGGCTTTCATGCTATTCATTCCTCCATCGTGGAAGCTTTTGGATTCCCCGACTGATGTCGGGCGTAACTGACGGTGCGGATGCCAAACGACCGCTCCTTCAGCAGCCGCCAGGGCGACGACGGCGCCCACGGCAGCCCCCGCACATCGGTCGCGTGCTCCAGCGCCAGGATCGTCCCCTCCGTGAACAATGCGCGGGCGAGCGCCGCGTCCAGCAGCAGTTCGCGCGCGCCGTATTCGCCCGCCGCGGGATGATAGGGCGGGTCGGCCAGCACAAAGTCGAACGGGCCCGAGACGCGCGCGGCGCACCCCGCGACCTCCCCCGTCACCACCACGGCCTCCCCCGCCGAAGCGGTCCCGCCCATCGACTTCAGGACCGCCGCGAGATTGCGCTCGATGACGGCCACATGCCGCGCGTCCCGCTCCACCATCACCACGCGCGCGGCGCCGCGCGAGAGCGCCTCCAGCCCCAGGGCGCCCGTGCCGGAGAAGAGATCCAGCACCGCGGCGCCCTCCAGCGGCCCCAGCGTCGAAAAGAGCGATTCCTTGACCTTGTCCTCGGTCGGCCGAATCGCGTCGTCCTCGGGGACGGCGAGCCGAATGCCGCGCGCCCGCCCGCTGATGATCCGCATCGTCGCTACTCCTCCAGGTTGCCTGCCCGCTGCCGCAGCGTCTCGTGGACGCCCGAGTACGGCATTCGGAACGGCGTGCCGCGCGTGCCGCAGTTCGGGCAGCGGCGGTCCAGCTGCTGCCGTTTCAGCAGGAAGACCGTATTGCACTTGCGGCAGCTCATCAGGCGCGACTTCGAGAGATGCCACGAGTGGTTGCTGCGCCACAGGAGATCCCCCACCAGGCAGACGACGCAGAAGACGATCAGGATCAGCGTGTAAAGGATCAGGGCATCCGCAAAGGGCATTCCAGGCTCTCCCTGGCGGCTAATACCGCCACTCGATTTCCAGGGTCAATTCGGAGAAGGGCTGCCGTTCCGGATCCGACGGCGGCAGCCCCTGCAGCACGCCGCGCACCGCGCGCACCGCGCCAGCGTCCAGCGCAGGCACCCCGCAGGAACGGCGCAGCACAATCCGAGGCGGCGCCAGCATCGGCACCGTCTGCACCGCCAGCAGCGTCGTATCCGACAGCCGCCCCCGCGTCTCGGGGGCGTTCCACACTTTCAGCGTCGCCTCGTCCAGCGACGGCGGATTCCTGAGCGGCAGACCGCTGCCGCGCCGCCACACCACTTCGTGCGGCACTGGCTTGCGCCGCCAGGCGACCAGCGGCTCCGTCGGCGTGTACTCCTTCCACCCCGCCAGCAGCAGTTCGGCGGCATTGGCGGGCATCACGCTCAGCTTCAGCGGCGCGAAGACCACGCTGCCCAGGCGGTGCGGTTCCTGTGTCCACGTCGGCCACACGGGCCTGTCCTCGGGGCGTTCCGTGCGGTTCAGTGCCGAGAAGCCATGCCGCCAGTCGGGGCGGTATCCATCCGCCGCGTCCATCAGCGCCATCCACAAGTAGAGTTCATCCAGGGCGGGCGACCCCCCGCCGCGCTCGGGCGGCGCGGGCAGGACCACGATGCCCGCGCGGCCCGCGTCGGGGTCGGCCGCTGGCTTCTCCTGCACGTCCTGCATCGGCAGCAGGAAAGGCACATGGAGCACGGCCACAATCAGCGCCGCCACCAGGAACCGCAGCCAGGTGCGATCCCACCAGCTGACGGGGCGGCGCGGCCGAAGGGCGCTATCATGGTTTAGAGTCGCGGCTGACATTGTTCGAGGGGACGGCCTCCTGCCGCCGAGGCAGCGGTTCGGTCACCAGATACACGCTCAATCCATTGGCGCGGGCCATGTCGGCCACCTGCATCCACGCCTCCAGGGTGATGGTGCGGTCGGCGCGGAAGACCATCACCATCGGCCGCGCCGAATGCCCCGAAAGCCGTTCGTCCCCCTCGCCCGCCGCCTTGGCGTCGGCGTTGCGCGCATCCCGCACATGTTCGCGCAGCGCCTTGCGCAACTCCTCGAGCTGCAGGAGGCGCCCGTTGAAGAAGTAGCGCCCGTCGGCGGTCATGGTCACGAGCATGCGGTTGACCTCCTCCACCTGGGCGTTTTCCACCCGCGGCAGCGCCACGGGCACGCCCGTCATGGAGACGGTGCTGTTGCCCAGCCAGAAGAGCACAATCAGCACGAAGAAGAGCGACACCATTCCGACCGTGGACGGAAACAGTGTCGGGGTGCAACGCTGATTGGAACGCCAGGCGTACATGTCAGTTCTTCGGCGGGGGGGTCGTGGTAAGGAAATAGGTGATTTCGGCGGCCCCCTTGCCCATCTCCGCCAGCTGGCGGTCGATGATCTCCGTCAGCACCGCGTGGAACAACTGGCAGAGCAGCGAGGCGATCAGCCCCGCCGCCGTGCACACCAGCGCCCTGCTGATGTCGCCGCTCACATTGGCAACGCCCGTGATCTTCGAATTGTCCGTCGCCATCACCGCGAAGATCTTGATCAGCGAGAAGAGCGTCCCCAGCAGCCCCAGCACGGGCGTCATGTTCGCCAGCCCCGACAGCAGTTTCAGATTGCGCTCCAGCCGCGGGATCAGCAGCCGCACGACCTCCTCGACCGCATAGCGGATGCCCTGCTCGCCGTCCCGCCAATGCTCGATCGCCGTGCGGAAGATCTCGCCGACGGGGCCCGTGCGTCCGTCGCAGTTGACGATGGCCTCCTTGATGTTGTGGTTGCGCAACTGGTTCATCAGCCCGCGCAGCAGTTCGAAGGTGTCGATGCGGGCGCGGTGGAGATAGAGGAAGCGCTCCGCGAAGACGACCAGCGCCACCAGCAGGAAGAAGAGGATGATGTAGAACATCGGTCCTCCATTGTCCATCAGATTGCGAAAGAAATGCATGATCGTCGCCATTTCCGTTGCCTCCGCGTTCTTCCTGAAAGCCGCCTGCTACTGTTCGTCGGGGCGCTCGGTGTCGGCCGCGTTGCCGATGGGCACCAGCCTCGGGCGCGGCAGCCACCGCGACAGGTTCTGCGCGCGCGCCTTGCCGTTTTCCCCCTGGTTGTCAAACTCCTGGTAGACCAGATACAGGATGCTGCCCGCGATCTGCTCGAACGGGGGCAGGCGCCGACGCAGTTCCGTCCCCTTGATGAAGGAGGCGTAGTGGGCGTAGATCTCCGCCGCCGTGCGCAGCAGCGCCTCCGAATCCTTGTATTCGTCCGACTCCTCGTTTTCGGCGTAGGTGCGGTAGATGAAGGCCTGCAGCAGATAGCTCTCGATGGTCGCCTGCGCCTGGCGTCGGCTCGCCGACTCCATGTCCTCCGCGACCTCCTTGTTGACGAAGGTCTCCAGGTCGCCCGCGAAACGCCCCGCGTTCAGCGTCTTGGCGTACTGGAACCATTCCGACGCCTTCTTCTCCTGCCCGAAGGAGTAGAGGCGGACGATGCCGTCCACCAGGAAGTTGATGAAGGGCCCCTGCAGGTGCATGTCGGGGAACTCCTTCTGGGCGTCCTCGTAGGCCTTCTTGGCCGCGTCGGCGACGTCGAGGTTCGGCATCATCAGCAGGTTGTTGAGGTCGCCCTTGAGGTAGAGGAGGCGTCCCGTCTGGACGGCGTTGTTGAGGGACTGGAAGATCATTCGGTCGCAGTTGAGGCGCTTGAACTTGGCGGCCTCGGAGAACCACTGCTCGCGGCCCTTTTCGGCCCAGTAGATGGCGTGCGCCTCGGGCAGGCGGAAGTCCAGTTTGCCGTAGATGTCGATGACCTTCATGATCATCTTGGGGTCGAGGCGGTACTTGTAGAGGATCCAGCGATGGCGCAGGCACAGTTCGACGTCCTTCGCCGCGCCGATCTGCTCCAGGCGCCCGCGCAGATTGAACTTCTCGTTCTCGGGCAGGCGGTCGGGGATCACCGCGTACTCGCGGAAGAGCCCCTCCAGCTGCATGAAGTTGAGGCCGCACTCCGCCATCACCTGCTGGTATCCCGCCGCCTTGTCGCCGAGCACCGCCAGCAGCTTGGCCTCGGTCAGGGGGGCCTTGTCGAGGATCTCCCACTCCCCGTAGTAGTCGCCGAAGAGGCGGATCATCTCGCGCGCCATCTGCTGCTTGTAGTAGAGGTTCGCGTCGTCCATCTCCTGACCCATCTTGTGCTGGTAGATCCAGCCCAGCTGGCGGAACAGTTCAGGATCCGTCGGGTTGTACTCCATCGCCTGGTCGCGGATCAGTTCGATGCCGCGCTTCACCCAGCGCCAGCGGTCCTGCTTGTCGGTGTAGGTCACCGAGACGTTGTAGGCCATGTTCCACGCCAGGAAGGCGTGCGCGGAGGTGAAGCGCGGCTGCAGTTTCACGATCCAGTCGGCCAGCTGCACCATCTCGTAGTATTTGCCCTGCTCCTGCATCTGCCCCGAGCGCAGCCACAGGTAGTCCGCCAGCAGCCCGCGGAAGCCGCCCAGCGCGACGCTGGTGAAGGCCACCATCGGCGGCGCGTTCTCGAGGGGCTTACTGTCGGTCAGGTGCTCCTCCTCGCGGATGCCGTTCATACGCCCCTGCAGGAAGGAGAGGGTGCAGAGACACGCCACCATCACCCCGAGGATGACCACGATTTTCACAACGCTGTTCTTCATGGGAAAATGGGTAGTTCTAGCCGATTTTGCGGACCACCAGGCCCAGTTCGCGGTTCTGGAGCAGCCAGATGCCTAAGAGCGCAATGAGGCCCGTGCGCAACACCAGCACCTTCAGCAGCGCGCCGCCGACCTCGGCCCATTCGACCAGTTCGCCTGAGGCCAGCTGCGAGGTGCAGTCCAGGTCGTCCACAGTCACCACGATCGCCTGCACGCCGCGCGACAGGTAGTGGATGGCGCGGTTGAGGTTGTTCGAGTAGATGTACGAGCCGTCGTCGTTGCGGAGCGGCGCATTGACGGCGGCGGGGACGATCATGCCGATCACGATGTAGGAGACGGCGACGAAGATGGCGACGGGGGTCGAGAAGATGGCGCCGACGGTACAGCCCAGGGCGGCGAGGAAGACGATCTGGATGACCGCCATGAGGACGGTGCGCAGGAAGTTGTCGAAGAAGCTCGCGACGCGGCACATCAGCAGCGGCCCGTCGACCACCTGGAAGATCGCCGTGTACTTCTGCTTCAGGGAGTTGTTTTCCCGCTGCTGCTCCTCGGTCAGCGCCTTGCCCGCCTCGGCGGGGCGCTTCCACTCGGGATCCTCCTCGGGCTTGCTCAGGTTCGCGAAGGTCAGCCTGGCCAGGTTGCCGTCCGCCGTGTTGACGATGACCTGCGCGGGGAAGTTGAAGGTGCCTGGGCCGACGGCGGCGCCAGGCTGCAGCGTCGCCAGTTCCTGCCAGGTGCCGCCAGGCATGTGGAAGGGCTGGCCGTGCGCGTCCTTGTAGCTGCCTGGCGCGGGCGCTGGCAGCGCCTTGCCGTCCTTGTCGGTGAAGACGGCGAAGGTCCAGTCGATGGGGAGCCGCTTCTGGGAGGTCTCGGCGATGTCGCCTGCGGAGATGCGGAAGCGCAGGAAGATCGGGGTGCCGCCCTTGGGGACGGTGACGCCGCGGTAGTTCCATTCATGGGTTTCGCCAGGGGGCACGCTGATGTTTTTCATGATGCCCTGCATCAGTTCGGTCTGGATCGCCTTCTTGAGGGTGCGGATGGATTCCGCGTCCTCGCCAGGCTTCAGCGAGCCGTTGCGGACGCGCTCCTCGTAGGTCTTTTCGACCTGCGCGCGCAGATCGACGGGCGCAGGGTAGAACTTGCGGCGGGCGACCAGGGTCTCCTGGCGCAGTTTCTCCATCTGCTCCGCGCTGAACTGGCCGCTGCGCTCCGCGGCGGCCAGGCGGTACATGGTCAGGCCGTAGATGACGAACATGGAGACGACGAGGATCGCGGTGTGCATCGCGACGATGCCGAGCCACTTGCCCAGCCACAGCACCCAGCGCGGGCACGGCTTCACGAGCACCAGGTGGACGTTGTAGCTCTCGATGTCGCTGGCCAGGAGCGAGCAGCCCAGCCACAGCGTCGAGGCCGAGATCAGCGCGATCGCGATGTTCAGCGAGTAGGTCAGGGAGATCTGCACCAGCCCCGCGGGGGTGTTGTCCCCCTTGATGGTCAGCGGCAGCCCGATCACCACGATCAGGATCAGCGCAAAGAGCACGAGGAAGACCTTCGACCGCATCGCGGAGCGGATGGTCTGCTTGAAGATGGCCAGAAATGCTTTCACGGAAAAGGTCGGTGTTGAGGTGGTGGGGAAAGGAGATGCCTCAGCGCTTCTGCTGCATCGCCTGCGAAAGTTGGTTCGCCAGCGCGCGCAATTCCAGCGCGCGCAGGATTTCCAGCGAGAAGTCGAGCGCCGCCGCGGGGCCGCACGCCGTCAGCAGCCGCCCGCTGCGCTGGATGTACTTCCCAGTGTAGGAGCCGTGGCGGATCTGCTTCTCCACGCCAGGGTAGCAGGTGTATTCGACCCCCTCCAGCAGCCCCGCCGCGTCCAGCGCCAGCGGCGCCGCACAGATCGCGGCGACCAGCCCGCCCGACGCCAGGATGCCGCGCGCGGCCTCCAGCACCGCGGGAGTCGCCGCCAGCGTCGCCGCGCCTGGCATGCCGCCTGGCAGGTAGCAGACATCGTAGTCCGCCGCACGCAGATCCGCCAGCCGAATGTCGCACTGCACCTTGACGCCATGCGAGCCTGGCACCATCATCTGCGCGTCAGGCGAGACGCCGCAGAGGGTGACGGGAATGCCCGCGCGGCGGAAGACATCGGCGGGCGCCAGCGCTTCGAGTTCCTCGAAGCCCGCGGCGAGAAAAATGACGGCCTGGTGTGTCATCGGTGCAAGAGTTATATTACACGCAACGCCCGCCACTCGGCGGGCCACGAAAAAGTCCCTTTGGCCCCTTCGGGGGCCGAAAGTCCCTTCCGTCCCTTTTGGGGGTCGAAAGTCCCTTCCGTCCCTGAGGTCCCTTTGGTTCCTTTGGGTTCCTTTGGGTTCCATCAAAGAAAAAACCATCTAAATATATCACCGCTTTCCACAACTGGCAGACACTTCCATGCAGACACACCTCCAATCCCCTGAAAAATCCTCGCGCTACCGCAGCACCCGCGGCGGCATCGCCCCCGTGGGCTTCACCGACGCCGTCATGATGGGTCTCGCCGACGACGGCGGGCTGCTCCTCCCCGAGGCGCTCCCACAAGTCGACGCCGCGACCCTCGACGCCTGGCGCGGACTCTCCTACCCCGACCTCGCCTGCGCGGTCATGGCGCCCTTCGTCGGGGACGCGATCCCCGCCGCCGACCTCAAGGCGCTGGTCGCCGCGAGCTACGCGACCTTCGACTGCGCCGACGTGGTCCCCGTCAAGCCCCTCGGCCCCGAGGGCCTCTACGTCGCGGAGCTCTTCCACGGCCCGACCCTCGCCTTCAAGGATGTCGCGCTGCAGTTCCTCGGCAACCTCTTCGCGTGGGTGCTGAAGCGGCGCGGCGGCACGCTGAACATCCTGGGGGCGACCTCGGGCGACACGGGCTCCGCCGCGATCCACGGCGTGCGCGGCAAGCCTGGCATCGAGATCTTCATCATGTATCCCGAGGGGCGCGTGAGCCCCCTGCAGGAGCGCCAGATGGCGACCGTGCCCGACGCCAACGTCCACTGCCTCGCGATCCGCGGCACCTTCGACGACGGGCAGCGGGTGCTGAAGGCGGTCTTCAACGACCTGCCCTTCAAGCAGGAGTTCCGCCTGGGCGCGGTCAACTCCGTCAACTGGGCGCGCATCCTCGCGCAGGTCGTGTACTATTTCTGGGGCGCCTTCCGCGTCCAGGAACTCGCGGGCACCCGCGCCCCCGTGCAGGTCTGCGTGCCGACCGGCAACTTCGGCGACATCTTCGCGGGATACGTCGCCCAAAAGATGGGCGCGCCCGTCGCGCGGCTGCTGCTCGCCACCAACGAAAACGACATCCTCTCGCGCTTCTTCAACACCGGCGTCTACTCCGTCGGCGCCGTCCATCCGACCCTCTCGCCGTCGATGGACATCCAGGTCGCCTCGAACTTCGAGCGCTACCTCTTCTACCGCCTCGGCGAGGACAGCGCCGCCGTCCGCCGCGCCATGGCCGACTTCGCCGCCGCCAAGTCCCTGACCATCCCCGGCACCGACCCCGACTTCGCCGCCGGACGCGGCGACACCGCCATGACCCTCGCCACCATCCGCGACCTCTGGGAACAGCACCGCTATCTGCTCGACCCCCACGGCGCCGTCGGCGTCGCCGTCGCCCAGGCCAACCCGCTTCCAGGCGCCCCGACCCTCTGCCTCGAAACCGCGCACCCCGGCAAATTCCCCGCCGCCGTCGCCCAGGCCATCGGGGACGACGCCCCCGCGCGCCATCCCGCCCTCGACCGCCTCCTCGAACTCCCCCTGCGCAAAACCCTCATCGACCCCGAACTCCCCGCCATTGAGCAGTTCATCCGGCAGGCCATCCACTGAATCCGGAAAACCTGGAAAATCCGGCGTCTTCGCGGCCGTAGCCACGCCGTGGCGCTCGCGTCGAGCAAACCAGCACCCGCTTCCGTCCGGAAGACCTGGAAGCCCTGACAGCCCTTCCCATTCCCTCACCCATGCCCCGCCGCGAAGAGAAAACCCTGTTCGATTTGGCCCGCGAGGAGCGGCTGCGCAAGGAGGCGCCGCTGGCGGCGCGGATGCGCCCGCGCACGCTCGGCGAGTACATCGGGCAGACGCACATCCTGGCGCCAGGGCGGCTGCTGCGGCGCGCGATCCAGGCCGACCAGCTCTCCTCGCTGCTCTTCTACGGGCCGCCTGGCACGGGCAAGACCACGCTCGCCAGCGTCATCGCCAACACCACGCGCTCCGCCTTCGTCACGCTGAACGCCGTCATGGCGGGCATCGCCGACCTCAAGGCCGTCACCGCCGAGGCGCAGCGCCGCCTCGGCGAATACGGCCAGCGCACCATCCTCTTCATCGACGAGGTCCACCGCTGGAACCGCGCCCAGCAGGACGCGCTGCTGCCGTGGGTCGAGAACGGCACCGTCATCCTCATCGGCGCCACCACCGAGAACCCCTATTTCACCGTCAACCGCGCCCTTGTCTCGCGCTCCCGCATCTTCCAGCTCAAGCCGCTTGACGACAACGACATCAAGGCCGTCCTGAAGCAGGCCCTCGCCGACGAGGCGCGCGGCTACGGGAAAATGGCGATCGACCTCGACGGGGACGCCCTCGACCACCTCGCGAACGTCGCCAACGGCGACGCCCGCGCGGCCCTCAACGCCCTCGAACTCGCCGTCGAGACCACCGCGCCCGACGAGGGCGGGCGCATCCACATCACCCTCGCCGTCGCCGAGGAGTCGATCCAGCACCGCGCCGTCCTCTACGACCGCGAGGGCGACTGCCACTTCGACACCATCTCCGCCTTCATCAAGTCGATGCGCGGCTCCGACCCCGACGCCACCTTCTACTGGCTCGCCAAGATGGTCTACGCAGGCGAGGATCCCCGCTTCATCTTCCGCCGCATGGTCATCTTCGCCTCCGAGGACATCGGCATGGCCGACCCGCACGCCCTCCAGGTCGTCATGGCCGCCGCCGAGGCCTTCGACCGCGTCGGCCTCCCCGAGGGCCACTACCCCCTCGCCCACGCCGCCCTCTACTGCGCCACCGCCCCCAAGTCCAACTCCGTCATGGGCTTCTTCGACGCCCTGAAACTCATCGAGCGCTCGCGCGAGGGCGAGGTCCCCAACCATCTACGGGACGCCAGCCAGGACAAGGAGGGCTTCGGCCACGGCATCGGCTACAAATACCCCCACGAATACCGCGAACACTGGGTCGCCCAGCAGTATCTCCCCTCGTCCCTCCAGGGGCGCGTCTTCTACGAACCAGGCGAACTCGGCTACGAGGCCACCCTCGCCGCCCAGATCCGACAGCGCCGCGAACTCCAGCTCGCCGCCCTCCGCGAAAACGAGGACGCCCTCCCGCCCCCCGAGATCCTCACCTTCACCCCCGCCGACAAGCCCACCGAACAGTGGCTCGCCCGCGCCGTCGACTCCCTCGCGGGCTCCTTCGCCACCCTCCGCGCCGAACTCTACAGGATGCGCGCCATCCAGCGCTCCGACCGCATCCTCGACCTCTCCGCCGACACTGGCCTCCTCACCTGGGAGGCCGTCCGCCGCGCCCCCGAGGGCGGCGTCTGGGCCCTCGTGCGCACGCCCGAGGCGGGCCGCGTCCTCCTGGAGCAGGCCGCCAACCTCCCTGGCCTGCGACAGCCCCGCCTCGTCGTCGGCGCCCCCGCCGAACTGCGGCGGCTCCTGGAGGCGGACGGCTCCCCCGACGTGCGCTTCGAGTTCATCGTCGGGCGCAATCTCCTGGCTGGCCTGCCCGACCGCACGGCGCTCCTGCGCACGCTCAAGGGCCTCCTCGCCGACGGCGGCACCCTCGCGCTCGCGGAGAACCTCCCGTGCCTCGGGCAGCGCCTCTCCGCCCTCGCCCCGCAGCCGCTCCCCCCCGAGATCGCCGCCGCCGAGGAGGCCATCTACCGCAACCCCGACGACCCCCTCGTCAACTGGGACGACGCCACCCTGCGCCGTGAGCTAGCCGAGGCGGGCTTCGGCGGGGTCTCCGCCACCGTCCTTGAACTCAAGCGCACGCAGATCCTCCCTCCCGCCCTCCTCGCCCGCTGGCTTGACGCCGAGACCCCCGCCTCCTACGCCGCGCGCCTCCTCGCCGCAGGCCTCGCCCCGCAGCGCCTCGAACTCCTCCGCGACGCCCTCGCCCCCCTCGCCAACCAGCCCGTCACCTTCACCAGCCACACCGCCATCCTCGCGGGGACTGGGAATGCCCTCGAAACACCATGAAACCAGCCTGGCCCGCCCAACGGGAACCAGGCGCCCCCCCAAAAAGGAATCGACCCATGAACAAAAGTGTGATTCTCGAACGCGCCGAAGCCGCCCTCGCCAACATGATCCGAGGCCAGGTCATCGACCGCCAGGACGCCAACCAGGGGCGCACCCTGCGCGACTACAACGCCCGCACGGGCAAGAAGATCTACTCTGGAAACTGGTGCACGGGCATCTTCATGGCCTGCCTGCTCGCGATGTACAAGCGCACGGGCAAGGCGGAATACCTCGAACGCGCGGAATTCGCGGGACACTACATCATGGGCCTGCAGAACCTCGACGCCCGCAATCGGCGCTACTACGGCTCGTTCCGCGAAATCATCCCGCAGAGCCTCGAGATCCTGCCGCGCGACGCCACGACCGCCGCCTGGTGCCTCGTCTGGCTTTACGAGGCCACCCGCAATCCCGAATACCTCGACCGCGCCATGCTCTTCGCCGAATGGCACATGGAATACGGCATGTACGACGGCTGGCCCCACTGGGCGGTCTTCCACGACGACAAGGACACGAAATACTACATGCGCGGCTCCTTCCAGTCCGGCACGGGGCTCTTCTACCACGACCTCTTCCTCTTCACCAACGACCCGCGCTACATCGAGCGCGGCCTCAAGCCCATCGCCGACATCTACATCCGCGACTTCTTCCGCGAGGACGGCAGCATCATCCTCCAGCGCGACATCTTCACCAACCAGGAGCCCAAGCGCAACGACGGCGAGGTCGAACTGAGCATGCACTCCTTCAACGACGACTTCGGCGGGCAGATGCTGATGGCGGCCTCCGACCTCTTCCACGACGAAAAATACCGCGACCAGGCCCGCAAGTTCGCCCTGTGGCTCGCCGCCCACCAGCAGGAGGACGGCAACTTCTTCAACGGCGTCAAGACGGTCTCCTCGGCGGTCCCGATCGCGCTGATGTACTTCGATGAACTCGGGCGCCACTACCAGGACGCGACGCTGATGGAGGCGGCGGAGAAGAGTTTCGCCAAACTGCTGGACATGCAGCTGCTGGAGAGCGACGACCCGCTGCTGCACGGCGCCTTCGAGGGGATGGTGAACTCGCCCGAGGACAACCCGCGCACCATCGTGCAGCTGCGCACCAGCGCCTACGCCCTGATCGCGCTGCTGAAGGTCGAGGGGGTCGTGCGGAACTTCTGGCTGGGCGGCGAGCGCAACGACAACTTCGTCGACCCCATCTACATCTACACCAAGGCCAACCCCTACCCGTTCAAATACTAGCCATGCGCCAGACGATCGACCGCATTCTCCGCGCCTCGACGGAGGTGATGCTTGCGCGCTTCGAGCACGCCCCCGAGGACTATCGTTTCATCGACACCAAGTTCGACATCGTCACTGGACGCGACTTCGATGAACACGACGAGCCCTTCCGCCGCAAGGAGTGCATCTACTCCTGGATCCAGGGGCGCGGCCTCGAAAGCCTCGCCAAGCACGCGGGGTATTTCGCCCGCAACGGCGAACCCGCCCTCGCGGCGCGGCTGCGGCCGATGCTGGCCGCGGTCGCGGAGGAGATGGAGCGGCTGCGCCGCCGCAACCACGGCCGCCTGCCGTTTGCGATGCGGCGGGACGGGAGCAGCTTCTTCCCCTCGGAGCCAGGCGCGGCCAACTTCAGCGACCTCTTCTACTCCAAGGGGCTCTTCGCCGCAGGGCAGGCGCTGGAGCGCGACGACTACCGCCAGGAGGGGCGGCGGCTCTTCCTGACGGTGCTGGAGGCGGTGCGCCACCAGCGCTTCCGCACCGACCAGCAGAGTTTCGACCCCAAGAACCAGGTGCAGTTCATCGAGGGCAAGTTCCCGCAGGGGCCGCGCATGATCGCCCTGGGCGGCATCGCGGACTTCCTCGCCGCCGAGCCGCAGGAAGAGCTCTGGGCGGACTACGCCGAGGAGTTCATCCAGTTCATCCTCGACAACCACGTCAACACGGGCCGATATCCAGAACTGCAGCCCTTCGACTTCATTGAATCGCTCGACCAAGACGGCGACGCCTGGCGCGACGGCGCGACGGTCTTCAGCGACCCAGGACACGCCCTGGAGTTCACGGGGCTGGCCGCGAAGTGCCTCCTGGTCCTCCTCAGGCAGGGGCGCAGGCCTGAATTGTGCCGCACGGCCAGCGCGATGCTGCCGCAGATCTTCTGCCACGTCTTCGACTACGGCTTCAACCCCACGGCTGGCGGCATCGCCAAGGGCTACGACCTCGTCGCGCGGAAGCCCGTCAACTCCGACATGCCGTGGTGGAGCCTGCCCGAGACGGTGCGCGCGGGGATGGAAATGCGCCATTTCCCGTTCAAGGACAAGGCGGCCCTCGTCTTCCGCGCAGGGCAGGCCTTCCAGGCCTTTACACAGGGCTTCCTCCAGCCCTCGGGATTCGGATGCCAGACCCGCGACGAAAACGGCAGGATCGTCAATGTGATCCCCGCGGTCTCGGACGCCGACCCAGGCTACCACACCAACCTCTCCCTCATCGACGCCATGGAACTTTGATGCGGCCTGGATGCCGCGGATGCGGAATCCACGCAATCGTGCTACAGTACGCCAAATCCCCGGAAACCACCCACCCAAGCAAGGGATCCAAGGGATTTCAGCCGTCCCAGATGTCCCAGTCGTCCCAGTCGTCCCAGCCGTCCCACCTCCTATGCCTACTCCCGCCGAATCCTTCCTCGTCAACGAGACGCAGTTCCAGTTGGGCTTCCTGCCCACCGAGCAGTCCAACCCCCTGACCAAAGACCTCGACAAGCGCTTCGCGGCGGACACCGCCGACGGCATCGCCTGCCTGCAGCGCGTCGACCGCGACGTCCTCGCGATGGCGCGGCGCGTCTTCGCCTCGCCGCAGTACGCCCGTCTCGCCGATACCATCGAGGGCACCCTGCGCGCGGGGAAGCGCGTCTGCTTCTCGGGCTGCGGCGCGACGGGGCGGCTGAGCATCCTGCTTGAGAGCATGTGGCGGAAGGCCTGCGCCGAGACGCCCGCCCTCGCCGCGTACGCCGACCAGGTCTTCAGCATCATGACTGGCGGCGACTACGCGATGGTGCGCTCGGTCGAGTTCTTCGAGGACTACCAGACCTTCGGCGCGCGCCAGGTGCAGGAACTCGGCCTATCCGAAGGCGACACGCTCGTCGCGATCACCGAGGGCGGCGAGACCTCCTCCGTCCTCGGCACCGTCTTCGAGGCGCTGCGGCGCGGCCTCGCGGTCTTCCTCCTCTTCAACAACCCCGCCGAGATCCTCGCCGAGCACCTGGAGCGGTCGCGCAAGGCCATCCGCGACCCGCGCGTCACCGTCCTCGACCTCTCGTGCGGGCCGATGGCGCTGGCGGGCTCCACGCGGATGCAGGCGACGACCTCCGAGCAGCTCGTCGCGGGCGCGGCGCTCGAATCCACCGCCTGCCGCCTCGCGGGCCTCCCCGTCCCCGACTACCCCGCCGCCTTCGCGGCCCTCCTCGCCGACCTCGAACAGCCCGCCGCCCGCGCCACCCTCGCCGACTGCATCGACCGCGAAGCCGACCTCTACCGCGGACACGCCTTCATCACCTATTTCGCCGACGACTATCTCCTCGACATCTTCACCGACACCACCGAGCGCTCCCCCACCTTCAAGCTGCCCCCGTTCCGCCCCATCGACGACACCGCCTCACCCCAGTCCTGGGCCTTCGTCAAGAACCCCCTCCTCCCCACCGCCGACGCCTGGCGCCACGCCCTCCGACGCCCCCTGCGCTGCCTCACCTGGACCATCGCCGACTACGAGGCGCTCGGAGCCCCCGACAACGTCAAGGCAAAGCCCCCGCGCCTCGACGCCGACCGCCTCTGCCGCATCCCCATCGGCAGCGAGGCCCTCGACGCACGCCTCGAACACGGACGCGACGAAGCCCTCCTCGTCACCGCCGACGACCTCGGCAACGCCCCTCTCCTCCAGGAGTTCGCGCGCCTCCGCCCGCGCTTCGCCGCCGCGCGGCACCTCTCCATCGGCCCCGACGCGGGCGACCTGCGCGTCCCCGTCGCCCTCCCCGCGACGCCCCTCCGCCTCATCTCCCACCTCGCCGTCAAACTCTCCCTCAACACCATCTCCACTGGAACCATGGTCCGAATGGGACGGGTCACTGGAAACTGGATGAGCTGGGTCGACGTCAGCAACAAGAAGCTCATCGACCGCGCCATCCGACTCATCGTCGAACTCGGACACATCGATTATCCCGACGCCTGCAAACGCCTCTTCGACGCCGAAGCCGCCCTCGCAGGCACTGGACGGCCCGTCGTGCCCTACGTCCTGCAGCAATTAGCCACGCGGCAATAGCGCCAGAAAGGCGTTCTTTTCCCGTAACTGTTCAGAATGGTAGCCGCGTAGCGGCGGCCAGACTATAGCCGTGGGTGGAGCGAGTGCCGGAAGCGCGAGCGGAACCCACGGTGTCTGGAGAATATGGGGGAACCGCGTAGCGGTGACAAGATTCTGCGCCAGCACCACTCTCTTCTGAACAGTTACCGCCTGTCAGGGATTTCGGACGCTGACGCGTCCTCCACCCCTACCTCTGCTCCGGCATCCCTCCAGAGCTTTTCCATAGGCACATCGCACTGGAGGGCAACACAGTTCTGCGACCATCCTTTACCTGTCATCACGGAAAACAGATCAAAATTCAAAATTACTCGTTTTATTGAGTAACTTTGAATTAAAGGCTTGAAACTCTCGAATGAAATGCTATCTTAACACTACAAACTTGTTCAACAATCTGACTAAGAACGAACCATGAGAGTCCAACGGCCCCTCTATCTTGAAGCCCTGAAGCACAAGATGCACAATGGCCTTGTGA
Organism: Lentisphaeria bacterium; assembly: GCA_016287975.1. The sequence goes on along the minus strand of JAEEXV010000218.1, from coordinate 17,549 downwards.
AGGTCATCACCGGCATCCGCCGTTGCGGCAAGTCCTACCTTCTTTCGGTTCTCTTCGGGGGTTATCTTCGGGGAAATGGCGTGGACGCCAGCCACATTATTGAGATTCCGCTTGACCGCGACGAGTTCCGCGAGCTGCGCGATCCCATTCGGCTCGGCGAACACATCCGTTCCAAACTTGTCCATGACGGCAAATGGAACTATGTGTTCATCGATGAGATCCAGCTGGTCCGCAAGGTCCTTCCCGCTGACATCGACCTCGCGCGCATCGCCCCAGAGGACAGGGACAATGCCTACGTCACATTCTACGACATCCTGAACGGGATCCGCCAGACAGACCATGTTGACGTGTACGTGACCGGCTCCAACTCGAAGACGCTGTCCAGCGACATCGACACGAACTTCGCGGACCGCGGATGCCAGATCCGCGTTCATCCCTTTTCATTTGCGGAATACTGCACGGCGCTTGGCGCGGAGGACAAACTGGCCGCTTTCGACCAGTATCTCATCTGGGGAGGGATGCCGTTGGCCGTCACCGAGACCGACGAGCAGGCGCGAGCCTCCTACCTGGACAGGCTTTTCAGCGAGGTCTATGTCAGCGACATACGGAAACACAACCGCCTTCGTGACGACTATGTCCTGGGCAGGCTGATTGACGTCGTCTCATCGGCCATGGGTTCGCTGACCAATCCAAGCAAGCTTGTCGACACTCTCAAGTCGAAGCTGGGAGTCAAGACCAACGAGCACACCATCCAGAAATACCTCGGCTTCCTCAAGGACGCGTTCCTCTTCTCGGAGGCAAAGCGCTGGGATGTCAAGGGCAAGAAATACTTTGACTATCCGATGAAATACTACTGCGAGGATGTCGGGCTGCGGAACGCGCGTCTTGGCTTTCGGGAAGCCAATCCGTCGCATGCGATGGAGAATGTGATCTATAACGAACTTGTCCGCCGCAGATGCACTGTGGATGTCGGCGTTGTTCCCATTGTGACGGTCAATAGTCGGGGACGGCAGGAAATGCGCCAGCACGAGATAGACTTTGTGGTGAACCGTCCTCCACGCAGACTCTACATCCAGTCCGCGTTCAGCCTGCCTGACCAGGAGAAGATAGACCAGGAGATTCTTCCGCTCCGGAAAAGCGGCGACTTCTTCGGCAAGATGGTCATAACCGGCGGCTACAGTTCCCCGCGTGTAAGCGAGGAGGGAATTGTCCAGGTCGGGGTGATTCCCTTTCTGCTGGATCCCTCCATTCTGGACAATGCCCTGCATACCCCATGAACCTGCAATCGCCGATAAGATGACTTTGATATCGCAATAGGAAGGTCGAAAGTAAAGGAGAAACGGCCCGAAAGTGAAGGAGAAAAAGGCGACTTTGATGTTTTGATGGGAGCCTATCGAAATGGTTTTCGTGAAAAAGCATGGAAAGTCTTATCCGCCATAGCAGAAAATCCAGAAATAGACACCGTGCGACTCATGCAAAAACTCGGAATCTCGGAGGTCAGCGTTTGGCGAGCCATTCGTGCGCTGAAAGGGATAGGATTGCTTGTCCGGGAAGGCGGGGCCAAAGGCGGCAAATGGATTGTGAAAAGGTAAGCAGAACTCATACTTGGCTCCTTGAAACGCAAGGTGCACGGAGGCAGCACGGGGAGTCAGCCGGGCTGATAGTTGTGGCGGAAGCGGCGCGGCGAGACGCCGTAGTGGCGCGTAAAACACAACGTGAAATAATTGCTGTCGCGGAAACCGCATCGCCGCGAGACCTCGGAAATGGAGATTCTGGAATCCTGGAGCAGATAGGTCGCCTGCGTCATCCGGATCTTCGCCAGTTCGCGTCCCGGCGTGCTTTGCAGCTGCTCCGCAAAGATGCGGTTGGCGGTGCGCACGCTGCAATCGGCAGCATTGCCGATGTCCTCGCGGGTGATGTCCCGCGAGAAATGGAGCAGCATGAATTGGAGCATCTGCCCCAGGCGCCGCGCGCTCTCCGTGGTGGCGCTGGTGCCAAGGCCACATCGGCTCAGCAGGACCGCGAGTTCCTCGAAGTGCGCCTGGATCGCGAGGATGTGCCCGGGCAGTCTGCGTTTCTGCTCCGTGATGATTCCGGTCAGCACCTTCTGGACCTCCGCCACCTGGGCGGGGGAAAGCCGGGTGTAGAAGATCTCCTCCCCCGGCCTGAAGAGCCGGCAGAACATGGAGCCGCTCCAGTCGCATTGCTCCGCGAAGGCCAGCGCCGCCGGCATGACCATCACATTGGCCAGCATCAGATTCTTCGCCCCCTCGTACCAGTGGCACTGCCCGGGGCGGACGGAGAAGACGTTCCCCTCGGAGATTCGCCGCCGCCCGTCCGGCTGGCAGTGCAGGCCGCCCCCTGACAGCACGATCACCAGTTCAAGGTAGTCGTGGAAATGTGGGATGCTCTGCCACTGCTGGTGAAGCTCCACCGTGCAGGGACATGTGACATCGCGTTGATACTTCGAGTAGGAGTACTCGCATGGGGGAGGCATGGCGCGTTTTTCTTCCGTGTCTTGTTTGTCCATGTCCTAAATTTATAGTTTCATGGCGAATTTTTCAAGGTATTTGCTGAAAAAAGTTGTAAAGTATGATCACGCCTGCTTTCGGCTCCATCGGCGCCGTTTTTTGGGGGAGGCAGCAGCGACGTCCCGTCTCATTCCCCGCGTTTTTTCCCTTGACCCAGTTGTGTTGAAGAGACAACCATGCTACATGAGGAGACAACCATGTCACATCCAGTCCATCGCTTCCGCCGTCACGGCTTCACTCTGATTGAACTTCTGGTGGTCATCGCGATCATCGCGATTCTGGCGTCGATGCTGCTGCCCGCGCTGTCGAAGGCCCGGGAAAAGGCCAAGGCGGTGATGTGCACCTCGAATCAGAAGCAAGTGATGGTGGCGGTGTTCCTGTATGGCGAGGACAACGGGAACTACGTCTACTATCCGGAGGGGCACCCGACCTGGATGGGCATTCTGACGGGGGACTACAGCTCCCAGAAGGGCTACATCTCCTACAGCAGCGCCCACTGCCCCGCGGTGACGAAGATCTACAAGGGGCACCACATGCCTTTCGGCGACGGAAATTCCAACTGCTATGGCATCTTCGCCTTCCATAACAGCAAATACGAGATGTCCGCGGCCCGCCAGCAGAAACTGGGCAACCTCGGCTACCGGGAGGCCAGCAACAAGCGCTGGTGGTCCATCCGCACCTTCGGCTTGACCTCGCCCTCGCGCTTCGCGCTGGTGGGAGATAGCGCGCGCTTCGACAACCCGGACAAGGGCAACTACGCTACCGCCCTCAACTTCTGGTACACCCTCACCCAGACGATGGGGACCTCGTTCGGACTCTGGCGCCTGCATGGCGACCGCGCGAATGTGGCGTTCATGGACGGGCACGCCGAGGCGATGAACCGGTATGAGTTGAAGACAAAGACCGCCCAGGAGATCGAGGGCAGCCTCAGCCGCGACGGAGTGATGACCACCCCATGAAAAGAATCCTTCTGCTGCTTCCGTTGGCGCTGACTCTGTGCGCCGCCGATTTCCCTCTGCTGCGCCAGGACTTCAAGGCCTCCGCCGAAGGCTGGCGCTGCCCGCCGGAATGGCCTGGACGGCTGGTCCACCAGGCAGAGGGCATGCATCTCTCCTCCACCGTGAAGGGCAAGGAGCACTGCGGCCAATGCATGCTGACCTTGAACGACCACCGGGATTTGAGCGGCTGCCGCTACCGGCTCTCCCTTACCGCCGCAGGACGCGGCGAACTGCGCGTCGGCACCAACGTCCGCAGCGAGAACACGGGCAAGTGGTCGATTGTGTGGCACGGATCGGTCCGGCTGCAGCCGTCGCCTGTCCGCATCGTGAAGGAGATTGACTTCTCCCGGCGACGGGTGGAGCGAATGGAGCTGATCCTCCGGACGGTCGGCGATGCGGAGGCCACCTTCGATGACATCGAACTCGTGCAACTCGTCGAGGACGGCCTGAAACTGAACATGCCCCGCTGCGCCGCGTTGCGCCAGCCGGACTTCCGCGGCGTGCCGGTCGTGACCAATGCGCCGGGGCGGACGCTGACCGCCTTCGCCGGCAAGGAGGTCTTTGACCTGACGGCCGACGCAGAGGGCAAGGCGCTCATCCCCGCCGCGCGGATCCCGCTCGGTCCGGACGGCTCCGCGATCGTGGCCGTCGCCGCAGGCGGGCAGTCCTGTACCACGAAGATCGCGGTGGCGCCGGCGGAAGAGCATGACCGGGCGCTGGAGCTGGCCCGCAAGGCCGCCGCGGCGAAACGCCCGCTTCGGATCGTCTGGTTCGGCGACAGCGAACTGGACTTCGACCGCGGCTGCAACGCCGCAGCCAAGGTCGACGACTATCTGGACCGCGCCGTTCCCGGCTGCGCCGTCTCCCGGAACTACGCGGAAGCTGGCGACACCACCCGGCGGCTGCGCGACCGGCTGAACGGGAAGCTCCCCATGCGCGACCGCGAGACGATGGGCAAGGAACCCGCCGACTTCATCTTCATCATGCTGGGACTCAACGACACCGTCGCCTATGCGACGGACGGCTTCCGCACCCCGGCCATCCGCCCCGCCGAGTCCCGCGCCTGCAGCCGGTGGATCTTCGCCCGCCTCAAGACGCTCTATCCCGGCGCGAAACTCGTCGTAATCGCTCCGCCTGCCCTGGACTTCGACTTCCTGAAGGCGAAGGCCGAAGGACAGATTGCCGCCGGCAGGAAGCGAGTGTACCGCTTCGGGACGCCGGAACTCGTCGAGGCTTTCTGCCGCGAATGGCAGGAGGCCGCCCGGGAGGCCGGAGCTGCCTATGTGGACATCTACCATGAGATGCAGAAACTTTCTGACCTGAGACGGTTCTACAAGCCCGGCGACGAAGTCCATTTCAATGCCCGCGGCAACGGCTGGCTTGCCGAGCGCATCCTGCGCTTCCTCGCCGAGACGGCGGCCGCACCGGCATCTCCCGCTCCCGCCGTGTCGGCATCGGCATCTCCCGCCCCCGCCGTGTCGGCATCGGCGTGCATTCCGTTTCACTTGGCGGAATTGAACCGGGGCGGCATGGCACAAGGCGGCGCCTCGCTCCGCTTTGCCGGCAGCCCGAAGGTCAACTCCGAGGGGGCGCTGGTCCTGGACGGCAGGAGCGCGGGGCTGTCGGTCGACGGTCTGGGGGCCGTCACTCCCGCCAACGGCTTCACCCTGGAGCTGGTCTGCAAGGGGCGCAACGACAAGGCGCGCGACGCCTTTTTTTTCTGCCCCGGGTCGTTCTGTCTGGCCCGGCAGGACCGTTCCCTCTGCCTGTATCTGCTGCGGGACGGAAAACTCGAGAAACTCCACCAGACCCGCCCGATCTTTCCCAAGGCGGACCGCTTCATCCACCTCGCCGTCGCCTGCCACAGTCAGGCCTCCACGGATCAGGGCGAGTATTGGACGGACCTTCAGGTCTGGATGGACGGCAAAAAGGTCGAGGACCAGCGCTTTCGAGATGTCCTGCTCCCCCCGGGCGGGCCGCAGTGGTTCGTGGGCGCTGCTGACGCCGCCCTCGGCAATGGCTGGCGGCTGAAAGGCGAACTGCTCGGCGGCGGCATCTATCCCCGTGTACTCAGCGAAAAAGAGGTGCGCCGCCATGTGCTGGAGTATGCGCCAAAGATAACGCCTGCCTTCAAGCGCGCCGCGGAACTGACTGACAAACGCCGGGAGCTGCTCCGGCGGGCCGGGCTGACGGAGCCGGAGTACGCCGCCTGCGTCAATCTCGCCAAGATGAACTTTCCGCAGTGGGAGCAGGTCGTCGCCGCACCCCGGCAGAACCTGCAGACGCTGGGGGATGGGCAGTACCGCCTCGTGCTCCTGACGACGCCCGGCAAGGCCCGCGTACTCTCCCTCTATGACACCGCCGCCAAGCGAGACCTCCTCAACTGGGACAATGACTTCTTCCAGCTGGTTTTCCGAAAGCGCGGCGGCAAGCCCGCCACTATCCCCATGGCGGCGTTGGAAAGCCGACTGGAGGCGCCGCCGCAGACGCGTGACGGCGTGACGGAGTTCACCATCCGCCATCTGCGCCGCGAGGCACCCGCCTGCGAGGGCGTCTCCCGTTGGAGATACAATGGCAGCCGCCTGGAATTTACTCTCGACTTCGCATCGAAGAGTCCGGAAACCGTCCTCGTGGAGGTGGGCAGCCTCTGCCTCTCCCTCGCCGCCCTGACGCAAGGACCCGATTACCTTGTGGTTCCGCAGGCTGGCGGGCTGCTCTATGAGGATGCCGCACGACGCTCCATCACATACGCCACCCCCTATCCTCGGATGCTCGCCTCGATGCAGTGCGGCGCGGTCTATGACAAGGCCGGCGGCGTCTACTTTTCGCCTGCCGACGCCCGCGCTCGCGTGATGGATTTCCGGTATGAATGCGACACCGAAGGCACCTGCGTACGCATCGGCTGCCCGGTGGCCTACGATGCCGACTATCACCCCAACCGCTTCGCTCCCGGCAACTACGCCGTCATCGAGCCGTTCCGCGGGGACTGGTATGACGTGGGCCTGATGTATCGACAGGAACTCGCGCGCATCGGCGCCGTCTGGTGGCGGACCAAGCCGCCCAAGACGGATACGCCGGAGTGGTATCGCCGCAACACCCTGAACATGGGCGGCAACGAATCCCAGGCGCGTCTGGGGGATTTCCTCCGCCTTCGCCGCTATTTCGAGCTGCCGTTCGTCGTCCAGCACTACGAGTGGGGGGAAGGCAAGAACAACGCCGATCTCTTTCACCCGCTGGCGCGCCCCAGCCTGGAGTTTCTGGAATGCGTCAGGCTGCTCCGTGAGCATGACATCCAGTCCACCATCTATTCGAACGGCCGGTTGTGGGCCACCATCGACCACCGCGGCATCTCCTACTTCTATCCGCAACAGGGGGAAAGAGGCGTCGTGCGCGACGCGGCGGGGAAGCCGCTGCTGGAACCCTATTCGGGAGTCCCCTGCGGCGTCCTCTGTCCGGCCTCCGACGTCTACCAGACCTACATCCCGGAAATGGTACTCCGGAACGCCGCGAAGGGCCTCTCCGGGTTGTTCGTGGACCAGATGGGGGCCTCGCGCGCCGTCCTCTGCCAGTCCCCCGACCACGGCCATCTTCTCAATGACCCGGAGAGCTGGAACATCAACGGCCAGCGCAAGGCTATTCTGCGCGTCCGCCAATATTGGCGTTCGCATGGAGTGGAGGCGATCATCGAGACGGAGGACAACGCCGAACACTGCGTGGGGTTTTGCGACGGGCTCCATCCCTGGCGGTGGTTGTACGACAACCAGATCCCTCTCTTTGTGCTGGTCTATTCGGGACGCATGCAGCTCACCTCGCGCGACCAGTCGCCGCACGGCGAGGAAGCATCCTTCTACCCCAAGGCCGCGGTTCAGTTCGTGCAGGGCGAGCAGTTCGGCACCTACAAAACCGAAATGCTGACCACGGCGGGCCGCAGCGACCTCCGCCGCTACCTCAAACGGTTGATGCATCTGCGCTTCGCAGTCTGCGATTTCTTCAACGAAGGCATCATGGAGCGCCCGCCGAAATTGGAGGGCGGCCTGCAGAAGATCTACACCCGGTGGGGACGACACGGCACGAAGGATGTCGGGACGCTGCCGGTCGTCGCCGGGCAGTGGCGGCTGGGTGAGAACCAGCTGATTCTCCTCGTCAACGTCACCGGAAGTGTGCGGCGCGGCCGCCTGGCGGCGGAACCGCCCCGGCGCCTGTGCATCCGGAACTCCAGCGGACGCCGGACGCCGGAGTCCGCGGACTTCGAGCTGGAGCCATACGGTTGCGAGTTCCGACTCTACGGGCCGGCCCTTCCGCAGGAATGGCAGTCCCGGATAGACAGTGCCAGCCGGACGATTGTCAAGTGCGCCACGGAGCGCGACCCCTTTGGCATTCTTGCTCTGCTGCCCTCGGATCCATGCCATTTCAAGGCCGCCGAGCGCCAGCAGGCGATCCGGTCGCCGCTGGTCTCCGGCGCCCGCGTCAACGAGGCGCAGCAGCGGCTCGACTATGTCTCCATGGCCGTTATCTTCTCCGGCACCGGCGACTTCGGCACCGGCGGCGAAGGAGAGTTCGAGGTGGAACTCTCCGCACCATCCTACAGCAACGGCGGCACCCTCAGCTTCCATCTCGACGACCCCGAGGGGCAGCCTGCGGCCACGCTGACGCTGGACCGCGCGAAAGTACTGACCCGCGACTGGCAGGACTTCCGCAATTTCCGCTGCAAGGCTGCCGCCCCCATCGTCGGCAAGCACCGCGTATTTATCCGAATCAAAGGCAACTCCGCCTGCAATCTGCGAAGCTGGCGGTGGGTCCCGGGAGGTGGAAAATGAAACGTTTCTTCATCAGCATCTGTCTGTTGCTCGCCGCCGTCGCCGCGCCCGCCGCGGAGATGGGGCGCTTCGACCCTCTTGCCCGAAGCTGGACGGTCAACACTGATTTCTGGCAATGCACCTTCGTCGAGGGCAGCATGAACCCCGGCTGCTTCCGCTTCCGGGACAATCGCTCCGCCGGAGCCATCGTCTTCCAGGACGCCCTCCGCGGCGAGACGAAAAACAAGTTCTTCTACTTGAGCCAGGAGCGGTGGGCGGAAAGTACCGTGCTTCGCAATGACGCGGACGCATTCGTCATCGAACTGCGCGGGGGCTTCTGGAACAACCAATCGACCACCATCACGCCCTTCCCGGAAGTCAGTGCGACCTACCGCTATGAGTTCCGCCGGGATTCCCACGTCATCCGCATCCATTGCCGTCTCCGAAAACCCCGCGGCAAGGCCGTGTTCATCTATTGCAGCGGCTGCCCGGGCTGGCTGTACGAGCATTCGTTCCGGCGCATCACCGCCACCGGGAAGACCGAGTCCTTCGATCTCGGGGGCAAGACGGACCGCTGGGCAACGCGCACCTGGGACGCCAGGGGAAGCATCACCCTGGAGGCGCCGGAGTTCCTCGTCACCGTCAAGGCACCACGCGTCATCGCCGGCCTCCGTCCCAGTTTCTGCTATCCCGTATTCCTGAACTTCGGAGCCTGGCGCCACACCTGGGATTCCAATTCCACGGTACTGGAGTTCGACGGAACGCTGGACCTCCAGACAATTCGATAGTAAAAGCAGTCCAGCCCCGCATCACGCCTGAAAAAACTGTCTCGCAGCCCCATATTGACGCGGTTCAATTTGACTTTTCAGGAAGCGCGATTATTTTATTGACGCGGTTCAACTGAGGAGGAGTCACCGCATCTGCAGGGAGTTGGGTTTCACATGGTACGTGCACAGGACATCGCGGACGCCGTCGGGGTGAGCAAGACGACGGTGTCGTACGTATTCTCGCCCGAGCGCGAGCATCTGATTTCGGAGGAGACGCGCACCCGCGTGCGGGACGCGGCGAAACGGCTCGGCTACCGCCCGAGCATCATCGGGAAGGCGCTGTCGCGTCAGTGCTCGTACAATGTGGCGCTGGTGCTGCCGGCCCACTGCGCGCAGAACATCTCCCAGCATCTGCTGGGCATCTTCCACGGCATCACAACCGCCGCGGAGGCCTCCGAATACAACGTCAGCGTCTTCTTCGGCGCGGGCAGGCGCCTCTTCGACCGCCTCGCCGAGCGCCGCCAGGACGGCGTGCTGGTGCTCGGCCTGGCCTCGCGGCGGGACGCCCTCGACCAATTGGCTGCGCAGGGGCTCCCGATGGTCGTCCTCAACCGCGAATACCCCGTCTCCGCCAAGGTCGGCTGCGTGCGTTCCGACCTCAAGCGCTGGCTCCGGGACGCCCTCGACGGCCTCTGCCGCAAGGGCTGCCGCCGCATCCTCTTCCTCAACAAGCCACACTCGCAGGACGCGGGGCGCGAACTGGCCGAACCCGCCCGCGCCGAGGCCGCGCGCCTCGCCGCCGACGGCGTGTGCCTGGAGACCGCCGAAATGGAGTACGATCTGCGCGCACAGGCGATGGAACTCCTCCGCCGCCCCCTGCGCCATGACGGCTTCCTGGTCAACGGCGGCTCCGGACATTACCTCCTCGACACCGCGCAAACCCTCGGCCTCGCCCTGGAACACGACTTCCATTTCAGCGGCTTCGACCCGCAGCCCGCAGCCCTGCGCGCCGGCGACCTCTGGCAGCAGGATTCGCGGGCCATCGGCGCGCAGGGCTGGCAACTCCTGCTGGAACTGATCGCGGGTCGCGCCGAAGGCCGCGAGGTGCTGCTGCCCGTGACATCCGCCAATCGGCCGCCCACGCCCGCCTCCGCGACATCAGACTTTGATTTGTAGCCCAATCCATTCCATAACCCAACCCCCAACCGGAGAACCAACCATGCGACGTTCCTTCACGCTCATCGAACTCCTCGTCGTCATCGCCATCATCGCGATTCTCGCCTCCATGCTGCTGCCCGCGCTTTCGCAGGCGCGCGAGAAGGCCAAGCAGGTCAGCTGCACCAACAAGATGAAGCAGGTCGGCCTCATCTGCGCCCTCTACGCGCAGGACTGGATGGACTGGCTGCCCGTCACCGAAAAACTCGCCGAGCAGGGCAACTCCATCGCCTCCAAGGCCTGCTTCACCCACATTCTCCTCACCAGCGGATACCTCGGCCCCTACACCCCAGGCGTCGACAACGACCCCAACCGCCGCGCCACCTACGAGCGCTATTTCCGCTGCCCCGCCGACCTGGGCTCCTACTCTGGCAGCGCGACGACGGGCTGGAAATACGAAAGCAGCTCCATGAGCTACTACGTCTGGCTGTACAACGAGGGCATGGGCGCAGGCACCGCCGCCTACACCTCCGGCGAACCCTGCGAACCCCGCCTCCGCCTCAGCCGCGACGCAGGCTACCGCGTCTTCTACTTCGACATGTATCCCAAATACATGAACACGGCGAACAAGCGCTACTTCACGCACCGCCGCACCATGAACTGCCTCAACCTCGGCGGCTCCGTCCGCACCGCCGACATCAACGCCGCCGTGAACGCCCAGACCAACCAGGCGCGCATCCGCCAGACCTTCTGGGACAAACTCTAATCCCCGCCACCCCGCCATGAAAACACTGCTTCCCATCCTGCTGCTGTCCGCGCTGGCGCTGTTCGCCGCCCCCGTGAAGCAACTGCCGCCGTTGAAGTTCCACGGCAAGCCATTCTTCCCGATCGGCGTCTACGACCTGGCGCGGCGGGACGCGAAGGTGCGCCTGGGGGACGTCGACCCCGAACTCTACAAATGCGGCGTGAACATCGCCTTCTTCGGCAACCTGGGGCTGCCTGGAGACAAGATGTATCCAGGCTATTCGCACATCGTCAAGGCCTTCGAGAAGCGCAAGGGCGACGCCGAGTTCGCGAAGATTGCGCTGATCATCAACCTCTGCGGCGACTTCTACGCCGAGGCCGCCCCCGAACTCACGGGCAGTTCCCGCCGCAAGTGGAAGCCGCTCACCAAGGAGACGCTCGCCAAGCGCCAGGCCTTCCTCGCGGAGGCGATGCAGGCCCTCTCCAAATACCCGAACATCATCGGCTACTCCATCGACGAACCCGAGAACACCTTCACCAACTACTTCCGGACCTGCCGCAAGGAGCAGAACATCGACAGCGGCATCGGCCCCGCACTCAACCAGTGGCTCGGCTGGCTCAGGCCATTCACCCAGAAGCACCACCCAGGCGCCCTCTGGATGCCCATCATCGCCTGGTGGGGCACCTACAAGGACGTCGCGCCGATCTACGACGTCCTCATCGCCGACCAGTATCCGCGCGCCAAGACGGAGAACGCCCCCGAGTTCTCGGGGCCGCTCTACGAGGTCTCCTTCGACGCCGCGCGCATGGTGACCGCCGCCCGCCACGCAGGCGGCGGCCGCACCGCCATCTACATGCCGCCCTGCTTCGACATCCTCAAGGGCACCTGGACCTTCGCCACCCGCGCCGAACAGCGCTACCTCTTCTTCGCCCCCATCACGCGCGGCGCCATGGGCATCATCGCCTGGCGCCTCAACCGCGCATCCCAGAAGCACCGCGACAACGTCGTCTACCCCGCCCTGCGCGAACTCGCCCGCTTCCAGGAATACTTCCTCGGCGAATGGCACGACGAACTCGTCAAGAGCGACCGCGACACCGCCACGGCGGATTATCTTAAGAAGTTCGTCAAGCGCGACAAACTCCTGAACGACGACAAGGAACACGGCGGCACCATGACCGTCATGGACTTCGTGCCCGACGTCAGCCACTGCCTCCGCAAGGCCGCCAACGGCAAGTGGATGCTCCTCGCCGTCAACAACCAGTGCACCCCCCTCTCGGCCACCTTCACCCTCGCCCTGCCCTTCCAGCCCAAGGCCATGACCGAGGCCCTCGCAGGACGCCCTGTCCCCCTCGCCAACGGCAAGTTCACCGACCAGTTCACGCCATTCGGCGTGCACGTGTACATCATCGAATAACCAAAGGGACCTAAGGGACCAAAGGGACCTAAGGGACCTAAGGGACCAAAGGGACCTAAGGGATTCCGAATTCCCGCCATCCCATCCCTTTTATCCCTTCCTTTTCTCACCAGCACATCCCTTGAATCCCTTTGATCCCTTGAATCCCTGCCTTTCCCGCCATGCCTTCCCCGTCCTTCGGCCATTGTCTTGAGAGTTGGATTTCGGTTCAGAGCGTGACCTGCGACTTCGTGCAGGCTCGCTTCGGGCTGCCGCAGTGCGCGCCAGTCGTGCAGGCGCGGCTTGTCGGCGCGGGAGAACCGCGGCTTCAGGAGGTCCGCGGCAACAACCGCGCGGGAGTCATCCGCTTCGGCGGCCTGGAGCCCGAGACGGACTATACGCTCACCGTGACGGTCGGCGAGGATTCGTGCGACCTCCCGTTCCGCACCCTCCCCCGCCCGCGGCGCCCGCTGCTCTTCCGCATGGCGATCCTCGCCGACCCGCACGTATCCTGCCGCGCGATGGATGTCTACGGACGCCTGCATCCCGAGAGCGGCGACCTCCTTCACCTGGCGCTGCGCGGCATCCAGGCGGACCAGTGCGACCTCATCCTGATGCCTGGCGACGTCACCGACGAGGGGCGCCCCGAGGAATACGACCTGGCCGCAGGCATCCTCGCCGAGACCACCGTCCCCTACTATCTCACCCCTGGCAACCACGACCTCGAAAAGGATGTCGAGCACCGTTTCCAGCAACTCTTCGGCATCGGCGCCTGGCACAAGTCCTACCGCGGCTTCCAGCTGGTCGCGCTCGACACTGGCGACGCCATCCTCGACAAGCCCTGGAACCACGCCGCCGCCCACGCCATCGACCTGGAAATCCCCCTCATCGCCTTCACCCACTGCCAGCTCTGGCCCGACGCCTGGATCCCCGACGCCAACCGCGCCATCGCCGACGCCGACACCCCTGGCGCGCAGGCCATCCTACGGAAACTCGCGCAATGCCATGGCGTCCTCTATGTCGGCCACAAGAACATCGCCAGCGAGGTGCGCATCGGGTCGCTCGTGCAGTTGAACACCCCCCAGACCTCCCACTTCCCCGCAGGCTACCTGGTCGCCGACGTCCACGCCGACGGCATCTGGCACCGCTTCGTCCCGATGGGCAGCGAGGCCCTCAACGAATATTCCCGCCTCGGCACCGAGGCCAGCCGCCCCTTCTCCCACCCCGACTGCGCCTGCAAATCCGCCTTCCGCGACCGCTTCACCCAACAGCTCTGGAATCAAGTCATCCATCTCTGAGTTAGGAGTTTTCCAAAGGCGCAGGCCTTCCGAGCCGACTTTGCCGACGACGTGCAGAAAGGAGTGAATGGAATCGGCGCGCGACAGCACCACTCTCTTCTGAACAGTTACCTTCGGGGTTCGATAACCTATCGGTTGAAGTTCAGCGTATAGAGCGTCGCGTTCTGCATAATGAGTTTCACCTTGAAGCGACCTGCCGGCAACTTGTCGAAAACGGGTTCGTCGATGGCGTCGAGGGCGCCGAAGGTTTTCCTGTATCCTGCGATAGGCCTGTCGGCAGCGTCCAGCAACTCGACCGTCGCCTGGCCACCCTCGGCGATCTGGATGTTGACACCCAGCTTGCCAGACGCCGTGACTTTCTTCGTGACGATTTCAGCGGGCGAATCTCCCGCCTCGGCGCGGAAGAAGCCGTCCTGCCGCATGACCATGACACCGACGTTAATGCGGCTGTTGCGGATGTCCTCCGCCAGTTTCTCGTAGCTGCCCAGTTGCTGGAAGAACGGCCATTTCTCCACTTGGCGCGGCTGAAAGCGCTTGCGCGCCTCTTCGGCGGTCATCCTGGCGCGGGAATCCTCTGTGTCCATGCCCGGATAGAAATGATAACCGCTGCTGCACCAGTTCAGCAGATGGACGGTCTTGCCGTCCACATTGACGGCGAAGCGGCTTAGGTGCATGGTGCCGGCATTCCAGGAGCCCAGAGGACCGTTGTCCACGAAGATGTCGCGCCCAGGGAAGCGTTTCCAGCAGAGGCCGTCGTAGGAGTAGTTGAGGTCGATGCCATAGCGCTGCTCGTCAATGAAGTAGCGCATGAAGTAGCCGATGCGCAGTCCGTTGCCGCGGGGCAGCAGATACATACTGCCGCCGTAGTGCTGCGTGCCGACGGGGTCGCCCTTCTCGGGCAGGGAGATGCGTGTCCGCTTGAAATGGAAGCCGTCCGTCGTGCTGAAGACGGTGAGGAATCGTCCGAAGTTGACAAAATTCTCGTAGGGGATCTGGAACGGGGGATAGCGGCGCAGGAGGCAGCCGCGTGTGTAGAAGAGTGTCTTGCCGTCCTCGGAGAAGAATTGGCCGCCGGAGACGAAGTTGTCGTTGGATTCCTTACCTTCCTCGAAGTCGCCAGGATAGCCGTCCGCCAGGAATGGCTTTCCGCCCAAGACAAGCGAGAGGCCGGGTTCTTTGTGCCAGACGAGCCAGGTGGTGCGTGACGGGAGTTCTCGCCCATCGATCCTCGGCGGCGGCCGATAGCCCATGGTGTTTGGCCGCGCCATAGGGATATACATGACCTCGACCTGCATGAGCTTCACGGGGCCGTCCGTGGCGGGATCGTAGTAGCGGTAGGTCAGATTGCCCTTCGCATCCGGTTTGGGTTGGTTGTCGATGTTTCGCGTGCGGTTCTGATGCATGACGTCGGAGGGGGGCGCCGGATGCTTGAAGGCCTTGGGGACGGGCTGGATCTCCCATTGGGTGAGGGCGTCGGGGGCGGCGGTGGCCAGATAGCGCTTGCGGGTGGCGTCTCGCATGCCGCCGTCGGTGGTGAAGAAGCCGATGCAGACTTTGCCGTCATGCAGGTATATGGTCTCGCCGTGCTGCATGACCGCATCCGGCGTCATCTTGCTGCGCGAGACTTGGCAGGCCTTCGCGACACCCTGCCGGAAGGTGACGCCATCTGCCTTCTCCAGGTAATGCATGTCAGGAAAGAACATCTTTTCGCCAGAGAAGGGCGTGACCTCGGCGGCAGGCGTCTCGGCCGTCAGCTGCCGACGCAGAAGGCGCTTCAGCTGGCCGCCTGCGCCCCGTTCCGACTTCTCCCGGACAATCGCGAAGTACTCGCCTGCCGGAAGCGCCTCCAGCGGGATGGGGACGATGCTCTTGCCAGGCTGCAGCACCAGCGCCTGAGCCTCCCGCACCGCCTTTCCGGAGGTGCGCTCCGTCAGGGCGACGGTGACCGCGACAGGGGCGTTGGTGCGGTTGAAGAGATGCAATTCGGCGATGCCGTCGCCCTCGTAGACCGGCAGCTCGAAATCGCCTTCGACTTTCTTTGTGAAGGCCTTGTCCTGCAGATTGCGGCTGATTTGGTGGCGGTAGACGGCAAAGCCCTTCAGCACCATGCCCGGCTCGCCCGAGACCGACAACTTCAGCTTGTCGTAGATGCTGTGCTCGAAATCGGCCTGGATTCCCTTGCCGGTCTTGACGCACTGGACAGGGGTTACCAGCTGGACGCGCTGGCCGCCGGCATTCGTGCCTGTCGCGCGTCCGCGGAGGCCATCGCTGCCGAAAAAGGCGATGCTGCTGATGTCCGCCAGCTGCTTGAGATCCACGGAGAGAAAGACGTCTCCAACCTCCTTCGTGAAGGTGAAGGGCAGCGCCAGGGGCTTGTTGTCGCCGGCAGTGACGATGACTTCCGCGTCCTTGGCGTGTGCCACGTCCTCGCGCCCCTCCGCGCTGATCAGACGGCTGTAGATGACGACAAGATTGTCCACGCAGCCCTTGTTGCCGACGGGCGGGATGTTGCCCGCATGGATGAGTGTGACGGGGGCGATGGTGGCCATGCCGTTGTCCGCAGCGGTGTGGACGGTGCCGTCCGGCAGGGTGATATGCACATCGTAGGTGCCTTGAGCGGGCTTGAAGGCCATCTCCGCATGGAACCAGTCGG
Organism: Lentisphaeria bacterium; assembly: GCA_016287975.1. The sequence continues at coordinate 1,213 of JAEEXV010000218.1, read as the reverse complement.
TGGGCAGGAGGATCTCCGTCAGCTTCCAGTTGCCGTTGTGCTGAACCTTGAGCAAGCCGCCGCCGGTGGGCATGATGGCGCCGATGGGCTTGGCGCCATGGATCCCCACGTAGATACTGCCGCCCTGTCCCATGTTCAGGTCGCAGGCCACCGTGTAGTCGCAGCCTGCGGGGATGGGCTTGACACCACAAAAGAGCATCGCATATCCGCCGACGGGGCCGCGCTTCACCTGGAGCACTTGGCTGTGCGCGTCATCGAATTTGACAATCCTGCCGGGTTCCTTCAGATTGCGCCAGGTGGAATCGCCGATACGTCCGCGTTCGGCGCTCTGCTCTGGCGAGAAGAACTCCGTGTTCTCGAAATCAAGCGAGAGCCAGGTCGCCCAGGAGGAGGGCAGTTCGGCGGGCAGCAGTGGCAGGGACGCCGCGACCAGGAGGCTGAGAAGGCTGCGTGTCATGTCGGCAGGGGCAGACCAATCAGTTGTAGGGTGCGAAAACGACGTTGATCTTCTTGTCGGAGCGGGCGCCCATCTGGCCACCGATCTCGTATTTTCCGGAGGAATCCGCCGAGGTGAAGTTGTTGTAGCGCATGGCGGCGGCGTGTCCGTCGGCGAAGAGGCAGTTGGCGGTGCCGCCGTGGCGCAGATGGATGCAATAGAGGTTGCTCTGCGCGTTGGCGGTGTGCCACTGGGCGCCGAACTGGTTGGTGGTCTTGCTGCGGACGGAATCGGTCAGCATCAGGTAGGTGGAGGGCGATTCAGACCAGATGGAGGTGCGGTTGGCGGGAACCAGTCTGGTGGTGCGGCTGCAGCCCCAATCGGCGTTGGAGCCGACGCGCTGGTTGGAGCCGTAGCTGTTCTTCAAGCTGTAGCCGTTGGCCGTGACGGCCGTGTTGAGCGACGGGCAGCGGATGGACTTGTCGCGCGTGGTGCCCGCCCCGTGATATGAATTGGGGTCGTTCCACTCGACGTTCACGTATTTCATGATGGCCAGATGCGCAATCCAGATCCAGTTGCCCTGCGCGTCGGCGTCGTCGCCGTCGTAGTTGGGCGGGAAATAGTCGTTGGAATCGTCGGCGTACATGGCGAAGAAGGTGCCGGTTTGCTTCATGTTGGAGAGGCAGGCGGTGGTGCGGGCCTTCTCGCGTGCCTTGGCGAGCGCCGGCAGCAGCATGGATGCCAGGATCGCGATGATCGCGATGACGACGAGCAGTT
>JAEEXV010000217.1 GCA_016287975.1 Lentisphaeria bacterium | reverse complement strand
GGGGGGGGGCGTGCCGACGGACTTCAGTTGTTCCAGGAGATGGTCGATCTGTGGCTCATTCATGTGGCATTGCCTCGCGCAGAAGTTGCTTGGCCTTGTGGATGCGCTGGTAGAGGGTGTTGGGGGTGCAGCCCAGGTAACGGGCGGCGGTCTCGGTGTCGAGGCCGCCCAGGATGGCGATGTGCACGGTCTGTCGGTAGAGGTCGGGGAGGTTGTCGATGGCGGCCTCCAGTTGCCTGAGGCGCGCCTCGTTGCCTGCGGGGGCGGGCGCCTCCGTCTCAGGCACACTCTCGACGACGACGGTGTTCTCGCGTTTCCGCTGGCGCAGGATGTTGTAGCTTTCGCGCAGGACGATGCGGCTCAGCCACCCCAGCAGTTTGTCGGGGGTGCGCAGGAACCAGCGCCGTGTCCACGCCTTCAGGCAGGCGTTCTGCACCGCGTCGTCCGCATCCGCGGCGTTTCGGAGGATGCGTCGGGCGATGCCGCGGAACCACGGCAGGCGGGTGCGCACGAGCGCCTCGAACTCCACTTCACTGGCAAATGGGAACAACGGCATTGGACGCAAAGGGGAACGGGAATTCTGCCTTGGGCGGTTCCGTTTCGGCCCATGGGCGGGCCGATGGCTTTCATTTTGTATGACGCGGAAAGCGCGGATTTCTTATTTTTCCCTGGGGGTGCGGGTGAGGAGATAGAAGATGGGGGTGTCGAGGATGGCGAGCAGGAGTTTGAAGAGATACTGTCCGAGGATGGAGGCGGCGAGGACGGGGCGCATCTGGGGGGTCCAGAGCCAGCGGAAGCCGAGTCCGAAGACGATGCCGACGAAGAGGACGGAGTCGAGGAACTGGCTGGTCATGGTGCTGGCGTTGTTCCAGATCCAGCGGGCGGCGGCGGAGCCGCCCCGTTTCTGGAGGTACCAGTCGCGGATGCGGTGGAAGACCCAGACATCCCACAGTTGCGACACAAAGTAGGAGAATAGGCTGGCGCCGACGAAGAGGAGGTTCTGGCCCAGCAGTTTCGAGTAGGCCTCCTGCATGGCGGGGTCGGCGGCAGGGAGTTTTTCCGTGAAAAGGATGAGCAGGGAGGCGAAGAGCTGGGAGATGAAGCCGTAGAGGACGGTCTTGGATGCCTCGGCGCGTCCCCAGATTTCCCCGATGACGTCCGTGATGAGGAAGGTGCAGGCGATGCAGACGGCGGCGCCAGGCAGCACCACGTCGACGCCGAAGAGGGTGGCGCCTGTCTGGAAGAGTTTTGCGGTGACGACATTGGCGACCACCAGGGCGGTCGTGAAGAGCGTGTTGAGCAGGATGAGATTGCCGTTGGTCTTTTTCATGAGGGTGCGTGGAAGGCTGGGTCGGGGATGCCGTTGGCGGCGAAAGCGGCGGCGCGGTCGCGGCAGGTGGCGCATTCGCCGCAGGGGCGGTCGCCGCCCTCGTAGCAGCTCCAGGTCAGGTGGTAGGGGGCGCGCAGTTCGAGGCCGCGGGCGACGACGGCGGCCTTGTTGCATTTTGCGAAGGGCGCGTTCAAGTGGATGGCGTCGTAGGTGCCGATGGCGATGGCCTGGCCGAGGTGCTCCAGGAAGGGGACGCTGCAGTCGGCGTAGGCGTTTCCCGCGGCGTCGTCCGCGTGCGCGCCGAGATAGAGGTCGCAGTCGTCGTGGTCGAAGATGCTGGCGGCGAGGCTGGCGGCGGCGGAGAGCATCAGGCCGTTGCGGAAAGGGACGTAGGTGGCGACCCTGCAGCCGTTTTCGGCGACCTGTTCGCCGTAGGTGGAGTGGCTGATGGCCTGCGTGGAGCCATCCAGCAGCGCGCAGTTGGAGAACTGCATGACGGGGGAGAGGTCGAACTCATATCGGCGCACGCCGTAGTAGTCCGCGACCGCGCGTGCGGCGCGGAGTTCCACGCGGTGGCGCTGCCCGTAGAAGATCGAGAGGGCGGCGACGTTTTCCGCGCCGAGTTCGGTGACGGCGAGGGCGAGGCAGGTGGTGGAGTCGATGCCGCCGCTGGCCAGGACAAGTGCCTTTCTGGCCATGGCGGCTACTTCCACGCACGTCGGTCGATGGCGGCGAAGAGGCGCGACTTCGCGTATTCCTCATAGCCGCCGTCGGGCTTGGCGTAGTTGGCGAACGGGTAGATGGAGATGCCGCCGCGCGGGGTGAAGATGCCCGTGACCTCGATGTAGCGCGGATCGAGGAGGGCGGTCAAATCCTTGCGGATGATGTTGCAGCAGTCCTCGTGGAAGTCCCCGTGGTTGCGGAAACTGAAGAGATAGAGTTTCAGGGACTTGGACTCGACCAGAAACTGGTCGGGGATGTAGGCGATGCGGATTTCGGCGAAGTCGGGCTGGCCGGTCTTGGGGCAGAGCGTGGTGAACTCAGGGCAGTTCAGCATCACCAGGTAGTCCGAATCGGGATGCTGGTTGGAAAAGCGCTCCAGCAGTTTCGGGTTGTAGTCGAAACCGTAGTGCGTACTCGGGCTGCCGAGCTGGGCGATCTCTGCCAGCTCCTTCTTGCTTCTGCTCATGATGATAGTTCCCCTAGTTTTGTTTATGCAGACGGCGAAACGCCGCCAAGACAGGATGGATTTCGAACTGTCTGACGGCTATAATATAATCCTGCGCGATTGGCCCGCCGAACGGCGGCACACGACGGGGGGGCGGAGCCACCCCGCGCACGAGGGAGCCTGGCCCGCCGGCTTTTCGCCGGCGGCACACTACGGTCTGGCTCGGCGGGGCCTGGCCCGCCGGCTTTCGCCGGCGGCACACGACGGCGGGGGGGACGGAGCCACCCCGCG
>JAEEXV010000216.1 GCA_016287975.1 Lentisphaeria bacterium | reverse complement strand
CTGGCTGGCTGGCTGGCTGGCTGGCTGGCTGGCTGGCTGGCTGGCTGGCTGGCTGGCTGGCTGGCTGGCTTTGGATGTCGTGTCAGCGAAAATCATATTCACAAATGGGAGATGGAACCATCGGCGGCACGCCAGAGTTGTGCTTTTAGGAAACGCTATAATCTAATCACCTATCACAATCTTGCCATTGCCATCCATGAAAATCTTCCCGCGAAGTATCTAACGTTCGGTCCATCGTCCGGCGTCCTCGCCGCCGCCCGGTCCAAAGTCCCTTGTCCAACGTCCGGTCCAAAGTCCATCGTCCAACGTCCCCCCCGCTGCCCGGTCCAAAGTCCCCCGTCCAGCGTCCTTCGTCCAACGTCCCCACCGCCACCCGATCCAAAGTCCCTTGTCCAACGTCCGGTCCAAAGTCCATCGTCCGACGTCCCTGCCCCCCCGATCCAAAGTCCCCCGTCCATCGTCCGAGCGAAATTCCCGCTATATATTGTGCCCGTTGCACAGCATTTTCCCCGAGGAGAGATCTGCCCATGAAGCGAACCATCGAGCAATCCTGCGACTGCCTCGTCATCGGCGGCGGCACCGCAGGCATCATTGCCGCGATCCAGGCGGCGCGCGCGGGCGCCCGCACCACTTTGATCGAGATGAACCCCGTGCTGGGCGGCACCATGACCATGGCGCTGGTCAGTTCCCCGCAGTTCTTTTTCGCGCGCGGGCGCCAGGTCGTCGCGGGCATCGGCTGGGAACTGGTGAAGGAGACGATAGGGCTCTCGGACTGGCCCATGCCAGACCTCACCATCATCCCGCCGACGCGCCCAGGGCGCGGCGTCCTCGCCGACCACCGTGTCTTTCCGCTCGTCGCCGAGGAAGCCTGCCTGAAGGCGGGCGTCGAACTGCACTACCAGGAAATGCTGCTCGACCTCCAGCCCGCCCAGGACGGCTGGCTGGCCGAAGTCGCCGCCGACGGGCTCCTCCGCCGCATCGCGGCGCGCGAGGTCATCGACTGCACTGGCACCGCCTCCGCCGTGCGCCTCGCGGGCGGCGAATGCGTCAAGGGGGACCGCCGCCAGCCAGGAACCCTCGAATTCCATCTCACTGGATACAATGCCGAGGCGCTCGACGCCGACCAGCTCGAACGCGCCTACCAGGCCGCCCTCGCCTCTGGCGAACTCAAGCTAGGCGACTTCTGCTACGCCGACCAGCCCTTCATCAATTACCTGAAGGGCGCGGGCGGCGCCAACCGCCAGCATCTCTTCAACGCCGACGACGGCGATGCCGCCTCCCGCACCGCCGCCAACATCGCGGGCCGCCAGCGCCTGCTCGCCATGCTCCGCTTCCTCCGCCGCCAGCCAGGCCTCGAAAAATGCACCATCGACCGGGTCGCCCCCATGACCGGCGTGCGCGAAAGCTGGCGCATCGTCGGCGACCGCACCATCACCGAGGAGGACTACCTCACGGGCAAAATGTACGACGACGCCGTCGCCTGGACATACTATTTCGTCGACCGCCACCACGAGATGGGCGTCGAGCGGAAGTTCATCCCCGAGGGCGTCTGGCCCTCCATCCCGCTCGGCGCGCTGCTGCCCCGAGGCCTCGACCGCATCCTCGTGGCGGGGCGCACCATCTCCTCCGACCAGGCCGCCCACTCGGGCCTCCGCGTCGAGGTCTCCTGCATGGGGATGGGCCAGGCCACAGGCGCCGCCGCCGCCCTCGCCTGCCGCCTGGGATGCCCCTCTCGCGACGTCCCCCTCGCCGACCTGCGCCGACTGCTGCGCGAACACGGCGCCCTCGTGCCCGATCCGCAGACGGCGCGGGAGCCCGCTCAGCCGCTCGCCTGACTGCCCCCGACCAGTTCCGCGGCGATGCGCCGCCGCAGAAGCCAGGCCAGGAAGACGCCATTGACGAGGGTGGCCAGAAACCATGAGAGCGGATAGGAGCACATGATGGAGGAGAGCGTACGATAGTGCCGGAAGACCGTCATGCACCAGCCGATGCGTAGACCGCACACGAAGAAAAGGATGATGACGGATGGAACGACCGAATAGCCCAGGCCGCGAAGCGCCCCGCTCACAGTGTCCATCATGCTGCAGATCCAATAGGCCGTGTAGAGCAGCGCCATGCGCTGCATCCCGAAGCGGATGACCTCGGGATCCGAGGTGTAGATCGAGAGCAGCTGCCGTCCGCACAGGAAGAAGGTCATGCCGATGGTGAAGCAGGTCGCGACGCCAAGCCACAGGCAGTGCGCGATACTGCGGCGGATGCGGGCATAGTTCCGCGCCCCGTAGTTCTGCCCCACGAAGGTAAGCGCCGCATGGAAGAAGCAGAACGATCCGATATAGGGCAGCCCTTCCATGCTCTGGACCGCCGAATTCCCAGCCACGGCCACTTCGCCCAGCGAGTTGACGAAGGTCTGGATCACCACGTTCGACAGCGTGAAGAAACTCCCCTGGAAGCCGGACGGCAGCCCGATGCGCAGAATCTGAAGCAGCATCTTCGGATGGATGCGAAGCCGGCTCAAATACAGCCGCACCGGCTCCGCGTTGCGGCGCAGTGCGGCGACCACCAGCAGCGATGAAAGCGCGTGCGAGGCGACCGTCGCGATCGCCACCCCCGCGACATCCAGCCGGAAGACAATGACCAGCAGCAGGTTCAGCACTACATTCACCATGCCCGCCGCCGTGAGGTAGTACATCGGGCGCTTCGTGTCCCCCAGCGAACGCATAATGCCGCTGCCGAAGTTGTAGAGCAGCTGGCATGGCGTGCCCAGAAGACACAGGCGCATGTATAGGGTCGCCTTGCCGACGATCGACGCAGGGGACTTCATCAGGGCGAGCATCTGCGGGGTCAGCCAAATGCCGACCGCCCCCATGAGCATCCCGCCGACAACCGCCAGGAGCACCGCCGTGTGGATGACGCTCCGGAGGCGCCGTTCATCCTTGGCGCCATACGCCTGCGCCGTGATCACCGACGCCCCCGTCGAAAGCCCCAGCAGCACATTGATGAAGAGCAGCATCACCGCCGACGTCGACCCCACCGCCCCCATCGCCGTTGCCGAGGCATAGCGCCCGACCACGATGACATCCGCCGCATGAAAGGTCAACTGCAGCACCATCGAGCTGAAGAGCGGCACCGCGAAGCGGACAATCTGCGGCAATAGCGCCCCCTGGCTCAAATCCTGGGCGCCGCCATGCTCGTCCCTTTGTTTGGAGATCGACATATATGCTCCATGTCATTCTGGGGCAGCCCCAGTTGCTCAACCATGCCCGCGATGCACCCGGATTCGCCGTCCCGTCTCGCGGAAGCCGAAGGACGCGGCGGCGGCGGCGACGGCCGCCGCCAGGGTGAACCCGAAGATCCGCAGATACGCATTAGGCGGATACGCGCCATCCACAGGTGCGACGCCGTGCAGGATGTGCCCCGCGATGTTCTGGAAGGCGGCGATGAAGACAAACGCCAGGAAGTTCAGATAGGCGACCGACAGCCCGACCTGCTCAGGCGAATTCAGTTCCTTCGCGATGGCCGCGAAGAGCGGGAAGAACCCCGCGGGGAAGGCGATGCAGGCGAACGCCGCCACCACCGCCACGGGATGCGGATGCGCGGAGCGGAAGGCCAGCCACCCCGTCAGCGCCCCCGTCAGCAGCAGCGCCAGCCCGATGCCCGCCACTGGCTTGCGGCGCTGCCCGAACAGCCGCAGCAGCCAGTTGCAGGTGAGGTTGTTGGCCGCCACCAGGATGGTCAGGCACATGATGCAGGTCGAGGCGGCCTTGGCACCCATGCCGCAGCAGTCGGAGAGGCACTTCTGCCCAATCTGCGCGACCAGCATATAGTAGCAGCCGAAGACGATCGAACTGGCCAGGCACAGCATCCACATCCGACGGCTCCGCGTCAGCGCCCCCAGCGCGCGGAAGGCGTTCCCGGGCACCGCGGGCTTCAGCGTCCCCCGCATCCGCGCCACGATCCCCGCCATCGCCGCGACCGCCAGCACGCCAGGCAGCGCCATCGCCGCCTGCCAGCCGATGCGGCGCACCAGCACCACCGTCGGCAGCGTCCCGCACACGGGGCCGCAGCTCGCGACGACCATGATGAGCCCCATCGCAAGGGCATAACTCTCAGGGAAGAGGTCGTCCAGCAGTTTCGCCACCCCCAGGAAGACGATGCCCGCGCCGAAGCCCGTCATGACGCGGCACACGAGCATCAGCGCGAGATTCGGGGCGTACGGGAAGCCCAGCAGCCCCAGCGCGAAACTGCCGCCGCCCCAGAGCAGGAGCCGCACCCCGCCATAGCGGTCGGAGAAGATCCCCAGCAGCAACTGGCTCGCGGCATACGCATACATGTAGAAGGCGCCCAGCCGCGCGATCTGGCGCGCGTCCAGCCCGCGCCGCAGCAGGTCGTCGAAGATGGTGCCAGGCACCATCACCTTCGACATGCTGGTCAGGAAATAGAGCGCCACCCCCATCAGGAGGATCAGCGTCTTCTTACGGCGCAACGCATCCGCCATATCGCGCACTCCCATTCAGAACGCCCGCCGCTACAGGAAGAACGGCAGATTCGGCTGATGCAGCGGCTCGCCCTTCGGCCGCTCCCCTGGGCCATTCCCGCCGCCAGCGCCATCGCCCGAAGCGGGCGGCGCAGGCGGCGCGGCTTCCGCCTCGGGGGGATCGTCGGGCGGCACCTCGGAGCGGTCGATGGTCTTGAAGCCGAGCACCTGGAGGCTGGTGAGTTTGAAGCCGCGCGCCTCGCGCGAACGCAGCGGCAGCCGCTCGAAGTCCACCTTGATGCTGTTGAACGAGCGCCGACGGTTGACTGGCAGCTCCAGTTCGACCGCCGTGGGCTCCGTGTAGAGGGCGTCGATCTGGCAGCCCTCCGGCGCGACATGGTACTCCTTGCCGAGGATATACGATTCAATCTGGAAGCGCTTGGCGTACCACGTCCCCGCCTTCTTGTCGTGGTAGAGCACCGAAAAGACCTGGTCCTTGTTGTACAGGAAGACATACTTGGCCTGGCCGACGTAGCTCTTCTCCTCGACCGCCATCACCACGCAGGTGCCGTCGGTCCGCAGCACCAGCAGCCGATCGAACTCGGTGCACTCCAGCGCGGAGTCGTTCTTGTTCGAGGGCTTGACCCGCGTCCCGATGAAGCCGCCCACCCGATCGTGCCACACCTTCAAATCCCGCCGCGCGATCTCCCGCCTGTCCACCGCCGTGAAGCTGGTGATCTCCGTGCGCCTCGGATAGAGCGCCCCATAGCGGTCGTAGAGGCCCTGCAGATAGTCGATGGCGTACTCGACCTGGTGCGCCAGCAGCCCCTTGTATTTTTCGATCTCGCCGCGGATGCGGTCCAGCTCCTGCTGATTCTTCTGGATGTCGAAGAGCGAGATGCGACGGATCGGAATCGCCAGCAGATGCTGGATGTCCTCGTCGCTCACGTCGCGCTGCAACTCCGCCCGGAAGGGCTTCAACCCCGCCCGCACCGTCGCCACGATCTTCTCCATCGTCGGCGCCTTCTCGATGCGCTTGTAGATGCGCTCCTCGATGAAGATCCGCTCCAGCGTGCGCGTATGCAGGAGCTCGGTCTGGTGGAAAAGCGCCAGTTCCAGTTCCCGCCGCAGGTACTCCTGCAACTTCTTCACATTGGCGCGCAGGACGTCGCTGACGCTCATCTCCACGGGGAGCCGCCCGTCGATGACCAGCAGCGACGAGTAGAGTTTCTGCTCGCACCTGGTGTAGGCGTACAGCCCCTGGATGGTCTCCTCCGCATAGACGCCGCGCGGCAGCGAGATCTCGATGCGCGCGGTCTCCGAGGTCAGATCCGTGATTCCCGAGATCTTGATCTTGCCGTTGCGCGCGGCATTCTCGATGGAGGCGATCAACGCCTCCGTCGTCGTCTCCGCGGGCACCTCGGTGATCACGATTTTCTTGTCGTTTTCGTTCTCCAGGCGCGCGCGCACCTGGATGAAGCCGCGCCCGTCGTCGTATTCGGAGGCGTCCATGAGTCCGCCCGTGATGTAGTCTGGCAGCACCTGGAACGGCTCGCCCTTGAGAATCGCGATCTCCGCCTGCAGCAGTTCCGCGAAGTTGTGCGGGAAGATGTGCGGGGCCATGCCCGCGGCGATGCCCGTCGAGCCCAGCATCAGCAGCACTGGCACCTTGGCGGGCAGCCGAACAGGCTCCTGGGCGCGCCCGTCATAGGTCGGCACGTAGTCCGTGATCTCTGGATTGAACAGCACCTCCCGCCCGAATTTGCTCAGGCGGCACTCGATGTAGCGCCCCGCCGCCGCAGGCGCACCGATGATGATGTTGCCGTAGCTCCCGCCGCGGTCGATGAAGAAGCTGGTCGTACCGTCCTTGACCACCCCCTTGTTCGCCAGCACGATCAATGCCTCGTAGATGCTCGCGTCCCCGTGCGGATGGAACGGCATCACCGCCCCGACCACGTTGTTGACCTTGTGCATCCGCCCGTCGTCCATCGTGAACAACGTGTGCAGAATGCGGCGCTGCACCGGCTTCAGCCCGTCCTCCAGCGCAGGGATCGCGCGGTCCCGCACGACGTACGACGCCCACTCCATGTAGTTGCGCTGCATCAACTCCCGCAGCGCGTCGTCCGTCGCAGACTCCGGCACTGCCGCCGAGCCTTCCAGATTGTCGTTCGCTTCTTCGCTCATCGATTCCCAACACTACACAACAAAGGCCTCCGGACATCCCGCATCTTCCGGCCTATCCGGATCTTCCGGATCTTCCGGATCTTCCGGATCTTCCAGATCTTCCGGATTTTCCGGCCTTTCCGGATTTTCCGGATTTTCCAGGCACCGCATTTACCCGGCATGTGCTGGCGGGCTTGCCCGCCGGAATGCCCCCGCAGATGCGCCGCCCCGCCTTTCCGGATCTTCCGGCCCCCGCATTTACCCGGCGTGTGCCGGCGGGCTTGCCCGCCGGAATCCCCCCCCCGCAGATGCGCCGCCCTGCCTTTCCGGATTTGCCAGGCGCCGCATTCACCCGGCGTGTGCCGGCGGGCTTGCCCGCCGGAATGACTGGCGCCGCATTCACCCGGCG
>JAEEXV010000215.1 GCA_016287975.1 Lentisphaeria bacterium | reverse complement strand
GCGAGTTCCTTCATGACGTTCAGGACCTCGCCGACCATTTCGGGGTCGAGGGCGCTGGTGGGTTCGTCGAAGAGGAGCACCTCGGGGTTCATGGCGAGGGAGCGGACGATGGCGATGCGCTGCTTCTGGCCGCCGGAGAGCTGGGCGGGATAGACGTCGGCCTTGTCGGGGAGGCTGATGCGCTGGAGGAGCTGCATGGCGGTCTCGTCGGCTTCGGCCTGGCTCTTGAGGCCGAGTTTGACGGGGGCGAGGGTGATGTTCTGGCGGACGGTCAGGTGCGGGAAGAGCTCAAAGTGCTGGAAGACCATGCCGATGCGGCGTCGGATGAGGTTGATGTTGGTGCCTGGCGCGTTGAGCTGCGTGTCGTGGAACCAGACCTCGCCCGAGGTCGGGACTTCGAGGAGGTTCAGGCTGCGCAGGAAGGTGCTTTTGCCGGAGCCTGAGGGGCCGATGATGCAGACGACCTCGCCGGGGTAGATGGCGTTCGAGATGCCGTCCAGCGCGCGGATGTTCGGATATTGCTTGACGACGTCGACGGCGCGCAGAATCGGCTTCCGGGGTTCGTTGGTAGAAGAGTTACTCATTGCGCTTCAGGTATTTTTCAAGTTTTCCGACGCTATAGCTGATGAGGCAGACGCAGATAAGGTAGATGGCGGCGACGGCGAGGAGGGGGAGATATGGATCGTAGGTGATGCTGCGGATGATGTCGCCGCCCTTGGTGAGGTCTTCCATGGCGATGTAGCCGGCGATGGAGGTCTCCTTGAGGAGGGTGATGAATTCGTTGACGAGGGCGGGGAGGACGGTCTTGAAGGCCTGCGGCATGATGATGGAGATCATCGTCTGGCGGTAGTTGAGGCCGAGGCTGCTGGCGGCTTCGAACTGCCCGCGCGGGATGGACATGATGCCTGCGCGGAAGATCTCCGCGGTGTAGGCGCCTGAGTTGATGCCGAATGCCAGGATGGCGACAATGAGTTTGGGGATGTCGACGGAGGCGAAGACAACGAAATAGATAATCAGCAGTTGCAGCACGGCGGGGGTGCCGCGGATGATGGTGAGATAGAGTTGGCAGAGGGCGTTGGCGATCTTCCAGCGCCCCGTCTTGTCGTAGGTGGCGCGGATGATGGCGATGAGGAAGCCCAGGACAAGGCCGACGGCAAGGGCGCCGAAGGTGATTTCAAGGGTGGTCAGGAAGCCGTTGGCAAGATACTTCCAACGATCGTCGACGATGAAGTCGGTGTAGAAGGATTCCTTGAGAACCTGGAGGAAGCCAGGGGTGGCTTCCGTCGCATCGAGGAGGCCTGGTTCGGCGGCGAGAGGTGCCGCGTCGGCAAGCAGTGGATATGGATTCACAGTGGTGGCCCTGCGTAGAGTGGATCCAGGCCGCGCGGCGCGCGGCCTGGAAAGGATGCGTCAAGACGGGCTATTGGGCGATGTATTTGGCCTTGATCTTGTCAAGTTCGCCAGAGGCCTTGAGTTCGCGCAGGGCGCCGTTGATCTGGTCGAGGAGTTCCTTGTTGCCCTTCTTGACGGCGATGGCGTATTCTTCGTCGGAGAGGGGCTTGTCCAGGACGACGATGGAGCCTTCGTTCTTCTTCAGATAGGCCTTGGCAGGCTCGTTGTCGATGACGACGGCGTCGATTTTGCCGTTTCTGAGGGCGAGGACCGCCTCGGCGCCGCTGGCATAGCGTTCGACCTTGGAGCCTTCCTTCACGTAATCCTGGCAGAGGGTGTCGCCAGTGGTACCCTGCTGGACGCCGATCTTCTTGCCCTTCAGACCGTCAGCATCCTTGATGGGGGAATTCGGGCGAACGATGATGACCTGGAAGGCGCGGACGTAGGTGTCGGTGAAGTCGACATGTTGCTTGCGTTCTTCCTTGACAGTCATGCCGGCGACGCCAGCGTGGGCTTTGCCGGCGACGACAGCGGGGATGATGGAGTCGAACTTCATGTCCTCGATCTTGAGGGTGCGGTTGATTTTCTTGCAGACGGCCTGCATAATGTCGACATCGAGTCCGACGATGGTGCCTTTGTCTTTGAATTCGTAGGGCGGGAACTCGGCGTTGGTGGCCATGACCAGGACGGGGGCTTTGACGGGCTTGGCATCGGCCTTTTCCTTCTTGTCGGTATTGGTTGCGGCGGAATCGCTCTTTGCCTCCTCGTTGGAGCAGGCGGTGAAGAGGAAGAAGGCGGCGGCGAAGAGGGAGAGGACTTTCAGGAACTTCATGATGGAATCCTTGGTTGAGGTGGGGAACAAACGAAACAGGTGGCTGAGGTCAGCCTGGTGCTGTACTATAATGGCGGAAACGGTGCGTGCAAGGGGGGATGGGCTGTCGGGGCTGGGGTACAGGGCTATCGGTTGCGGTTTCGGTTGGCGGATCTGCGTTTCTGCGGGGCTTTTGGAGGCGGCGCCGCGGCGGGGGCGGCGGGTGTTTTCGGAGGCGGCGCGGGGTCGGTGTCCTTGAGGACGTTTCCGCCAGTGCCGAACAACTTGTTGAGGAAGGTGTGGAGCGTCCACTGGTATTGGGTGGGGGAGCCGGTGATTTCGGCCTCGAATGCCCATGAGATGGGCTTGAAGAGCCATGAGATGATGCTGGCGCTCTGGAGGAATTCGCCTGAAACGAGGAACTGGAGGAGGTTTTTGGAGAGATTGTATTCGCCTTGTCCATAGAGTGCGATGATGGTGCCGTTGGTGGCGATGCGGGGGAAGAGGATTCGGTCGCCGAGGAATTCGAGTTCGGCGTGGAGGCGGGAGATTCGGCCGAGGTTGCTGATCTTGTCCTTGGAGAAGAAGCTGAAGTTTCCGATGGAGAGCATTTGTCCGAGGGTGGTGAGGTGTGGGACTCGCCAGAGGTCGGCGTCATGGATGTTGATCTGCCCGTGTCCTTCGAGATAGATCGGCGTGTCGGCCCAGTTCTGGTAGAGGTCCAGGCGGAGGTCGCAGTCGAGTTGTCCTGCGGGGAGCGGGGTGGAGCCCTCGGGGGCGGTCTTTTCGCCGTCGAGATAGAGGTTGGCGGCGCGGGCGATTTCGGCGAGGGGGACGTTTTTGGCGATGGCGAGGGTGCGGGTGTGGTTGGTCTGGAAGTCGTGGGTGCCAGTGGAGGTGATGGTTCCGCCGTAGAAGGCGGCGTTCGGGATGTTCCAGTGGATGGAGTGTTCGGTGGCGTTCCAGTTGCCCTTGAGGTTGGTGCATTCGATGCCGTAGTGCTGCAGGCGCGGGGTCTCCACGGTGGCGGAGAGGCGGATGCGGGGGGTAGTGCCGGTGGAGAAGCTGCCCTGGCATTGGAAGTGGGTGTCGGGGGCGAGCACGAGGCCGTCGAGCAGGGGGACGAGGTCGGGGACGGCGCTTCGGAGCAGCCCGAGGAGGTCGAGTTGCCCTTCGGGGAAGGCGGCGTGGAAGGTTCCTGAGAGGATGTCGCCGAACTGGAGGGTGACGTCGCCGACGAGGGGGGGCTGGCCCTTGGTGGCGAGGGCCAGGTCGGTGAGCTGGAGGCCTTTGTCGGGCAGGTCGAGATTGAGGCGGCAGTGCGCCTTGGAGAAGGTCATCCCTGCGTAAGTGACGTCCTGCGCCTCGCCAGTGCCTTTGAGGAGGAACTTCCAGCCGCCGAGGTCGGGGGCGCTCTGGAAGAGGAGCTCGGGGAAGAGGAAATGGGGCGGCTTTTCGGGGGCCCAGGCGACTTTGGTCCACAGTTCGCGGTAGATCTCCTTGGCGGCGTCGGAGAAGAGGAACGGCTCGATGATGGCGGGGTCTCCGAGGTAGTCGAGCTGGGAGATTTTCACGAGCAGCGGGGTGAATTCGACGCGGAGGCCCATCTGGAAGCGGACCTTGGGGGAGTTCCCGGAGAGACGCTGGAAGTCAAGGGAGTTCTGGTCGATGCGGAGGGTGGCCTCCAGCTGGTCGAATGGGACGGCGAGGAAGTCGCCGTCGGGGAGGATGGCGTGGCCGTCGAGGATGAATGCGCCCAGGTTGTCGAAGGAGACGGGCGGGGCTTCGAGGGTGAAGCGTCCAGGGGTTGCGGTGCGGCAGCGGATCCAGGCGAGCGGGGAGTCGTCGTCGAGGCCGAGAGGCTTCTGGAGTAGTGCGTTGAGCGCCTCGGGGTGGCAGGTTCCCGAGAGGGCGGGGAGGGCGATGGTGTCGTTCTTGAGGTTCAGGAGGAGTTTTCCAGTGGCGTCGAGCGCCTGGACGGGCGCGGGGGCGCCGCTGGTGATGCGGGTGGTGAACTGGATGGTGCTGGTCTCCTGGGGGGAGAGGAGGGTGTTGAGGTCGGTGTCGGCGGTGGCCTCAAGGCGGTTCGGGGCGGTGGCGTCGAGGGAGGTGGCGAGGGAGGTCAAATGGAGTCGGCAATGGTCGATGGAGAAGTCGGCGGTGGTGGCGCCGAAGCGTGTGGCGTGGAGGCGCCAGGGGGGCAGTTGGAAGCGCCCGCCGAGTTTCCAGAGGCGATAGTCGAGTGGGGACGGGGCGAGGGAGAGATGGAAGGCAAGGCGGTTGAAGTCGTTCAGCAGCAATACCGTGCTGGCGGAGACCCCGAACTGGTCGAGGAGATTTGGCAGATCGAGGGTGCCGTCGAGGTCGGCGGAGAGGAGGTTTTTGCCGAGGTCCAAGGCGGCGCTGCCCGTGATGGTGCGGCGCTCCAGATAGTCGAATGCGAGGAGGAGGTCGCGGAGGCGGAGTTCCTTGCGCGCGGCATCATAGTGGAGTTTACCGCTGGTATGGCGGATGGGGACGGGGCCGAGGTGGATGTTGTCGCAGGAGAAGTCAAGAGTCGGCAGGGCCTGCGTCATGTCCAACGGGGTTTCGGGGAGGACGGCGTGGAATCGGACGGGGTTGTTGATGGCTATCCAGGGGGGCAGTGCGGATGTGGGCTGGTCGGCGAGTCCCAGGACGGTGTAGGGGGAGATGGAGCCTTCGATTTGAGCGGAACAGACTTTGCGGTCGATGTCGATGACGGCGTCGCCTCGGATGAGTTCGGTGAAGGAGAGGAAGAGTTGGAGATCCTGGAGTTTCAGATGCTGGAGGGTGCATTCAAAGCGTCCCCGCGCCTTTGGGATGATGACGTGGGAGAGGATTCCGAGGGACATTCCGAAGTCGCCGCTGGCGCGGATGCGCTCTGCGTTCAGGATGTCGCCGTTGAGGTCGGCGTGGATGAAGGTGTCGTTGGCGCCGAGGGAGAAGTTGGCGAGTTCCTGCTGGGTTTTGCGGAACTTTGCACAGAGGGCTGGATCGATGGGGGGCGGCTCGGTGGGGACGGGGAGTTCGATGAGCATGGGCAGGAGGTCGTCGCCATGCTGGAAGACGAGGCGGCCATGCACGGTCACGTCATGGAAGGTGAAGGTGTAGGTGCCTTCGAGGGCCTCGCTTTCGGAGACGTGGGCGGCGATATTGGCGCCGTGGACGCGGAGGGGATTGGCGGCGACTGGGGCGGCCTGGAGGCTTTCCCCGTCTGGCAGCCTTAGTTCGGCGGTGACATTTCGGACGGAGAAGGAATCGAATTCGGGGTAGCCCGTGAGAGTCGGGAGCCAGGCCAGGTCGAGGTTGAGTTCGTCGATGTTGACATGGAGATTGCCGACCTCGGTGGGATAGACGACGCGGATATTGGAGCAGCGGATGTCGGTGAAGAGTCCGCCTCTCATGCGTCCAATCTGCACTTCGCCGCCAGGGGGGGCGAGTTTGCGGCCGATGGCGTCCCGCAGCCATTTGGGATATTTGAGGAAACTGAGCCAGAGGTCGATGGCGACGACCAGCACAAGGAGGATCAGCAGCGTCCATTTGAGCAGACGCCAGGATTTTTTCAGCCAGGTGCGGAAGATGTCGAATTTGGCCCCCATGGATTCAGAAGTTCTTCCAGAATTCGAGGCGGTTGGTGTCGTCGCGTCGGGAGTATTCGACCCTGTCCATCAGTTGGCGGACGAGGAAGATTCCGAGCCCGCCGATGGGGCGCTGGTCGGCGTCCAGATGGAGGTCGGGGTCCGGGCGGTCGAGGGGGTTGTAGGGGATGCCGTGGTCCTCGATGGCGAGATGGAGCGCCCTTGCCGCCTGGTCGCAGTCGAAGCTGAGGGCGACGGAGCCCGGGGCGGTTTCTGCGTATGCATAATTGACGACGTTGACGTATGCCTCTTCTGCGGCGAGGGTGAACTGGCGCGCGGTCTTCGGGGGGAGACCAGGGCAGGCCTGGAGCGCGTCGTCGAGGAATGCCTCGGCCCTGGGCCAGGAGTCCTGGGTGGCGTCGAGGTTGAGTTGCCTGGAGATGGCAGGCATGGCGGTCACGCGGTTTCGATGTCGAGGATGTCGGCGAAGCCGGTCATTTCAAAGACCTCCATGACTTCTGCGGAGACATGGATGAGTTTGAATGCGCCTGGCTGCGGGAGGCTCTTTCGCGTGGCGAGGATGACTCGCAGCCCTGCGGAGGAGACGTAGTCGATCCCCTCGAAGTCCAGGATCAGGGCGGAGGCGTCCTGCCGATGGGCGGTGAGGTAGTCGGAGAGTTCGGGGGCGGAAGTGGTGTCCAGGCGCCCGGAGAGGACGACGGTGAGCGTGGTGCCGTTGATGTTGGAGGAGATTTCCATGATAGATGCGAAGTGTCGGAGCCTCAGGCTTTTGGGATGGCGCGGTCGAGGATGGCGATGGCCTCGTCGACTTCGGCGGGGGAGGCGGTGAGGGCGGGCAGGAGGCGCATGACGCCCTTGCCCGCGGTGAGGACGAGGAGGCCTTGTTCGCGGCAGGTCTTGACGGCGTCGGCGAGGCAGTCCCCGAGCTGGATTCCGATGAGGAGGCCGAGGCCGCGGATGTCCTGGATGGCGGGGTGGGTTTCGCGGAGGCGATCAAGGTGGGTGCGGAGGTATGCGGCGATGGAGACGGCGTTTTCGAGGACGTGGTCCTGTTCGAAGGTCTCCATGACGGCGAGTCCTGCGGCGGTGGAGAGGGGGTTTCCGCCGAAGGTGGAGCCGTGGGTGATGCCAGGCTTGAAGAGTTCGGCAAGCGGCTGGGTGAGTTCGAAGGCGGCGAGGGGGATGCCGTTGCCGATGGCCTTTGCGGTGGAGAGGGCGTCGGGCTGGATGCCGTAGTGCTGGTAGGCGAAGAGTCTGGCGGTGCGGCCCATGCCGGTCTGGACCTCGTCGAGGAGGAGCAGGAAGCCCTTTTCGTCGCAGAGGCGGCGCAGCCCCGCGATGAATTCGGGGGTGGCGGGGAAGACGCCGCCTTCGCCCTGGACGGGCTCGACGATCACGGCGCAGGTGCGGTCGGTGACGGCGGCCTTGACGGAGGCCAGGTCGTTGTAGGTGGCGTAGCGGAAGCCTGGGACCTCGGGCTCCATGCCTTCGCGGAAGACGGGCTGTCCCGTGGCGGCGAGGGTGGCGAGGGTGCGGCCGTGGAAGGACTGGTTGAATGCGATGACTTCGTTGCGTCCGCCGTGGGCGTTGCCCCAGAGCCGCGCGGCCTTGATCATGCCCTCGTTGGCCTCGGCACCTGAGTTCGCGAAGAAGATCTTGCCGCCGAAGGAGGCGTCGGAGAGTTTCTTGGCGAGGCGGGGGCCGTTGGCGTTGCAGAAGACGTTGCTGCAGTGCATGAGGGTGGCGGCCTGTTCGGAGATGGCGCGGACGACGCGTGGCGGGCAGTGCCCGAGGCTGCAGACGCTGATGCCGGTGGTGAAGTCGAGATAGCGTTTGCCTTCGAGATCCCAGACGTAGGAGCCTGAACCGCGGACGATGACGGGCATCTCGAAGTTATAGGTGTGGAGCATGTAGTCGCGGTAGAGCGACCGGATTTCGTCGAGGGTGGGGAGAGTCATGGCTTGGGATGGATGAGTTGGTCGTCGAAGTAGTTGCAGGCCATGCCGCAGTCTACGGTGACGGTCTGGGCGTTGATGCCGCTGGAGCGCGGCGAGAGGAGGAATGCCACAACATTGGCGGCCTCGGCGGTTTCGAGGGCGCGGTGGCGCAGGGTCGCCTTTTCGGCGTAGAGGTATGCGTCGACATACCCTGGGATTCCCGCGGAGGCGCTGGTCTTGAGGGGGCTGGCGCCGACGGCGTTGACGCGCAGATCTGGCGAGACGGCGGCGGTGAGGGACTTGGCGAGGAAGACGACGCTGGAGTCGAGGGCGGCCTTGACTGGCCCCATGTAGCCGTAGCTTTCGGCGGCCATGCGCGTGGTGGAGATGGAGAGGGTGACGATGGAGGCCGCGGGCGAGAAGGAGTCCTTGAGGTGGTGGCAGAGGCGCAGCAGCGAGAAGCAGGAGATGTCGATGGCCTGCAGGAAGTCCGCGCGCGGGATGTCGTGGAAGGGGCGGAGGCCCTCGGAGTAGTTGGCGAATGCGATGGAGTGGACGAGGCCGTCGAGGGGGCCTGGCAGGGTTTCGGCGACGGCCTCGGGCAGTCGCGCCATCTGCGCTTCGTCGGCGACGTCGCAGACGAGGGCGGGGGTGTCGTCGCCGACGAGGGGGCGGTTCTTTTCGAGGAGGGCCGCGTCCTTGAAGACGCAGACGGGCTTCGCGCCCGCCTCGCGCAGCACGGCGAGCACGGCGGCGGCGATGCTGCGGCGGTTGGCGATGCCAGTGAGGAGGATGTGCTTTCCTCGGAGGCGGAGGAAGTCGCCTGGATCAGAGGTGTCCATGGGAGAGTTCGATGGCGACCTGGATGTGGTTGTCGACATCGGTCACGCCCTCGACTTCGCGGGCGGCGTCCCCCGCCTGTCGGGCGACGCCTGGGGTGGAGGTGGCGCCCTGGAGGGTGACCTTGCCGTTGTCGTCGGCGGTCACTTCGAGGAACGCGAGGGAGAGTTTCCTGGTGAGGAAGATGTGCTTGACGACGCGCTGGGCGAGGAGTCGGTTCTTGACGATGCGCGCGGTCTTGCTTTCCGCCTCGGGCGTCACGTGCGCGGCGATGGAGGCGATGAGGTCGACGAGCTGTTCGTCGGAGAGTTTTCCCGTGTTGATGGTGAGGTCGTACTGGGAGGCGTCGGCCCAAGCGGCGTTGAAGTGGAAGTGGCAGAATCTAGCGCGGTCCTCGTCGCATTTGCGCATCAGCTTGGTGGCGGTCGCCTCGTCGCACTCGTATTCGTGGCAGATGCGGGCGATGCGGACCTGCGGCGGGGCGACGAGGCGGATGCGGACGCAGTTCGGCAGGTCGCCCATCAGGACGTTTCCGCCGCGTCCGAGGATGATGGCGGGGCCCTGGTCGGCGGCTTCCAGCATCACGGTCTTGAGGAACAGCAGATAGATGTCCTGGTCGGCGGAGAAGGACGAGAAGAATCCTGGCTTGCGCTCGTCATAGCGCTGGAGGAGTTTCTCGTCGAGGCCGTGGTGGTCGAGGCGGGATTCGATGACGTTCTTGTCGATGAGGGTGGCGTTGAGCCGTTTGGCGAGGAGCTGTCGGGCGTTTTCGCCCCAGGCTCCCAGTTCTCGTGCAATGGTGATGATCGCCATGGTGTTCTTTCCTCCCTGTTTGACGGTGACCCCGCCCTCGCCTATAAAGTAATGCGTGAAGGGAATTGTGCGGGGGAAAAGGACGAAAAAACTGAAAATGGGAGGAACTATTCAGAGGGGTGGCCGCGCAGCGGCGACCCGAATGCAGAAGTGGGTGCAGCGGGTGCCGCAGGCACGGGCGGAACCCACGGTTCCTGGAGAAAAACGGAGGAAATCGCGAGAGGGATTGGCGGCGATGGAGAGATCGGGCTTGAAGTCGGCGCGCTGGAGCCAGCGCCAGGCGATTGGGAGGGCGGTTTCGCCAGGGATGAGCGAGGCGCGCCGGCACGCCCTGGAAAGCGTCTGGGGCGGGGGAATCGGCCCTGGGTTGGGAGGGCGTCGGGGTGGCGAGGGGGCTATTGGATGGGCAGGAGGATCAGGCGGTCGATCCAGACGGACTCGACGTTGGGGTTGACGACGGGGGCGCAATAGATGCACTCCGCGTTGGCGATGTCGCTGGGGCCGAGGCGGATGAGTTTGTAGCCAGGGCCTGCGAGCGCGGCCGCGGAGACGGCGCGGTTGGGGCCGAAGGGGTGGTTGCCGCAGGTGAGGGCGTCGCCGTGGGCGGGATGGCCTGGCTTGAGGGTGCAGCGGACGGTGAGGCAGAGTTCGTAGCGTCCGGCGGGGAGGCGTGCCATCTGGAGATACCACTCGTGATGGATGGCGGGCATGCGGACCGCCTTGCCGCCGACGGCGGCGGGATCGGCGTCGAGGGCGATGGTGCGGGGGGATGGGGAGATGAGGCGTCCGACGGTCTCGGCATTCCAGCCCCACCACGTTTGCCGCGGGGGCAGTTCCGGGGGGCGCGGGCCTTCAGAGGGTAGGTTGGGCCCCGAGGGGCGTCCGAACCGCTCCCGATGGCTGGCCAGCCAACTGCGTGCGTTCAGGGTCAGGCCTTCGTTGAGTTGCGAGGCCCCTGCGAGTTCCAGGTATTTTTCGCAGAAGTCGAGGAGTTCCAGGGGCTGGGCGCGGCGCAGCGGGGCGAGGCGGGATTCCGGCGGGGGAGTCAGCAGGTGCGGATGGTCGAGGAGGTCCATGGTGATGGGGAGGGCGGCGATGGCCAGGCGCGGTCCGTAGACCGGGTCGCGGGCGAATTTCTCGACGCCCGCGAACATGTCGGCCCAGAGGCGGGCGCGGGTGGGGGCGTCAAGCCAGTTGTCGGTGGTCGTGGTGCCGCAGTTGTCCAGACAGTCGGGATGGCGGCGTGCGGCGTCGGCGACGCCGTCGAGATAGGCGAACACGCAGGGGGCGGCGGGGCCGTAGTGATGGGACACGAATTCCTGGATGAGTGTTTGTGCGGAGAGGTCGGGGTTCCAGAGGAGGCGTGCGACGACGTAGGCGCGCAGGTCGGCGAGGTCGGCGGCGCGTCCAGTGTGGTTGAAGGCGCCCTGTTCGAAGACGGAGATGGCGTGGCAGTCGCGGAAGAGGCGCACGTCGTGGTCGAGGCATTCCCAGTTGGGATGGGGGATGTAGTAGCGTCCGAAGGTGGCCAGATAGTTCCAGATCATCATGTGGCTGGCGATTTTGCGCCAGGCCTTGAGGTCGCGGGCCAGGGCGGCGTTGCGGGGGGAGTCGATGGGTGCGAAGGAGGCGGCCTCGCCGGTGCAGTACCGTATGGCGACATTGGGGCGGGGGCGGACGATGCGGGGGGGCTGGCGGGTGTACTGGTAGGCGAGGGTTTCGCAAAAGACCTCAGGGAAGTCCTGGGCGATGGCGGCGGCGACCTCGTTGACGCAGTCGATCAGGAGGTCGGTCTGGTTGCCGTGGCGTCGGACGAAGGCCTCGCAGTCAGGGCATTGGCACCAGTTCAAGTTGTCGTTCTGGGAGACGGAGATGATGTGGCTGCCGGGATTGGCCTTGAGGCGTTCGCGCACCACGCGGACGAGTTCCCGTCGCATGGCGCGGTTGGTGAGGCACATCTGGAAGACGGGGCCGCCCTGGCGGCGTCCGTCGCGCATCGAATACCATTCCGGATGGCGGGCGAAATAGGTCTCCGCGGGCAGGAACTGGGCGAGCGTGTGGCACCAGCCGATGAGTTCGTCGCTGCCTCCCCAGGCGGCTTCCTTGGGGCCGTTGAAGTGGTTGCAGCGCAGTTTTGCGGCGAAGGCGGGACTGGCCGCGACCGTGAAATAGGCGGGGCAGCGCTGCAGGAAGGGGGGCGCGTAGCGGTGCCTGGTGCCAGACTTGGGGAGGCGGAAGGGGACGCGCCGCGGCACCAGTTCGTCCTCGCTGGTGTAGAAGCGCACCCCGTATTCGCGCTCCAGGAATTCGTAGACGGCGTAGAGCGTGCCGCGCGGGGCGGCGCCCGCGAGCCAGGCCTCGCGGCCCTGGACGCAGTAGAGGACCTCGTCTGGACGCAGTTCCTTCCAGGAGGCGAGGCCGAGGGCGCGCAGGGCGGCGGGGCCTTGCCCGACGTGGAGCACGGGGCCGCCGTCCTTGGCGTCGGCGGCGGAGGCGATGCGGAAGGCGGGGTTTCCGCCTGAGATGAGATTCAGGTATTTGGCGAGTTCGCGCGCGGCGGTCTGTTCGGCTGGCGGCGCGTCGGGGGCGACGATGATTTGCGCGGCGGAGGCCAGGGCGGAAACGAGGACAAGCGGGAGCAGGAGGCTTTTCATGAGAAATTCACTGGGTTCGGAGACGTGGGTCGAGGGCGTCGCGGACGGCGTCCCCGAAGATGTTGGCGGGGAGGACGAGTCCGAGCATGAAGGTGAATGCGGCGGCGAGTTTCCACCAGATGACGGGGGATCGGGTGAGTTCGGAGCGGGCGTCGTTGATCATGGTGCCCCAGGACATGGTGTCGGCGCCGACGCCGATGCCGAGGTAGGTG
This sequence comes from Lentisphaeria bacterium, assembly GCA_016287975.1. The sequence goes on along the minus strand of JAEEXV010000215.1, from coordinate 134 downwards.
AGGACGGCTTCGGCGAGGACCTCGGAGGAGAAGCGCAGGACGGTGGTGATGAGGACGACGTGGAGGACGTTGGGGAGGATGTGCCTGAGGAGGATGCGCCAGTGGGGGACGCCGAGGGCGTGGGCGGCGGTGAT
>JAEEXV010000214.1 GCA_016287975.1 Lentisphaeria bacterium | reverse complement strand
CCGAAACCGCGCCTGGAGAAGAGTTCGCCCGCGTCGAAGCAGCCTGGAACGGCGGCAACAGTGGTCGCGGGGATCGAGAGCGGCTCGGCGCAGGCGCCTTCCTGGAAGCCGAACCGCCAGATGCCGTCAAGGATGGTTTTGCACATGGGCGGGTTCGAGAACATTGTCTGAAAACATGAGTCGACCGCGCTGCTCCCAGGATGACTGCCTCCGCATCCGAAGCCGAGAGGGCCGCCGTGTCAGATGAGAGCCTGGAGGGCGGTGGCGGCGACGGTGGTGACGATGTCGTCGACGGAGCAGCCTCGGGAGAGGTCGTTGCAGGGCTTGGCGAGTCCCTGGAGGACGGCGAAGGCCTCGGCGCCGCCGATGCGCTGGGTGATCTTGTAGCCGATGTTGCCCGCCTGGAGGTCGGGGAAGACGAGGACGTTGGCGTGTCCCGCGACGGGGCTGCCCTTGGCCTTGGAGGCGCCGATCTCGGGGACGATGGCGGCGTCGAACTGGAGTTCGCCGTCGAGGGCGAGGTCGGGGGCGAGTTCGTGGGCGAGGCGGGTGGCCTCCTGGACCTTGTTCACCAGGTCGTGCCTGGCGCTGCCCTTGGTGGAGAAGGAGAGGAGTGCGACCTTGGGCTCCTCGATGCCGCAGAGGACGCGGGCGGTCTCGGCGGCGGAGACGGCGATCTGCGCGAGTTCCTCGGCGGTGGGGCAGGGGCAGACGACGCAGTCGGAGTAGACGAGCAGGCCGTTGTGGCCGAGGGCCTTGTTCGGGCAGTCCATGAGGAAGCTCGACGAGACGACCTTGATGCCAGGGCGCGTCTTGATGATCTGCAGGGCGGGGCGCAGCATGTCGCCAGTCGTGTGGACGGCGCCCGAGACCAGCCCGTCCGCGTCGCCGCACTTGACCATCATGATGCCGAAATACATCGGGTCGAGGACGAGCTGGGCGGCGGCCTCCTCGGTCACGCCCTTGGCCTTGCGGAGTTCATAGAGGGTCTTCGCGTATTCGGCGGCCTTTGGGCTGGCCTTGGGGTCGATGCACTCGATGCCCGCGATGTCCGCGCCGGTCTCGGCGGCGACGGCCTGGATGCGGGCGGGGTCGCCCAGCAGCACGGGTTCGGCGATCTTCTCGGCGGCGAGGATGGCGGCGGCCTGCACGGTGCGGGGCTCGTCCCCCTCGGGCAGCACGATGCGCTTGACGGCGAGGCGCGCGCGCGCCTTGACCTGTTCCTTGAATCCCATGGTGTGTTCTCCTATTCCGTGAAGGTTACAGACCGATTTCAGCGAAGTTCTCCCAGACGGGCCTGCCCGCGTAGGTCAGGACGGGCGCCTCGCCGCGCAGCGCCTTGAGGACGGAGAGGGCGAGGGCGTCCTGCTCCATTTCGCCTGGATAGACGGTGACGGGGGCGATCCAGCCGCAGCGCCTCTGGATTCCGTCGATGATGTCGTGGAAGCGCATGAGGCCGCCAGTGAGGAGGATTCCGTCGACCTTTCCGCAGAGGACGGCGGCCATTTCGCCGATCTGCTTGCAGAGCTGGTAGATCATGGTGTTCCAGACGAGAGTGGCCTTGGGGTCGTTGGCGTCGACCTGGCGGTGGATCGCGTCGGAGTCGGCGGTGCCGAAGAGGCTGACGAAGCCGCCTGCGCGGGAGCAGAGCAGGCGGGCCTCCTTGAGGGTGTGGTTTTCGAGGTAGTCGAGCAGGGCGAGGACGGGGACGCTGCCGATGCGGGTCGGGGTGAAGGTGCCCTCGCCGTCGGCGCCCATGTTGCCGTCGACCATCTTGCCGTGGTCGTGGGCGCTGACGGTGATGCCGCCATCGATGTGGGCGACGATGAAGTTGCACTCCTCGTAGCGGCGTCCGAGCTTGGCGGCGTGGTATTCGGCGACGGCCTTCTGGTTGAGCACATGGGAGTGGGAGGTGCGGTAGACGCCCTTGATGCCAGTCAGGCGCGCGTAGTCGCAGTATTCGTCGACATTGGTGGGGTTGAGGGTGAAGGCGCGGCGTCCGAACTCCTGGGCGAACTGCCAGGCGAGCATGACGCCGAGTTTGGCGGGATGCTCGCTGCCGCCGACGGCGGCGACGGTGTCGTCGTAGAGGCGCTGGTCGATTCTGGTCACGCCGCCTGGCTGGGAGTAGGCGCTGCCGCCGCGGCCGACGAATACGTCGATGTCGGCGGGGGCGACGCCGTGGTCCTTGAGCATGTCGAGGATGACCTGGTAGCGGAAGGGCATCTGGTCGTTGACGTGCGGGTATTTCAGCAGCACCGGCGCGTCGTGGAAGACGCTCTTCTCGAAGAGGGACTTTTCGTTTTCGTAGAGGCTCACCTTGGTCGAGGTGGAGCCTGGGTTGATGACGAGGAGTTTCAGGCTCCTGCTTTCTGGCTTGTCCATAGAGGTGGATTCCCTGGTTTCCCTTTCACACTGGGGCATGGTGCGCCGCGGCGACCTTTGCCAGGCGGCATGCCCCGGGAATGTGATGTATCATGGCCGACCGTCGGCGCGTCCGCGCCGCGGCATGCGCATAAGATATTGCCTCCGCGCGGATTTTCCAAAAACGGCGGGAAAAAGCGCCTGCCGCGGGGCGGATGCCGCGTGCGATGAAAAAGGCGGGCGTGGCCGTTCAGCGTCGGGCGGGGTGTTATGTTATTGGGACAGACAAAGGAGGATGCAAAAAAGATGCGATATGCGTTGGCGGTTTTGATGGCGGGGGCGGTGGTGATGTGCGGCTGCGCGGCGAGTCGGCCCGCGGCGCCCGCGGCGGCGCCGGTG
>JAEEXV010000213.1 GCA_016287975.1 Lentisphaeria bacterium | reverse complement strand
CGGGCTGGCGCTTTCACCAACCCAAGTGGGGAACCTCGCATCGTGAAACTACCGTCCCCGGTGCCAAGAACTTCTGCCTGCGGCCGGGGCTCCTGAGTCATGGGTCCTGGGTCCTGGGTCCTGGGTCCTGCGTCCTGCGTCCTGGGTCATGGGTCATGGGTCCTGGGTCATGGGTCATGGGTCATGGGTCCTGGGTCCTGGATCCTGGGTCCTGGGTCCTGGGTCCTGGGTCCTCGGATGCGTTTTGCGGCGGCCTGATTGGACACCTCATGCTCGTCGGACCGCCACGGCGGGCCGCCGTGGCAACATCTTCGGGCATGAAGATGGCGGCGAATGCCGCCCCAGAGCCTTTTTCAAGTTGTTTGCTGCTCAAACGCCCCCCTCCTGCGCAGATCCGCGCGTCACTCCTGCTTCATCTCGACGGTGATGGAGTGCCTGACCTCGGCGCGCTCGCGCTGGTGGAAGGCGGCCAGGACATCGGTGTCGCCGAGCCACGTGCAGAGGGAATCCGCCGTGAGCAGATGCGTCGGATGCTCGACGGCGCCGACGGCGGCGCTGACGGCGGCGGGCACGAAGGTCCCCTTCCGCGTGGTCGCGGCGACATGGCAGACCCCCTGCCCGCCGAAGCCCTTCGCCGTGAACTCGACCTCCTCGACCGCGAGGTCGGCGGGAATGAAGAACCAGCGGTAGAACATCGGGTCGGCGACATTTTCACCGAGTTTGAGAACGCCGTCCGCGACCTCATGCCAGGCCCCGTTGGCGCGGACGCGGATGCGGATCTTCTCCGCGCCGTATCCGTCGGGAAGGTTGAAGAGAACCCGAAGAAGCCCCTGCTTCTTCACCCCGCTGCGGAAGTCCGCGATCGCCTTGCGCCAGGCGGCGAAGTTGCGCTCGAAGTGGACGGTGTCGCAGGGACGCCGCGTCACCTTGCACTGCTTGATGGAGCGCTCGGCAAGCCCGTCCAGCTCCGCCAGCAGCGCCTCCCAGTCGTCGCAGGGCTGCCCGTTCAACTGCTTCCATGCGTCCTGCATGCTCCGCGCGGCCAGGTCCTTGGCGACGCAGTGGTCGTAGATGTCCTGCAGCACAAGCTGCCCCTGCGGCGTCTCCACCGCCTTGAAATACGGCGCGAAGGCCGCCATCAGCATGCGGTAGCCCTGCGGACGGAACTGGTCGTGCCCGAAATACGGGGCGGTCATCAGGTTGCCGAGGCTGATCTGGGCGGCGCGCCTGAGCGTGGTGCAGTAGAGGCGCAGCGCCTCGGTCAGGAGCGCGTCGTCGCGCCCGAAGAGATATTGCGCCGCCTGCTGCATGGCCTCCTCCGGCTCCCTGGCGGCGCCGCTCCAGAGCGCGCCCGCCGCGGCGAACTGCGGGTAGAGCTTGTAGAGCAGCGAGGTCCGCTTCACCCAGCTGGTGAGCAGCCCGCCGAGCGGCTTGTGGGCGCGCGCGTAGTCCGTCAGGCTCTCGATGTTGGCGCGGTTGAAGTCGGCGGGCGCGACGAGATAGCGGAAGCCCAGGCGGTCATACTCGGCGAGGCGGTCGGAAAAGGCCAGGTTCGCGAAATGCCCCTGGTCGCAGTGCGCGTTTTCCTGATACTGCCAGAAGGTCATGATGATGTCCTTCGGGAGTTGCGGCAGGACCTCGGGATAGTACTCGAACATGTCGTCCCACATCATCATCTCGCGCCCCAGCTTGCGGGTCACCAGGTCGTGCATGAAGAGGAAATGGTCGAGGTAGAGCTTCTCCTCGCCCGCAAAGTCCTTCGCCTTCTCCTTGCAGAGCGGGCAGAAGCCCATGTCCCAGACCTCGTCCCCGCCCACATGGATGTACTTCGACGGGAAAATCGCCGCGACCTCGGTGAAGTAGTCCGACAGGAAGCGCCGCACCTCGGGCAGGGACGGGCAGAAGTCCTTGCGCCGCGGGCTCCAGAAGCGCCCCGTCGCGCCGTCGCGCAGTTCGGCGAAGCGCGCGTATTTCTCCTGTTCGAGGATCAGTTCCGCATGGCCGAGGCAGGCGAGCCCTGGGATGATCTCGACGCCGCGCTTCTGGGCGTAGCGCACCAGCCCACGCAGTTCGGCCGCCGAATAGCCCTCGTCCTTGCCGATGTCGTAGGTCTTGGTGCGCACGCGCCATTCGAGGTAGAGGAACAGGGTGTTGAAGTGGTTGTCGGCGATGAAGTCGATGAAGCCCTTCAGGAACTCGACGGTCTCCATCTGGCGGGCCAGATCGACCTGCACGGCGCGAATCGCGTAATCCAGTTTCTTCATGGTTGTCTTTTCTCCTTGTTTCAGTCCTTCAGCGTGTCCAGAATGGCTTGGCAATTGACGATCTTCTCAATGAGGCTCGACTGCGTGTAGTAGTAGTGGTTGCTCGCCTCGAAGCCGATGCGCGAATCCCGCCCCGACAGCCGCAACAGCGCCAGCGTGTTCGACAGTTCCGCGCGCACCACGGCGGGGATCTCAGACCACCGCCCCGCGTTGCGCAGCCGCACGAAGCGCACCTGCAGATACGAACTGTAGAGATGGCAGTACGCGGCCTCGGCCATGTTCCGCAGCTCCGCAAACGGCGCCTGGTCGGACGCCTTGAGCCGCCCCTCCAGCCGCGCCAGCGTCTCCAGGCCGCCGCGCCAGCCGTCCGTGACCTTGCGGAACTGCTCCTCGAAGACCTCCTCGGGGTAGTCGCAGCGCCAGCCGCCGAGGTCGTCGTACGGGTAGCCGATCATGGAGCCGTGGTAGCCCGTCGGCTTCAGGCGGAAGAGCGCCTGCGGGCCGTAGTTCATCGGGCCGCAGTACATCGTCTGCACCGAGAACGGGAACTCCCGATAGGCCTCGCCGAACTGCCGCCACGCCTCCCGCACGCCCGCCGCGACCTCCGCCGTGAAGAGCGCCTCCGACAACTCGTCCGTCGAGCGCCGCAAGAGCGGCAGGTTGCCGCCAGGATAGCCGCCCAGCGTCCAGCTCAGCATCAGCCCCTTCACGCCGCACGCCTCCAGATTCCGCAGATGCTCGTCCACCAGCCCAGGCACTGGCACATACGGCACCGCCGAGAGTTCCCACGAATTGTTCATCTGGATCTTCGCGATGGTCTTGAGCCCGCGCGACTGCGCGTGCCGCCAGACCTCCACCGCCTCTGGACTCGGGCCGACCTGCGAAATCGAGTAGTCCCGCACCACGCCAGGAACCCCGCCCACGCAGATCGGCTTGCCCCATTCGCTGATGCTCAGATACCAGACCGACGCAGGCAGGCGGTCGATGACCCGCTTCTTGAAGGCCGCCTTGTCCTGCAGCACCGCCAGATGCGCGGCCAGCCACTCCTTGCCCTCCGTCTGACGCCGAATCTCCGCCTCCTCGGCGGCGGAGCGCTTCCGCTCCCACGCCCAGTCCTCGGCGATCACCGCCGCCTGCGGGTTGGCCGCATGGATGCCGCGCTCCGCCGCCGACACCACCTCCGCGATGATCTCCGCAGGATCCCTGTCGCGGCAATACGGGCACTGGTCCTGGCGCTGCTTGCTGAGGCAGTGCGTCGGATTCTCCGACATCGTGATCAGCAGCGCCCCCGCCAACTCGGGCACAGCCGTGTAGACGGCGCGGTACGCCTCCTCCATCCACTGCAGCGGCCCAGGGCGGCTGGTGCAGTTGCAATACCCCCGCCCGGGCACTTCCGCCCCCTGCCACTCGGGATGGATCTGGTAGAAGGACGCTGGCATAAAGCGCGGTTCGTTGAAATACAGGTAGATGCCGAGGCCATGCCGTCGGCAGCGCCGAGCCAGCACGCCCAGATTGCGCAGTCGCCGTTCCCAGCCCTCCGAGTATTCCTCCGCGCCAGGGATCGGATGCAGCAGATAGAGCACCGCGTGCACCCAGACCGCGGTGATGCCCATCGACGCATACTGCTCCAGCAGCGCATCAGGCATCGGGTCATGCCCCTCGATGTCCAGGAACACATCCCCGCAGCCCGCCTCGTACGCATGGATGAAACTCATCTCGAAGCGCGGACGCCCCCCTGGCAGACTCATCGCGTGGTACTGCCGCGAAAACTGGAACGGCACCTCCGCCCGCCGCAGATCTCCCTCCCCGACATGGCGCCGCCAGCGCCCCCGAAAGCGCTCCGTCGCCTCCCGCTGCGCAGGCGTCAGTGGTGCCCAGCGCACCTCGGCGCACGCGGGCTTCAACTGACCCAGTTTCACCCAGAAGAAGTCCTCCTCCTTGAGCACCATCGCCAGGCGGTCGGCCGACCAGCCCAGCAACTGCAGCAACTGGGCATAGTTCAAGAGATGCCAGTTCTGGCGGATGACGGTCTGGTAGCCCAGCCGCAGCCAGCCCTCGTCTGGCGCCGCCGCCCCGTCCAGCCCCAGGGCCGCCGCCTCCCGCCGCAAGGTTTCCACCCCGCAGCCCAGCACGGCGGCGATTCGCTCCGCGGGCACCTGCCGCCAGTTCCGCCACAGCACCGCCTGCCAGCGCGTCGGGAAATGCGGCAGCTCCACTGGCTCCCGCGAACGCCCCATCGGCAAATCCTGGATCTCCATTCCGTCCTCTCCTCTCTGCTTGTCACTCAGGCCACTTCTGCGCGACCGCCAGGGCCGCATTCGTGTAGCGCGGGTCCAAGGTCAGTTCGCGTCCCAGCCAGTCTGGCCTCCGAAACACAAAACCCTCGTCAGGAATCTCCAACTCCGCCGTGTAGTGCCCCGCGAACGGCCCGTGGTACTCGTCGATCTCCCACTCCAGCCCAGGCTCCGCCGCAGGCACATACCAGCGCGTCTTCTCAATCACCCGCCCCCCGCAGAACTGCGCCAACATCGCCTCCGCGTCCGCCACGGGAATCGCGTATTCGAACTCTGGCCGCGACACGCCGTTGCCGTGCGACTTCACCGTCAGCCACGCCGCCTCCCCCGCGATCCGCACCCGCACCGAGACCTCCTCCCCTGGGAAATACCCCTGCTTCATCGCCAGCGAACGCACCGCCTCCAGGCGCCACCCCCGCGACGCCGCCGACACCTCGAATTTCCGCTCAATTTCAATCATGCCCGCGCTCCTGCACTCCGCGCTCAAAATCGGTATTATATTTGGCCATTGTTCTCCCTTCGTGTGACGGTCCCCGTCCCTTAATTTACCTCTTCAATCCGCTACCGCCATGCCTGGCAACTTCAACCTTTCTGGACAGCGCGCCCTCGTCACTGGCGGCGCGGGCTTCCTCGGCACCAATCTCGTGCGACGCCTGCTGAACGAAGGCGCCGTCGTCGCCGCCCTCGACAACTACCACACCGGGCGCCCGGGAAACCTCCTGCCGCTCCAGCAGCAGTTCGGCGACCGCCTCACCGTCATCGAGGGCAATGTCCAGCAGCTGCCAGGCGGGCTGGAACCCGACCTCATCTTCAACCTCGCCTGCCCCGCCTCCCCGCCGCACTACCAGGCCGACCCCATCGGCACCACCAAGACCTGCGTCCTCGGCGCGCTCCAGGTGCTCGACCTGGCCTACCGACGAAACGCCCGCGTCCTGCAGTGCTCCACCTCCGAAATCTACGGCGACCCCCTCGTCCACCCGCAGCCCGAGACCTACTGGGGACAGGTCAACTGCACTGGCATCCGCGCCTGCTACGACGAAGGCAAGCGCTGCGCCGAAAGCCTCTTCTTCGACTATCGGCGCCTCTACGGCACCCGCATCAAGGTCATCCGCATCTTCAACACCTACGGACCAGGCATGCAGCCCGACGACGGCCGCGTCGTCTCCAACTTCATCCTCCAGGCCCTCCAGAACGAACCCATCACCATCTACGGCGACGGCTCCCAGACCCGCTCGTTCTGCTACGTCGACGACCTCATCGAGGCCATGCTCCGCATGATGTTCTCCCCCGAGGAGTTCGCTGGCCCCGTCAATCTCGGCAACCCAGGCGAATTCACCATCCTCGAACTCGCCGAAAAGATCCTGCGCCTCACTGGCAGCAAGTCCGTCATCGAACACCGCCCCCTCCCCTCCAACGACCCGCGACAGCGCCGCCCCGACATCTCCCTCGCCAAGTCCCGCCTCGGCTGGGCGCCGCGCGTCCCCCTCGACCAGGGCCTCCCGCCCACCATCGCTTACTTCCAGAACCTGCTCCGCACCCGCGGGGCGCTGCATCCCAACCATACCAAACAGTAGGATTCCCAAAATGGCTAAAATCGCCGCCCAGCTCTACACCGTCCGCCAGCATACCCAGACCATCCAGGACTTCGCCGAGACCTGCCGCAAAGTCAAGGAGATGGGCTATGACGGCGTCCAGCTCTCCGCCATCGGACCGCTCGACAGCCAGGACGTGAAGAAGGTCCTCGACAACAACGGGCTCGAATGCGCCGCGACCCACTTCTCCCTGGACTCGATGGAGAACGAGTTCGGCGCCTTCGTCGAGAAGCACCACCTCTGGGGCTGCAAGTACCCCGCCCTCGGCGGCTTCTTCCCCACGCCCATCGCGGACTTCGACCTCGCCCACTGGCAGGCCTTCGTGCAGCGCTTCAACGCCATCGCCAAACGCCTGGCCGCCGAGGGGCTGATCCTCGGCTACCACAACCACAGCCACGAGTTCGCCCGCATCGACGGCAACCTCGTCCCCTACCAGCTCCTCTTCAACACCCTCGACCCCGACGCCACCTGGTTCGAAATCGACACCTACTGGGTCGCCGCTGGCGGCGCCGAGCCCACCGCCTGGATCCGCAAGGTCGCCCACCGCATCCCCTGCATCCACTTCAAGGACATGACCATCCATCTCGACGACGACCCCGCCAAGAACCGCGCCCCCGAAATGGCCGAGATCGGCGACGGGAATCTCAACTGGCCTGGCATCATCGAGGCCTGCCGCTACGCAGGCGTCCAGTGGTACATCGTCGAGCGCGACCGCGGCCCCGTCGAGGCCTTCACCAGCCTCGCACGCTCCGTCTCCAACATGCGCAACCGCATGGGACTGTAAGGAACCGACCATGAAACTCCTCTTCATCGGCGCAGGCAAGATGGCGACCGCCCTCGCGGGCGGCATCGCCTCCAAAGGCCTCTTCCCCGCCCAGGACATCACCGCCTGCGACCCCTCCCCCGAGGCCGCCGCCGCATTCACCCAGACCACTGGCATCCGCTGCGTGCCCGCCGCCACCCCTGAACTCGTTGCCGAGGCCGACGTGCTCCTCCTCGCCGTCAAGCCCCAGGTCGCCGAGGCCGCCGTCACCGCGCTGCCTCCCCGAAAGCCAGGCGTCCTCGTCTTCTCCATCTGCGCGGGAATCCCCATCGCGCGCCTCCAGAAGTGGCTCGGCGACGTGCGCATCGTGCGCGTCATGCCCAACACCCCCCTCCTCGTCGGCCAGGGCGCCAGCTGCTACGCGCTCGCCAAGGCCGACGACGCGGACGGCGCCGCCTTCGCCGCCAAGGTGCTCGGCGCCCTGGGCCAGGCCTGGCAGGTCCCCGAAAGCGCCCTCGACGCGGTGACCGCCCTCTCTGGCTCGGGCCCCGCCTATTTCTTCGCCTTCATCGAGGCCCTCCGCGCGGGCGGCGAGCGGCTCGGCCTCCCTGGCGACCTCGCCGAGGCCCTCGCCATCCAGACCATGGCAGGCGCCACCGCCATGCTCCAGCAGAAACGCGGCACCCCCGCCGAACTGCGCGTCGCCGTCACCTCCAAGGGCGGCACCACCGCCGCCGCCCTCGACGTCATGGCCCAGCGCGGCTTCAACGACCTCGTCGCTGACCTCATGGCCGCCGCCGCCAGACGCTCCGCCGAACTCGGCAAATAGCCCCACCAACCCCTTCGGAGACACGCCATGTCCATTCTCGTCACGGGCGGAGCCGGATTCATCGGCTCGCATCTCTGCCGCGCCCTCCTCGAATGCGGCGAACAAGTGACCGTGCTCGACGACCTCTCCACTGGCACCTACCAGAACCTGGAGGGGCTGGAGGACGGCGACCGACTGCGCCTCATCGTCGATTCCGTCAACAACGCCGACCTCGTCGACCAGTGCGTGCGCGAAGCCAAGTTCGTCTACCACCTCGCCAGCGCCGTCGGCGTCCGCCTGATCATCGACCAGCCCGTGCGCACCATCGAAAGCATCGTCGGCGGCACCCAGACCGTCCTCAAGTCCTGCGCCCGCTACCGCCGCCCCTTCCTCCTCACCAGCACCTCCGAGGTCTACGGCAAGGGCTCCAAGGTCCCCTTCAGCGAAAACGACGACACCGTCATGGGCCCCACCTGCACCCGACGCTGGAGCTACGCCTGCGCCAAGGCCCTCGACGAGTTCCTCGCCCTCGCCTACTGGGTCGAAAACCGACTCCCCGTCACCATCGTCCGCCTCTTCAACACCGTCGGCCCGCGCCAGACTGGACAATACGGCATGGTCGTCCCCAACTTCGTGACCCAGGCCCTCGCGGGAAATCCCATCACCGTCTACGGCGACGGCACCCAGTCCCGCTGCTTCACCCATGTCGCCGACGTCGTCGGCGCCCTCCTCGCCCTCAAGGACTGCCCCGCCGCCCGCGGCGAGGTCATCAACATCGGCAACGACCGCGAAATCACCATCCGCGGCCTCGCCGAGGCCGTCAAGAAACTCACTGGCAGCGACTCCCCCATCGTCACCATCCCCTACGAACAGGCCTACGGCGCGGGATTCGACGACATGCACCGCCGCGTCCCCGACCTCGCCAAGGCCAGGCGCCTCTTCGGATACGCCCCGAAACGCGACCTCGAGACCATCCTGCGCGACGTCATCGCCGAAAAGCGGCAGCGCCTCTCCGACTAACCCCATCCCCCACTCCCGAAATCACAAAAGGTCCGATGTCCGCGTCAACCTCCAGGCCTTCCCAAGCATCATGTACGACGTAATCATCATCGGCGGCGGCGTCATCGGCTGCAACATCGCCCGCGAACTGAGCCGCTATTCCCTCAAGTGCGCCCTCCTGGAGCGCACGGTCGATGTCTCCGAGGGGACCTCCAAGGCCAACAGCGCCATTGTACACAGCGGCCACAGCGCGCGCCCTGGCTCCCTCATGGCGCAGTACAACATCAGGGGCAACCTCCTCTTCGAGGGCCTCTGCCGCGACCTCGACGTCCCCTACAAGCGCAACGGCTCGCTCAATGTCGCCTACGCGGAGGACGAACTGCCCAAGCTGAAGCAGCTCTACGCCGACGGCCTCGCCAACGGCGTGCAGGGGATGCGCCTGGTCGGCCATGACGAGCTCCTGGAGCTCGAGCCGAACCTGAACCCCGATGCCAAGGGCGCGCTGCTTGCCGAGAGCTGCGCGATCACCTGCCCGTACGAGTTCACGGTCGCTCTCGCCGAGAACGCCGCCGAGAACGGCGTCGAGTTCCACCTGGGCACCCCTGCCCAGAACGTCCGCCGCGCGCCCGACGGCTCCTGGCTCGTCGAGACCGAAGGCGGCGAATGCTTCCAGACGCGCATCGTCGTCAACGCCGCAGGGCTCTACTCGGATATCTTCAACAACCAGGTCTCCAGCCGCAAGCTCAAGGTCGAGCCCCGCAAGGGCCAGTACTGGATGGTCGACCGCGCCTACGCAGGCGCCTTCACCCGCACCATCTTCAAGATCCCAGGCAAGATGGGCAAGGGCATCCTCGTCTCCCCGACCGTCGACGGCACCATCATCCTCGGCCCCACCGCCGAACCCCAGGAATCCCGCGAGGACACCACCACCACCGCCGCAGGCCTCGACCAGGTCACCCGCGAAGCCCGCCTCACCTGGCCCGCCCTCCCGCAGCGCGCCTACATCACCAGCTTCGCAGGCCTCCGCGCCCATCTCACCGAACACGAGTTCATCCTCGGCGAACCCGCCGACGCCCCCAATTTCTTCAACGCCGCAGGCATCGAATCCCCTGGCCTCACCAGCTCCCCCGCCATCGGCCTCGAACTCGCCAACCGCATCGCCGAACGCCTCGGCGCACCCCTCCGCACCGACTTCAACCCCAGACGACGCCCCGTCGAACGCTTCCGCGACATGACCGCCGAAGAAAAGGCCGCCGCCATCGCCCGAGACCCCGCCTTCGCAAACATCATCTGCCGATGCGAATGCGTCACCGAGGCCGAAATCCGCGACGCCATCCGACGCACCATCGGCGCGCGCACCGTCGACGGCGTCAAGCGCCGCACCCGCGCGGGAATGGGACGCTGCCAGGGAGGCTTCTGCCAGCCCAAGGTCGTCGCCATCCTCGCCGACGAACTCCACCTCACCCCCGAGGATATCCTCAAGGACCAGCCAGGCTCCAATATCCTCCCACCGCTGCGCTAAACCCGCGCCAGCCACGGCACGATGTTCCGCCTCTACCGACTATCCTCCACACCAGGCATCACCTATGAGGCCGCAGGGGACACCAGCCTGGCCCTCCGACCAGGGCACCGCGTGCTACTCCACTGCGACAACTTCGACGAACTCGCCGCCGTCGTCTGCTGCTGCTCGCCCGAGGCTTCCTTCGAGGCCCTCGAATCCCAGCGCGCCGCCAGGACCCGCGGACGGCATATCGAAGGACAGCACCTCCCGCGAATCCTGCGCCTCGCCACGCCGCAGGACCTCCAGGTCCAGCGGGAAAACGCCGCCGAGGCCGAAAAATCGTTCGGTCTCGCCGCCGAACGCATCCGGATGCACGGGCTCCCCATGAAGCTCGTGCATATGCACTACACCTACGACCGGCGCCTCCTGCTGCTCCACTTCTCCGCCGAAACCCGCATCGACTTCCGCACTCTCCTCCGCGACCTCGCACAGCAATTCCATGTGCGCATCGAACTGCGCCAAATCGGCGTGCGCGACGAAACCGCCCTCATCGGCGGCCTCGGCATCTGCGGACGCCCCTTCTGCTGCGCATCCTTCCTCCACGACCTCAGCGGCATCAACGTCCGCATGGCCAAGCAGCAGGGCGTCTCCCTGAACCCCCAGAATATCTCAGGCCCCTGCGGACGCCTCAAATGCTGTCTGCAATATGAACACTGCGCCTGCCGCGGCCCCAGGCCTGGACATGCCAACCGACGCGGCGAAACCGCCAAAGCACCAGACAATCCCCCCCCGTCGGCCCCATGAAGCGCCATCTCCGCCTAACCGTCCGCATCCTCTGGTGCCTGCTGCTCTTCCTGCTGCCGCTGCGCTGGTGCCTCCCCACCATCGCCTGCGAACAGCCCAATTTCCCGCTGCAGTTCGCGGAGTGGCTCTTCTTCACCGCCTGGCCGCCGCTGCTGGCGCCCGCCCTCATCGGCGCCGCGCTGCTGCTGTCGCTCGCGGCCTGGCCGTCCCCCCCGCCCTTCCGCAAGGCCCCGCCCGCCTGGATCATCCCGCTGCTCGCCTGCAGCCCGTTGCTCTTCGGCCTCGCGGGCCTCGTCCACACCACCGAATGGGGCTTTGCCGCCAACTGGTACTGGCACTTCTATTCCGCCGCCCTCCTCGCCGCGGGGCTCTGGTGGACGAGCCGCCATGACGACCGCCTCCTCCCCTGGGCCCTCCACACCCTCGCCGCCAGCACCGCCCTCGCCGCCGCCGAAGGCTGGCGCCAGCACTTCGGCGGCCTCGCCGAACAATACCGCGACCAACTCGAATTCGCCCGCGAAAGCGGCACGCCGCTCACCCGTCAACTCGCCGAGAAGATGCAGCAGACCCGCTCCTACGGCCATTTCGTCGACCCCAACTCCTACGCCGCGCATCTGCTCCTCACCGGCCCGCTGCTCCTCGCCTCCATCCACCGACTCGCCGAGCGCTGCAGCCGCCCCCGCGCCCTGCGCCTCATCCTCCTCCCCGCCGCCGCAATCCTTCTGCTGGGCGCGCTCTGGTTCAGCGGCAGCCGCGGCGCCCTCGTCGGCCTCGCCGTCGGCCTCGCCATCGCCGCCTGGATGCTCGTCGGAGACCGCCTCGGCAAAACCGCACGCGTCGCGCTCGTGCTGCTGGCCGTCCTCGCCGCCGCCGTGCTCGCCGCCGCCGCCAGCCGACTCTCCAGACGCGGCCTCGAGACCGCCAGCATCCGCCTCGAATACAATCTCTGCTGCCTCAGGGTTTTCCGCCTGCATCCCGCCGTCGGCGCAGGCCTCGGCGAGTTCTTCCCCTGGCACATGCGCCTCAAGCCCTGGCAGGCCGACGAGGCCCGCGACCCCCACTCGCTCCCCATGGCCATGCTCGCCCAATGCGGCGTCTTCGGCGCCCTCGACGCACTCCTCCGCCTCGGTCTCCCGTTCCTCCTCGCCCTCGGCCTTCTGCGACGCTTCCGCCACGCCGACCGCTTCCGCACGACCGCCGCCCTCGCTGGCTGGTGCGCCTGGACCTCCCACGCCCTCGTCCAGTTCAACGACCAGATCCTCGCCACCAACTGCATCGCCGCCGCCATCGGCCTCCTCGCATTCCCCGACGCGCCCCCGCCGCCCGACGACACCGCAGCGCCGCGCCGCCCCTGGCTGCCCGCCGCCCTCCTCGCCGTCGCCGCCCTCGCAGGCCTCTGGTCGCTCCACCGCACGTGGTACGAAATCCAGCTCCAGGCCTGCGAGACGGAACTGCGCAAGGGCCCAGGCCCTGGCCTCTCCTACGGCCTCCGCGAACTCTACGAGGAGCATCCCTCCCAATACTCCCCCGCCCGCATGGCCCTCGACCTCGCCCTCCACCAGGGCAACGAGGAAAATGCACTGGACGCCGCACGCGCCCTCGTCCAGCGCACTCCGCACCGCGCATCCTCCTGGCTCCATCTCGCCAAGTGCGAACTCCTCTTCCACGGCGCCACCGACGACGCCCGCGACGCCATCGCCCGCGCCGAGACATGGTATCCGACCAGCCCGCTGGTCTGCTACTACCGCGCCATCGCCTCGCTGCCTGGACTCTCCGCAGCCGAGCGCCGCGCGCTCCTGGCATGGTCCCCCGTCCTCGGGGAAAACCACTCCGACGTCGCCATCGGCATCGTCCTCCATCCCCCCGAACCTCAGCCAGGGCGCCCCTTCCGCGCGCCGTTGAAGATGCCGCCGATCATCGAACGCCTCAACGCGCTCGCCCTGCACGCCGCCACGCCCTCCCGTCCCCAGGTCTATTTCCAACTCTCCGAACAGCCATGAGCAAAGGTCTCGCCGTCATCCTCTCCGGCCCCAGCGGCGCGGGGAAGTCCACCATCATCCAGCGCCTCCGCCAGTTCCTCCCAGGCCTGGAGTTCTCCATCTCCTGCACCACCCGCCCGCCGCGCCCAGGCGAACAGGACGGCGTCCACTACTATTTCTGCACCGAGGCCGACTTCGAGGCCAAGCGCGCCGCAGGCGAACTGCTCGAATCCGCCCACGTCCACACCGCCAGCTACGGCACCCCCAGGACGCCTGTCGCCGACGCCATCCGCCGCGGCGCCGTCATCCTCCTCGACATCGACGTCCAGGGCGCACGCCAGATCCGCGCCGCCATCGCGGGCACCGACCTCGAGCCGTCGTTCCTGTCCATATTCATCGCCCCGCCCTCCCTCGAAGTGCTGGAACAGCGCCTGCGCGGCCGCGGCACCGAAACCGAAGCCGCCATCCAGACCCGCCTCGCCAACGCCCGCCGCGAACTCGACGCCGCCCCCGAATACCAGCACACCGTCGTCAACGACACCGTCGACCGCGCCGCCGCCGAACTGCGCGACCTCATCGAGGCCGCCCGACAATAGCCCCCGCCCTGCACAGACCGCCGCAGGACGGGGCTCCAGGCGGAACTATTTCTCCGCCTTGACCAGGTTCACATGGGTGGTGCTGGTCGGGTAGGCGAAGGAGAGGCCCGCCTCGTTGAAGCGGCGGAAGATCTCCAGGTTGATCTGGGAGATCTCCGCCTGATAGGACCACAGGTCGGGCAGCGCCAGCCATACGTGGCAGGCGAAGTTCAGCGAATAACTGTCCAGCTGCGTGAAGTTGCAGCGCGGCGGACGCTCCTTGAACAGGGACGGGCGCCCCTCCAGAATCTCCAGGATGATCCGCTTCGCCAGCTCCACCTGCTCTGGCGTCGACTCATAGACGATGCCGATGGTGAAGGAATAGCGGAAGAACCGCCGCCGCGTGACATTCTTGATGCTGGCGTCCGCCACCACGCGGTTCGGGACAATGTACAATTCGTCGAAGGCGCTGCGGATGCGCGTCGAGCGCAGCCCGATGTTCTCGATCGCCCCCTCGACCTCGTTGATCTTGACCCAGTCCCCCACTCGGAACGGCTTGTCCAGTATCAGCGAGACCGCCCCGAACAAGTTGGAAACCGTGTTCTGCGCCGCAAAGGCTATGGCCAGGCCCGCCACCCCCGCCCCTGCGATCATCGCGCTGACATTCAAGTTGAAGACGTTCTGCAAAATGAATAACAGCGAGAAGATCCAGATGATGGACTTCACCGACCGCCGCATCAAGTCCGCCAGCAAAAGGTTCGAGGGGACGGCGGCATGGCGCGAACGATACCAGTCGCTGCACGCCGTCGTCAAATCCTGAAGCAGCCACAGGATGTCCAGCGCAAAGCCCGCCAGGCAGATCTGGTTCAGCAACTTGAGCGTCTTGCGGCTCGAAATGGGCATGTTCCCCACCGACAGCGACAGCCCAGTCACCAGCACGAAGAAAAACAACGGCAGCGCCACCGCGTCAAACAGCCGATGCGAAATCCCCTCGGGGCGCCGCTCCTTGAGGCGCTCCGCCAGCCGACGAAACCCCACCTTCACCAGCGCCGCCACCACGAGCGTCGCCAGCAGAATCCCACCGACAATCGTCAACTTCACCGCATTCTCCGCCCCCCAATGCGCCATCCGCTTCAGGATGCTCCCCGCCTCCTCCACCGCCGTATCCGCAAATACCATCCAACTCATCATCCATTCTCCTCTGTCGAAAATCTTGCCGCTTCTCCGGATTCTCCGGATTTCCTGGATTCTCCGGAAGCGGGTGCTGGTTTGCTCGGCGGTCCGCCACGGCGGGACGCCGTGGCTACGGCCGCAAATGCGCCGGATTTTCCGGATTTTCCAGATTCTCCGGAAGCGGGTGCTGGTTTGCTCGGCGGTCCGCCACGGCGGGACGCCGTGGCTACGGCCGCAAATGCGCCGGATTTTCCAGATTTTCCCGTCGTCGCATTTACCCGGCGTGTGCCGGCGGGCTTGCCCGCCGGTTGGCTTCCGGATTCCCCAGCATCTGTTCTGCGCCTCGCGCGCAGCCCCCGCGTTCAGTTCACCACATTCCTCGGCCTCCCGTCAAGCCATGCCTTGAGGTTGCCCACCGCGATGTCAAGCAGCCGCTGCCGCGCGGAGCGGCTGGCCCAGGCGACATGCGGGGTGACGATGGAGTTGGGGGCGTGCAGCAGGGGCTGCGTCTCTGGCGGCGGCTCGTCGTCCAGCACATCGGCGCCGAATCCACCCAGCCTGCCCTCCGCCAGCGCCGCCGCGACCGCCGCCGAATCCACCAGCGGCCCGCGCGCGGTGTTCAGAAGGATCGCCCCGCGCTTCATGCGGGCGATGCGCGGCGCATCCAGCAGATGGCGGTTCTCCTTCGTCAGCGGGCAGTGCAGCGACACGACATCCGAAGTCGCCAGCACTTCGTCCAATGGCAGCAGCGCCGTCCCGTCCTCCGCGGCCGCGCCGCGATGGCGCGGCGACTGCGCGGCGACGACCTCCATTCCGAAAGCGCGCGCGATGCGCGCCACCGCCTGGCCGATCTTGCCGTAGCCGATGATGCCGAAGCGCAGCCCATGGAGTTCCATCAGCGGCCCCGTCCAGTAGCAGAAGTCGGGGCAGCGGCACCAATCCCCGCGCAGCACGCTCGCGGCGTGCTCGCCGACGCGGTTCGCGTGTTCCAGCAGCAGCGCCATCGTGTGCTGCGCCACCGATTCCGTGCTGTACGCGGGAATGTTGGTGACCGCGATGCCATGGCGCGCCGCCGCCTCCGTGTCCACCACATTGTATCCCGTCGCCAGGACGCCGACATACCGCAGGCGAGGCAACTGCGCGAACTCCGCCTCCCCCAGCGCGATCTTGTTCATCACCACCACGGGCGCCGACGCCGCGCGCGCCAGCGCCTCCGCTGGCGTCGAGCGCTCGTAGAGGCGGAACTCCCGCCCCAGAGCCCGCAGCGGCCCCCAGTCCAGGTCGCCTGGATTCAGCGCGTGCCCGTCCAGCACCACAATCTGTTCCGCAAGCCGTCCCGTCATCTGCCCTTCCTCCCCGCCGTGGCCTCCAGCGGCGGCAACGACGAGCGCTCGACCAGCGTCCCAGGCAGTTCCACCGATTCCGGCGAATCGCCAGTGGCGTACCAGTCCCGCAGCATCCGCACCGCCGCCCGCCCGATCTCGACCGCGGGCTGCCGAATCGTCGTCAGCCCCCGCAGCGGCGCCTCCCGCCAACTCACATCGTCGTAGGAAAGCACCGCCAGATCCTTCGGAATCGACAGACGGTGCCGCGACGCCAGCGCATACAGGTGCGCGGCCCGATAGTCCCGCATCGTGAAAAACGCCTCAGGGAAATTCCCCTGCCGAAACCGCCTCTCCACCAGCGCCCCGTCCGCCTCCGTCGTCACCAGCACGTCCTCCGCCGCCAGCGGCACCTCCTCCTCCGCGAGCGCCCCCCTGAAGCCCGCCAAAAGCTCCTTGTAGATATGCCGCTCCAGCGAACCGCACATCACCCCGAAACGCCGACGCCCCGTCGCCAGCAGGCGCTGCCCCGCCATCCGCCCGATCTCCCGAAACGCCGCCCCCGAATGCACCTGCGTCCGTCCGTCCTCCTCGTTCATCACCACCGCGGGCATCCCCGACGACAACAGCCGATAATACCCCGCGCGGTTCAAGACATTCTCCATATACAGAATGCCCTGCAATTCGCCTCGGCGGAAGCCCGTCATCAGCTCCGTCACCTGGGGCGCCGTCTCCCCGAAACTCAAGATCACCTCCGCGAAGCACTCCCGCGCCTCGATGCACACCCCCTCCAGCAGCTTCATCACCTCCTGCGACGGCGTCACCAGACTCGGCGGACAATGCAGCATGAACCGCTGGAATCGCGGACGCCCCGTGCTGCGCTTGCCCGAGGCGACGCAGACGCCATGGCCAGGAATGCTGCTCAACAGCCCCATCCCGATCAGCGCCTTGAGCGCATTGCGGATGACCCCGCGCCCCAGTTGATACTCCGCCGCCATCTGGCGTTCGGAAGGCAGGAACTCCATCCGGTCATACCGCCCGGATTCAATCGCCTGCTGCAGCCGCGCAATGAATGCCGTGTTCGGGGATCGTGCCATACGTCTCGCCCTGCCGTCAATGCCCGCCCCCCCCTCCAGGCGGGCAGGATGCGCCTACAGTGAATCCGGCACCAGCCGCTCGGCGTTGCCGTGGTAGATCTTCTCCAGCACCTCAGGCGCCAGGCCGAGGCTGTTCAGGAAAGGCTGCAGCTCGTTGTCGAAGTAGTCGCGCGCATAGCAGCACTGGTCCTGGAACTCGGTCAGGAACTCCTTCGCGAACTCAGGATCGCGCGCCAGCGAGAGACGGCAGCTGCCCGCCGACAGGTCGCAGTAGAGGTTCTTGTATTTGCGGAGCAGCTCCGGCACGCGCCCGCCTGGCACCACCTTGGTGTTCGCTGGCGGATAGTTCTTGGTCTTCCACAAATCGTCGTTCGAGATGTGGATCCAGAAGCCAGGCGCATGGCCCAGGAAGATCGTGTCAGGACACGCGATCAGCATCCGCTCCAGGGTGTCGATCGTGCCGCCCCACCACTCCGTCCACGGATCCTTCCACGTGTGCTGGAAGTCGTACTGCATGTGCAGCGTCACCGGCATCCCCAGTTCGCCCGCCAGCTGGAACATCCGCAGCGCGTCGGGGCTGTCGTACATCATCCGCACCTTCATCTCGCCGCACACCTTCGCGCCGTAGATGTCATGCGCCGCCTTCAACTGGTCGCACGCATGCGGAATCCGAGGATCAGGGCAGTAGCCCAAGACAAAACGCTCCGGAGCACGCTCCTTGTACGAAAGGCAGCGAGTGAACGGTATCGGCCCCGTCTGGCTCCCCAGAACCACCGCGGGAACCACCGACGCATACCCCTTCCCGTACTCCTCAAAGCCGCACTCCCAGCTCAACAGCCATGTCTTCGCAATCCCGCACGAATCCATGTTCGCCAGGTACTTGTTCAAATCGTGCCCATGCCAGTCAGGGTGGTTGTGCACATCGACAATCCGCATCGCTACACGCTCCTTTGTAAATCTCAAACGAATCCTCAGGAAACCATTGGTGATTTCCTAACCAGAGGAGAATATAGCCACTCTTCCAAACTCCGCACTCCCCCCGCGGTAAATTATGCCCCATTTCCTCCCAGCCGCCCGCCACACCTCGAATCCCTCGCCTCCCTTTTGCCCATGCCCATTTGACAAACCCACCCCCAATGGCTATATTTTCCCCATTGGATTATCCTGACCACTGGTTTGCAATTCACCCATCAAAGGAGCGTGTTTTCCATGAAGAAAGTCGGCTATGGCATCATCGGCACGGGCATGATCGCGGCCTTCCACGCGCAGGCGCTGGCGCAGATTCCAGAGGCGCAGCTGGTCGCGGTGTGCGACGCGATTCCAGATCGGGCGAAGTCCTTCGCCGAGAAGTACGGCTGCCGCGCGCTGAGCATGGAGGAGATGCAGAGCGCCCCCGACGTGGACGCCGTGACCATCGCGACGCCGAGCGGCACGCACGCGCAGGTCGCCGTCCCCTGCGCCCTGCACGGCAAGCACGTGCTCTGCGAGAAGCCGCTGGACGTCACGGTCGAGGCCGCCGAGTCGATGATCGAGGCCTGCCGCAAGGCTGGGGTGCTGCTGGGTGCCATCTACCCCGCCCGCTACCACAGCTGCACCCAGTTCGTCAAGAAGCAGCTCGACGCGGGGCGCCTGGGCGCGCCAGTGCTCTGCTCAGGGTCGCTGCGCTGGTTCCGCACCCGCGAATACTACTCGGGCTGGCACGGCACCAGCAAACTCGACGGCGGCGGCGCCCTCATGAACCAGGGCATCCACACCGCCGACCTCATGCTCTATCTCAACGGCGACGTCGCCCAGGTCTACGCCCGCTCTGGACGCCGCCTCTACGACCACATCGAGGTCGAGGACACCATCACCGCCGTCCTCCAATACAAGAACGGCTCCTTCGGCACCCTCGAATGCTCGACCGCCTGCGCCCCTGGATACCCGAAGTTCGTCTCCCTCTCAGGCACCCAGGGCTCCATGATCATCGAGGAGGACCGCCTCACCCGCTTCACCTTCACCGAAAAGCAGCCAGGCGACGACGAGGCCGTCGCCCAGTTCCAGGGCGAGGGGCACGGCGACGGCGCGGGACGCCCCGACGACATGTCCTACGAATGCCACCGCCGCCAGATGGTCGAATTCACCGCCGCCATCCAGGGCCGCGGCCCCCTCGTCACCGACGGACACGAAGGCCTCCGCGCCATCCGCCTCATCCGCGCCATCTATCAATCCGCCGCCACAGGCAAACCCGTCGATCTGTAGGGAACACCGCCGCCGCCGAGCGGGGGGGTGCGGGGGGCGAAGCGAAGCCCCCGATATTGCCCCCCCTCTCCGAGCGCGGAGCGGGGGGTGCGGGGGGCGAAAGCCCCCCGTCGTTTGCATGGCTGGATGAAGGCGCCGCCCGCAAGATTGCCCCGCCCCGCAACGCCAGCCCGAATGTGAAGCGCCCATTGGCCCGCCTGCCGCGATTTCACCCCGCCCCCGCCGAGCGCGGAGCGGGGGGTGCGGGGGGCGAAGCGAAGCGGAGCCCCCCGTCGTTTGCATGGCTGGATGAAGGCGCAGCCCGCGATATTG
>JAEEXV010000212.1 GCA_016287975.1 Lentisphaeria bacterium | reverse complement strand
TTCGCGAAGTCTAACTTCATGGTTTCTCTACTGCCATTGCTCCCAGGGCATTCGGAGAAATGGACTCGTACGGGCCCTGCGGGCACAGCGACGCAGAGCCGTTGTCTTCGATTTTGTACCAGGACATACTATAACCCACGCGACGAAATCGCGGCACAATCTGCGTGCGGGAGGCGCGCAATGCCGCCAGGCCGCGCACCGATCCAGGCCAATTATGGCCCGGATTGGCTCGCCGGGCAAGCTCGGCGGCACACGGGGCGCATTTATGGCACCCCCGATCGGCGCGCCACCCCTGCGCGGCCTGCATTAGGGTTATATTACAGCGAAATCCCCCGCACCCGCATCGTCATCCGAAGCTTGAACCATGGAAACCATCCCCTCCCCCGCCCATCCCATCCAGACCACCGTGGTCACCGCAGGCGACCAGAACTTCGCCTGGGGGGCATTCCTGCTGGTCGCCAGCATGCGCCGCAACGGCATGCCGCATCCGGTCGTCGTCGGCGCCATGGAGTGGTCCGACGAGATGAAGCAGCGCGTGGCCGCGCTGGGCAATGTGACCATCCGCGAACTCCCCAAAAGCCGCCGATGCGTCGCGTGCCTGAAGCCCATGCTGATGGCGCTGGACGAGATCTCCACCGAGTGGGTCTGCTGGGCCGATTCCGACGCGGTCTTCATCGGGGACTGCAGCGAATGGCTGTATGGCGAGGATCCAGAGAAGATCATCATCCGCAAATACGACCCCGTCCCCCCCGATTTCACCCCGAAGACCCTGGAGGTCTGGCGGCGCGACGTCGAGAGGCACTGCGGGCGCGCCCTGGACAAGTCCCGCTATGACACGCGGATGAACGACCCGTTCGTCGTCGTCCACCGCAAATGGGTGCCCTTCCTCAGGCGATGGCAGAACCAGATCGACAAGGTGCTCCCGTCGGATGTCGAAATCATCATGAAGCACGGCACGCCCTATTTCCAGACCGATGAAAGCGTCCTGGCCAGCCTGCTGTGCTTCGACCCCGAGGCGCCCCTCGTTGCGGAGGAGTACAAGGCGAACGGCAGCGCCGACAAGAACCGCTACTACGCGCACCTCGCCTACAATCCCAAGCCCTGGCAGATGTGGAACGCGCGGTCGCTGCGCTGGTATTCCGATGTGATGGCGACCGTGGACTGGCTGCTGGAGACAAAGCACGTCGCCCCGTCGGAACTGCCCTTGTCGCTGCGACGCTCCTGGGGGCCGTTCTTCCGCGGCATCGCCTGCCTGGCCCCCTGGATCTGGCGCGCCGTCAAGGTCAAGCGCAGGCTCCTCAGGCGGTAGTCCCCCCGCCTTTTGCGGCGAGTTCTCGGATTCGCCGCTGCATCAGCCGAAAATAGTCGGGGACCTCGCGGATGTCGTCGGGGATGGGGATGTTGGAGAGGATGGCGGCGGTGGAATCGCGGTCGTCGGGGTCGTAGCCGTGCATTCCGTTCAAGGGCTTGGCGCCCATGTCGGAGGGGGCGAACTGCACCCCAGGCTCCGCGAGGAAGAGCTCGTCCCCGAAGCGCCGGTCGGCGCGGTAGATGCCGTTGCGCTTCTCCTCCTCGGGCGAAAGCCAGTGGCCCGGGCAATGCGCGTTCGCGAGGGCGGCCTCCAGCACGGGGCGCGCGTCGGCCTTCAGATAGTAGATGCGCAGCAGCGTGGAGTCGATGCAGCTGACATAGTCCACGTTGAACTTGAGGCCAGTCTTGTTCAGCACCGCCTCGACGTCGAAGGTGCGCCTGAGCGGTGTCATCCCGTGGTCGGAGAAGAGCGTGAAATGCACGGTCTGGTAGCGCGCCCTGGCGGCGGCGAGCAGCCCGCGCACCTCTTCGGCGTAGAAGTCCAGCTGCCTCTGGATGGCGGGCGAATCGGGCTCGCGGATGTGGTCGTGCTCGATGCCGTCCAGTTGCGCCGTGTAGATGAACGCGAACTGGAGTTCGCCCTTCTCCACGAGCTCCCGCGCGACCTCCAGGTTGCGGCGGTCGCCCAGATGCCAGTCGGAGATGTGGTGGTTCAGCCCCGATGCCGCCAGCGCGTCCGCGAGGTTGGGGATGTCGTCCAGGCCGCCAGGCTGGAAGAGGTCCCGCTTCTCCGCATAGTCCATCAGCGGCAGATGCGCCAGCGGCATTCGGTACAGCTGGAAGTATCCCGTGTAGCCCAGCAGCGCCCGCACCGCCTTGGAGAGCCAGTGGCGGACGCGCCCGCGCTCCCAGAAGCCGCGGGGGTGGAAAAAGTGCCGCAGCCAGCGGAAGAACCGGAACGGCGAACGATTCGGCGCGTAGTTGAAATAGCTCAGGTGGCCGTTCTGGGCGGGCGTCGTCCCCGAGAGGATCGTCGGGATCGCCGAGCACGAATAGCCGAACTGCATTCGGGCTGGACGCCGATACGGCAGTTCCTCCGCCAGGAAGCCAGTGCGCTCCACCAGTTCCCATCCCAGTGCGTCCACGAAAAGAAAGATTTCCAGCTGGTCGGCCATGGCGCGGCTCCCCCAATCATTGATCCGACGGCGGCGAAACGGCCCGTCTTCTGCGCCGCCAGAGCAGCCAGCCCGCAAACGCAAGTGCCGACAGGAGCGAACAGGCCTGGGAGAGGCGCTGCGTTTTCGTCGCCTCGTAGCGGACGGCGACTTCCCCCGACGCGGCGTCGCGCGGCAGGGTGACCGCCAGCAGGCGGTTCGGGCCGAGGGAGACCTGCAGCGGCCTTGCCGCGCCGCCCGCGTCGCTCAGCCAGGCGCGGTAGCCGTGGTAGGGGACCAGCGGCAGTTCCAGCAGATTGTCCTGGACATTGCGGGAGAACGACACCTTCAGCAGATTGAGGCGCGGGCGGGAGACCTCCCATTGGAGCGGATGGGCGGGGGTCACAATGTCCCCGCGCTGGCGGATTTCCGTGTCCGTGAGGCCTCCGAGGGGCAGATAGTGGATGCCGCTGGCCTCCTGCGGCCGCCCCGGGCGGAATCCACGCGTGATGTCATGCTCGGAAATCCGCGCCGCGTAGAAATAGCCGACATTGAGGAACCACGCCGAGGCCGTACCCACCAGCAGGATCCAGAGCCAGTAGCGCTGGCGGCCGCGGTCCTCCCCCGCCAGCGCGGCCAGGGTCAGGCCGCCGCCGAAGGCGAGGAAGGCCGTGGCGGGCCCGAAGAAGCGCCACGGGAACTGGATGACGGCCAGGGGCTTGAAGGCGCCCTTCCAGGAGGGCATGTCGGTCGCCATCAGCAGGCAGGCGACGCCCGCGATCAGCAGCATGTCGCGAAAGAGCTCCAGCGCGGTGCGGCGGGAGGTCAGGCGCAGCCGCTGCAGCGCGACGATCACGAAGATCAGGCCGATGCCGGACGGGATCCACGGGGTCGCCTTGCTGGTGGGGATCTCCAGGAAGAGCTTCAGGAAGGGCATGCACCGTTCGAGGATGGCCTCGTTCTTCTCGCCCTTGATGATGAAGTCGAGATGCGCATACTGTTCGACCATCGGGGCGAGGTAGGCGACGCCCGCAAGAAGCGTCGGGACGGGGGAGACCGCCAGATAGAGGAGGCGGCGGGGTTCCCGCAGGAGGCGCAGCCCGTTGAAGAGCAGGAAGACGGCGCATACGGCCGTCAAGATCAGCAGCGACAGCGAGTGGGTCGCGACCAGCCCGAGGAAGCCGAACGAGAAATACAGGAACTTCCCGGGGTCGCCGAAGACGATCTCGTAGAGGCCGAGAAGGATCCAGGGGACGAAGACAAAGGAGAAGACCTCCCCCAGGGCGGCGCGGATGAAGAGATCCGTCGCCAGATAGCTGCTCCAGGTGTAGAGGAGGGCCGCCGCGAAGGCCCCGAAATGCGGCGCGCGCAGCTTCCGCGCGCAGTAGTAGGCGCTGAAGGCGATGGCCATCATGCAGGCGACGAGAAGGCATTTGTAGGAGGCGACGATGCCGAGGCCGCAGAGGTGCAGGAGGGCGGTCGGATACAGGAACAGGTCGGGATAGAAGAGCCCCGTGGCGTAGCCGTAGCCCTCCAGGGCCTCGTGGTTGATCATGGCGGGGACTTCGCCCAGGCGGAAGTCGACGGCCATGGTGTGGATGCGCGACAGGTGGTAATAGAGGTCGTGGCCGCTGGGGAGCCCTGGCATCAGCAGCCCCGCCATGCCGACGAGCACGAGCAGGCCCAGCAGCAGCGGATAGAAGCGCGAAGGCGTCAGGCGGTCGTGGAGGGCGTCGGCCTTTTGCGCGATGTAGTCGACGGCGTTCATGGTTTGGACTCCCCGCAGTTCGTTTCGTCGCCCTCCTGGCGCGGCGGCGGAGGCGGCCCGAACCCCGCCTTCTCCGCGACCAGGAAACGCGGACGGTGCTTGACTTCCAGGTAGATTTTGGCGATGTATTCCCCGATCATGCCGATTGCCAGCAACTGGAAACTCCCCAGGAAGAGGATCACGCTGGCCAGCGAGGTCCAGCCCGCGACAGTATGCCCGCAGAACTTGCTGCCCAGGATGTAGCAGAGCAGCACAAAGCACATCGCGAGCATCCCGAGCCCCAGGATGGTGATGATGCGGATCGGGCGGATGCTGAACGAGGTGACGCCCTCCCACGCCAGCGATAGCATCCTGCCCAGGGGATAGTGGGTCGGGCGGCTGGCCTCCTTGCGCTTGTACAGGACGATCGCCTGCCGAAAGCCCAGGATCGGAACCAGCCCCCGCAGGTAGAGGTTGACCTCGGGATAGGCCAGCAGCGCCTCCACCGCGCGGCGGCTCATCAGCCGAAAATCCGCGTGGTTGAAGATCGTCTTCGCCCCCAGAAACCGCATCAGCCTGTAGAAGGCCTCGGCGGTCGTCCGCTTGAAGAAACTGTCCGAACTGCGGTCGCTGCGGACGCCATAGACGATGTCGTTGCCGCGGCGGTACTCCTCCAGGAACTGCGGGATCGCCGCCAGGTCGTCCTGCAGATCGGCGTCCAGCGAGACGATGGCGTCGGCCATCGAGGCGGCGGTGGAGAGGCCCGCCAGGAGCGCCGCCTGGTGCCCGCGATTGGCCGCCAGCGAAATCCCCAGGACCTTGCCGGGATGGAGGCGGCTGGCCTCCCCGACGATGGCCCAGGTGCGGTCCGTGGAGCCGTCGTCGACCAGCAGCATGCAGCTGTCCGTCGCGGCCAGCCCCTGCGCGGCGACCGTCTCCAGCAGTTCCAGCAGCTGGCGGATCGAATCTTCCAGGATCGACTCCTCATTGTAGCAAGGGACGACCAGACAGAGTTTTGGGGTCGGATGTGCCATGTGGTTCAGAATGTGCCAGCGTTTGCGACTTCAATGGATTCCGCCATTACGTCCATGCCGAAAATGGCTCCACGGGGCGATGGTTCCCGCCATGCTACCGCCCTCCCGTCAGCCAGCCATGCACGCGCGGCAGGAAACGCCTCAGCGCGGCGGCGGCGGCCAGCGACAGAACGATGGGGATGACGCACCGCAGCGCGAAGATCGCCAGGACGGGGAAATGGAGCCTGCTCCGCAGGATCTCCTGGACGCGGGCGCACAGGAACACGAACATGATGCCCAGATGGGCCGCGTAGAGGAAGAACGACTCCTTGACGAAGGGGTATCGGCTCAGCCTGGCGGTCCCTGGTGCCAGATCATACCAGACCCAGACCGCCCACGTGCCCAGCACGACAATCGCCTTGGCCAGCAGCCGCTGCACTGTCAGGGATGTCCCCGATGGATGGAGGCGGAAATACGTGAAGAGCAGGCTGGCGCCCAGCCACGCCACAGGCAGCAGGATGCGCCAGCGCCCGCCCTTCGGCATCCTCGCCTGGTGCAAGGCGATATAGATGCCCGCGCAGAAGAAGAAGAGGCCGCGCAGGCTGAAGCCCGTTTCGAAAAACTGCCAGCAGCAGGCGGGAACCCAGTCATGCAGGAAAAAGGCCGCCCCCATCAGACCGAGGCAGAGCCATCCTCGGCGGAAACCCGACAGCAGTTTGATCAACAGCGGAGACAGCACGACCAGAACCACCAGATCCCGTATGTACCACAGGACGCCGTTGGCGGGCGCCCCCGTCCAGTCCGCCCCGTAGATGCAGGCCAGGTTCCAGAACGACAGCAGCGGTTCATGCAGCGGGGTGTGGTGGAACAGGTCGCGATGCGCCAGGTGATTCCCGTACATGGTGAAGGGGACCACCGTCAGCGCGTAGATCGAACACCACGCCAGATACGGCACCAGAAGCGTGCGGACGCGCTTCCGCAGCGCCTTGCCATACCAGCCGGCTTCCTGCCCATTGGATTTGAAGCACAGCAGATAGCCCGAGATCGCGAAGAAAATCGAGACGGCAAAACTCGGCAGCGTCCAGCCGACGAAGGTCACGATCCATGCCGTCGCCGAAGTCCCCGCCGCCAAATGCCCCTCGTAGGCGTGCAGCACCACGACGCTGCACGCGCTGAGAAAAGACACGACCGTGAACTTCGTGCTCAGCTCCGCCGAAATGACGGGGCGCATGGTGTTCTGGCTGGCAGGCGCTTCCATGGATAATCTGCCCCCTGGGTGGACTATTTCAGCCGGGCCTGGAAAGCTTTCATGAGCAGATAGCCCTGGATCGCCCACGAATAGATGCTCCCTGGATGCGGCGTGCGCAGCCCCAGTTTGTGGGGCGGGCGCGCGGGCGTCCTCCCCGTCAGTTCACGCATGAGTTCGCGGTATGCCGTCCGATGCGCCTGCGCCTTCTCCAGCCAGGCCGCGCGCACGCGCCACGGGTCGACCATGCACCCGCCCCAGTATTCGACGCCGGCCGCGACAGCCTCGGGCGTCGATTCGACGAAACGCACGAACTCCTCGGGATACAGGACGCTGCGCCCACCCAGGGCGGGGGTGTCCACCAGCGGCAGGCCGCACAGCAGATACTCGCTGGAGCAGAAGGACGCGCCCTCGCGGGCGGAAAGCACGAGCCCGCACTTCGCCTGCGCCAGATACTCCGAAACCTTCGCCCCCGAAAAGGCGGGGATCCATCTGGCGGCGGCGTAGCGCCGCTGCACCGTCTCCACATACTCGCGCTCGTCCTCGCGGGTCTTGGTGCCCAGCAGCATCAGCCGCGGCGCCAGTTCAACCGGGATCAGCGTATGCCGCTTGAAAGGCGTCAGCCGCGCAATGTAGGCGGCGGCGTAGCGCCGCGGCCCAGGCAGCGGGCGGAAGCGCCGCTCGTCCAGAAAGCAGTTCTGGTGAATGAAACGCGTCTCCACCCCACGGCTCCCCAGCATCTGGCACTCCTTTTCGCAATTGCCCAGGGCGATCACCCGCCCCTCGGGAACGGCGACGCGGAATCGGCCGACCACCTCCGCCAGGTGGTCGGCGGGCGCTTCCGTCTCATGCTCAAAGCCCAGTTGGAGCAGCACCGTGGTCTTCGGATTCGCCCGCGCGGCCTCCACATAGGCGTCCAGATGCTTTTCGAAGTCCAGGTCAAAGGCGGCGACCACCAGCGGACTGGCGCTCAGGACCATGGCGCGGTGCGCGGATAGTTCACTCTGGAAGGAAGACGGTGCATTCATAGACGCTCTTTTTCCCCAAGATGGCGAGTTGAAGAATGATGGGCGAGGGCAGAAGACGGGCGGAAGTCCAGGGTCGTGGCGCGGACGGCATGGAGACGCCATTTGCCTCCCCTCTGGAGGACAGGGCGTCCGCAAAGGCATTCTCCACCCTCGTGAAGCAGGTGCGCCTCAATCCGTGATCGTCGCAAACGGATTGGAAGCCCCGCCCACCCGCGCGGGCTGGCTTGCGGCCTTTTGACGCATGCGGCGCGCGTCCAGCGCCTTCGCCCGAGAACGCAGGCGCGAGGCGTACTGGAGGTAGGCGAGCATGCTGAAGATGAGCATGAGCACGATGAAGTTCATCGGCTGGCGGAGCACCCATTCCAGGCAGGTCTGCATGTAGCAGGCGGTCAAGCCCCCGACCGCCCCGCAGGGAATGTAGAAACAGTCGTCGTCCGCCAGCGGCCGCAACAGCCGCCAGGCGGTGACGAGGTAATAGAGGAGCCACAGCAGGTAGGCTCCCAGCGCGAGCCACCCGCACTCCGCCGCCACCAGCAGAAACGCGCTCTCCACGATGCCGCGCGGCTGCATTTCCATCTCCAGTCCCTGGTAGCGGATGTTCTCGTGAAACTCTGGATGCGGCTTCCACTCGGGATGCTCCGGCGTATCCTCCACCGCCGCCTGGATATACCAGTTGTTCAGGCCGACGCCCAGAAGATGCGAATTGGCCATGTTCACCGCCAGTTGCGCAAGGTAGATGCGCGTGAGGCGCGAGGCCGACGGCGCGCCCTCGAACCGCTGCACGATACGGGGGATCGTGAGGATGAAGAAGCAGATTCCCACGCAGCAGATCACCCCGGTCTGGAAGAGTTTCTGTGCATGGAAATGGAATACGAAGGAACAGACGAGGGTGATGGCGCAGCCGATCAGGAAGGCGATGATCGATCCGCGCGAATAGGACCAGATCACCATGAGCACCGTACCGCCAAAGGACACCGTCCACGCCATGCGCCGCAGCAGATGGGTCTCGTCCAGCAGCCGCGCCAGAAGGAACGGGCCGATGCAGGCGAAGAACATTCCCATGCTGTTCGGATAGG
Source organism: Lentisphaeria bacterium (assembly GCA_016287975.1). The sequence continues at coordinate 12,268 of JAEEXV010000212.1, read as the reverse complement.
GGAAACAGCCGCGCGCCTGGTGGCGCCCCACCAGATACTTGTCATACAGGATCCACAGGAAGTTGACGACGGTGAAGAAGGCCAGCACGTCCCAGATGAAATGCACGCTGCCGCCGCTGCGCAGATGGTTCCAGACCGCCACGAACACCAGCGCCATCATCCACAGTTTCCAGAGTTCCAGCCACGAAATCAATGGATCCTGCGCCTGCACAAAGGAGCACAGCGCCAGCAAGACAAAGACCAGGTAGAAGATATAGCCCACACCAGGGAACAGCCAGACATGCCGTTTCTCGGTCCAGCCGCTGATCTCCGCCCCGACCAGCAGCCCCAGCGCCACAATATAGACCAGGCTGATCTCCATCCCGCGCGCCGTCCCGCGGTAATCCGGTATCGGGAAGAAATTCATCGCCATCCGCTCGTACGCGAGCAACGGCAGCACCAGCCCCGCCGCCAGTATCCTCTGCATCCATCGGGACCACGACGACAAGACCGCCATCGGCAGGATCCCGAGGAGCGTCACGAATACCAGCAGGTATTTCATGCCCTAGTCCACCCAGTAGCGCCACGGCCCCAGGATCGAGTTGATCAGGCTGGCCGTCGGCATCAACTTGCGCACGAAGACATTGTACTCGGAGATGTCGTCCCTTGGCACATACAGGAGGTCGCCAGGCTCCAGGCGGATATTGCGCTTGTGGCCATGCATGATGCCATCGAGGTCAACGCGGTAGAAGCGCGTGCCACGGTCGCCGCCCCGTATGATGATGCCGTAGCGCCAGTAGGTCTCCTTGAGGCCGCCACCCGAGGCGATCAGTTCAAGCACGGTCATGTTGCTGTTCCAGATGTGCTGGCGCGGACTCACGACCTCGCCGACCAGCGTCACCATCGTCTCCGTGCGGACGGCGATATAGACATAGTCCCCCGCGTGCAATTTGAGGTTGTTCAGATAGTCGCCCTGCTCTATCGCCGCCGCGAAGTCGATCGCCAGGATCGAGCCGTTCCGCACAAAGGTCGAGAAGCGGAAGTCCGCCACGTCGACGGTCATGCCGTGGATCAGCCGCGTCGACGTCCCTCCCGCCTGCGCAAAGAGGTCGGTCAGCCGCATGCCGTTGTAGACTGGATAGACGCCAGGATTGTGCACGCCCCCCGCAATCGTCACCACCTGCGACTTGATCTCCAAAGGCGTGATCGTCACCATCGGGTTCTTGATGTATTTCTTGAGTTTCTCCTCCACATGCTTGCAGGCATCTGGAATCGACTTCCCGTTCAACTTCACCTGCCCCGCGAACATCATCCCGATGTAGCCGTCTGGCGTCACTGGAATCCGCGTGTCCATCTCAGGATGGTCGTTGACCCGGATCGACAGCAGATCCCCCGCGCCGATCGTATAGGGCGGATACGGCGCGTTGGAAAGCGTCTCCAGGGCGCGTGCGCGCTCCGCGCGCTGCTCGACCTCGTCCGCCGTCACTGTATCGTCCGTGGAATCCAGCGTGCCGAGTTCTGGATAGTTGTCGAAGTTCTCCGTCAACCGCACGGGATAGCAACCGACCAGCAGCAGTGCGCACAGCGCCGCCAGCAGCGCCCCGCCGACAGCCCGCCCCCGAATGGAAAAACTGCCCTGCATCATCTTCATGCCCCCTACACCTGGTCCCACTTGCGTTTCACCCCCATGATCGTCATCACTGGCTTGAGCACGCGCTTCTGGAGAAGCGACAGCGTGCGCAGCGCGATGCGCGAGGTGCGCCTGGCTCCGACATACAGCACCAGTGCATCGGCGATCTCCATGATCTGCTCCCAGAAGAGGTTGTGCGAACTGAACTTCATTTCGGAGTGGAAGACCACCACGTCAAATTTGGTCAGCAGGATCTGGCAGTCGGTCTGGAGCATCTTGAGTTCGACAGGCGAGAAGGAGGTGAGGGAATCCAGCGGCAGCACCCCCCGCACTCCGCTGAACTGGATGGACACGAGTTGGCTGCCCAGTTCGTCGCTCGTGGTCTCCGCTTGGCTGAACTCCTCCGCCGCCACCATATTGACATGCGCGAACTTCTTGCCGCTCAAGAAGAAGTTCCTGTCCAGCGCCTTTTCCAGTTCAGGGATGCAATTCGCGCCAGGCATCGCCCCGACCATGAGGATCCCGCCCTGCTCCTTCATCACGTGCCGCATCGCATGGAAGACCTTGTTCTGCGCCAACTCCTCTTCCCGGGGGCCGCGGATCAACTTCGGGTCCTCAGGATACTTGCCCAGCAGCGTCAGATTCTCGAAACTCAGCAGTTCAAAGCGGTCGTTGACGTTCCCGAACAGGAGATGCAGGAAGGTCAGCACCGCCCCCAGCGACATGCCGAAGATGATGCCGCCCACGATGGCGACCACGATCTTCTTCGCCCCAAAACTGATGTTCTCCGTGGCCTCACGACATGGCTCGATCTGCTTGACCTCGTTCGCCGTAACCGAAATCAGCGTGTTCTTCTCCGCCACCCGCATGTCCACATCCTTGATGTCGTCCCACAACTGCTGACGACGCTGTTCCAGTTGCCGAAACTGCGGCATCATCTCCAGCAGTTTCCTGCGCCGCGCCATCTCCTCCTCCAGGCGCTTCTGCATGCTGGCGCCGCGCAGTTTCAGCCCCTGCAGTTCCGTGGCGATCTTCTTCTGCTCCGCCGTGATCTTGTCGAAGAGCAGCATGTGCTCTGAATTGTAATCCTTGATGCCATTCTGCAACAAATACTTGTCGTATTCCCGCCGACAGTCTTGGATCTCCTGGCGCAACGCCGAGACCATCGGGTTGTCCTCCGTGAACGACTGCAGGGCCTTCGCCAGCCGCTGGTTCAAGCCCTGCAGACGTGTCTCGAACGCCTGCAATTGCGCCCCATGCTTCATCAGCGTCTTCGAGACATTGCCATCCAGTCCGCTCAACTGCCGTTCGGCATCCCGTTTCCGCGCCTCCAGCACAATCGCGTCGTTGTGCACCTGCTCCAGGCTCGCCTGCTGCAGCGCGATGCTGGCCTGCAGCCGCATCAGTTCCTCCTCGATGGTGACGACACCGAGTTCGTGCGTCAGCCGAAGCAGGTCGTCGTTGACCTTGTTCAACTGGTCCTGCTTCTGTTCGCGCGTTCGTCCAAGCGTGGCCTTCTCCGCCGTCAGTTCCTGCTCCCTGAAATCGCGGTATTCGACCAGGCAGCGCTGGGCCACCGTGTTGGCGAGATTGATCGCGTGCGGCGCCGTGATCCCGTATGTCCGCACGACCATCAGGTTGCGCTGGTTCCGGGGGACTTCCAGTTTCACTGGTCCAGGCCCCAGGTCGCGTTCTCCTTCATCCGCCTTCAGCGCCTCCTTGACATTGCGCATCAGCGAGCGCCGTTCAAAGAGCGCCACCAGCTGCTTGATGTCCATGGGACGGTAATCCTTGAGCCCGTAGGGTTCGTAGAAGAGAACCGTGTGCGCCTGGTAGCGGTTGGGTGCATGGACGGCGTGATAGCGGAGCAGATAGGCCAGCACACCCGCCACCAGCACCGCAATCACCAGCACGAACGGCCAGCGACGCAGATACAGTGCGCCGAACAGGCGGATATAGGCGTCCAACGCGCGGCTGCGCCCGTTGTCGTCGTATGCCAAATTCAATTCACAAGTCTCTGATGCCACCATTGCCCTAGCCTGCCAATATGGAATTGCTGGATTTTCTAATCAAAGCAGAAACAAGATTCAACCGGCTCTCTCCGAAGCCGCGACAACGATTTCAATCCTTTGGAATGTTCCTTAAGAAGCCAAACAAAAAAGAAAGCATCATAATATATAGGGCAAATCTGGATTTGCACGGAAAACTCCACTTTCCATGGAGTTCACGGGTCGTTCACCCCCCAGTGCCGCAAAACGGCATTACATTGGCGCCATATCCGGTGCGGATGCCGGATTGTCCCGCATCTTCTCCACAAGCACTCTTTTCCCTGCCATGAAACTGGATCCGACCAAACTCTCCGACTGGCAAATCGCCGAAGCCGCCGAAGCCGAAATGCGCTCCCCCGCCGAACTCGCCGCCGCCCTCGGCGTGCGCCCCGAGGAACTGATCCCGTTCGGACGCACCATCGCCCGCGTCGACCAGCGCATGATCCGAGAGCGCCTCAAGGGCGCGCCGCGCGGCAAATACATCGACGTTACCGCGATCACGCCGACACCGCTCGGCGAAGGCAAGACGACGACCTCGATCGGGCTCATCGACGCCCTCGGGAAGCGCGGGCACCGCGTCTCGGGCGCGATCCGGCAGCCGAGCGGCGGCCCGACCTTCAACATCAAGGGCTCGGCGGCGGGCGGCGGCCTCGCGCAGTGCATCCCCTTGACCGCGCTGTCGCTGGGCCTCACGGGAGACATCGACAAGATCACCAACGCGCACAACCTGGCGATGGTCGCCCTGACCGCGCGGATGCAGCACGAGCGCAACTACGACGACGCGAAACTCGCCCAGCGCCACCTGAAGCGGCTGGACATCGACCCGGAGCGGGTCGAGTTGCGCTGGGTCATCGACTTCTGCGCGCAGGCACTGCGCAACATCCAGATCGGGCTGGGCGAGGGCAAGAGCAACGGCGTGCCGATGGCTTCCGGCTTCGACATCTCCGTCTCCAGCGAACTCATGGCGATCCTGGCCCTGACGACAGGGCTCGCCGACCTGCGCGAGCGCATCTCCCGCATCGTCGTCGCCTACGACCGCCAGGGCAATCCCGTCACCACCCGCGACCTTGAAGTGGACGGCGCAATGTGCGCGCTGATGGCGGGCACGCTCGACCCCACCCTGATGCAGACCATCGAGGGCAACCCCGTGCTCGTCCACGCGGGCCCCTTCGCGAACATCGCCATCGGCCAGAGCTCGGTCATCGCCGACCAGATCGGCACCGCCCTCTCCGAATACCACGTCACGGAGAGCGGCTTCGGCTCCGACATCGGCTATGAGAAGTTCGCCGACCTCAAGTGCCACGCCTCCGGCCTCGCCCCCGACGCCGTCGTCATCGTCGCCACCATCCGCGCCCTCAAGATGCACGGCGGCGGCCCCTCCGTCAAGCCTGGCCAGAAACTCGACGAGGCCTACACCCGCGAGAACCTCCCGCTGGTCGAGAAGGGCATGGAGAACCTGCTCGCGCATATCGACATCGTCCGCAAGACGGGCGTGCAGCCCGTCGTCTGCGTCAACGGCTTTTACACCGACAGCGAGGCCGAACTCCAGCTCGTCCGCCGCCTCTCCGAGGAGGCCGGCGCCTACAGCGCCGTCTCGCGCCACTGGCAGTTCGGCGGCGAGGGCGGCCAGGAACTCGCCGAGGCCGTCGAGGCCGCCGCCGCGAAGCCCGCCGACTTCCATCCCGTCTACGACCACAACGCCCCCCTGCGAGAGCGCATCGAGCGCATCGCCCGCGACGTCTACGGCGCCGACGGCGTCGACTACGCCCCCAAGGCCGCCGAGCAGCTCGCCGCCGCCGAGGCCGATCCCGCGCAGCGCGCCCTGGACGTCTGCATGGTCAAGACCCAGCAGAGCCTCTCGCACGACCCGCTCCTCAAGGGCCGCCCGCGCGGCTTCCGCCTCCCCGTCCGCGAAATCCGCCGCTACTCCGGCGCGGGCTTCATCGTCCCCGTCGCAGGCGCCATCAACCTCCTCCCGGGCACCTGCTCCGACCCCGCCTTCCGCCGCATCGACGTCGACCCCGAAACCGGCCGAATCCGCGGGCTTTACTGAAGCATCGGCTTAGTCGGCATAGCCGGCATAGTCGACCATGCCGGCCATGCCGCCCCCCCCTTCTAAAATGTGGACTTTTTTCGCGCAACAGAGTTCCCGCGCCCAGGAGCTTGCGGAGATAGCGGAGGTGCTTTCCTTCCACGGCGAGCAGATCGACTGGCACACCGACTGGTGGCGTCTTTTGATCATCGGCTTCGCGGGGCTGCTCTTCCTGTATCTGCTGATTCGGCTGGCGCTCTATCTCTTCCGCCTGCTGGGCGTGATTCTGTGCCTGGCCTTCGGCGCGCTCGGCGCATACATCGACATCCTGCTCTTCGCGGATCGTCTGGCGCCGCATGTCCCTGAGGAGGTGCGGCGCTTCACGCCGATCGCGGTCGGCATGATGGGGTTCGTTCTGTTCTTCGCCATCGCCGCGCTCATCATGCGCATGATCCGCAAGCCCGTGCAGGCCCTCCCGCCACCCAAGAAGTGACGCCGCCATGCTTGAACTCGTCGAAGCCCAGCCCTTCTTCCAGGTGATCAAGAACTCGCGCTTCCTCGCCGAACTCTTCACCGTCCGCACCCCCGAGGAGGCCCGCGCCACCCTCGCCAGCACCCGCGCCAGCCATGCCGACGGCGGACATGTCGTCCACGCATTCGCCGTCGGCCCGCAGGCCAACATCCTGGGCTGCTCCGACGACGGCGAGCCCGCCGGGACCGCCGGCCGCCCCGTCCTCGAAGTCTTGACGGGCTCGAAGATCACCAACGTCATCCTGACCGTCACCCGCTGGTGGGGCGGCACCAAGCTCGGCACGGGCGGCCTCGTCCGCGCCTATTCGACCAGCGCGCAGGGGGTCATCGCGACCGCCGTCACGCGCGAGATCATCGCGATGAAGCGCCTCGCCTTCACCCTGCCCTATTCCCAGCTCGAATCCGGCAAGCGCGCCCTCGCCGACGGCGGCTTCGCCATCTCCTCCGAAGACTACAACGCCGACGGCGACGCCATCACCGGCAGCCTCCCCGCCGCCGACTACGAGCCCCTCGCCCGCCGCCTCGCCGACCTCACCCGCGGCGCCATCGCCATCACCGACCTCGACGCGCCTCCAGAGACATAAGGACCACTCGCCAGACCGATGGGAACTCCCGCCCCCATCTACGCTATTATTATCACGCTATTTGTCCGCATCGCCATCGTCGCGATGCTATTTGGTCAGGCTCCGCCTGCGGCGGAATCCACCGCTCCGCCATGCGCAGGCATGGCCTATCTCTGGCACCGGGCGCGCGGAAAAGAGGTCGATGACGCCCTTAAATCATTCAAGAACTGGAAAATCTTTGCGTTGTTCGCCGAAATTCGGCAAGACAAGCCAATCGTCGTCCGAAAGCATCTGCCGGGGACGGTGCCCGTCATTCGGCTGGACCAATTCTGCTGGCGCAAGGACGGGTTCCTGAAGACCTTCGTCCCGCTTCTGAAACAATTGCCCAAGGGGGAAGTCCAATTGGACTGCGACGTTCCCGAATCCAAGATCGCCGCCTACGCGGACTTTCTGAAGCAACTGAAGAAGCAGGACGCAAACCACACTTTCTCCGCCACGCTTCTGCCGTGCCATCTGCGGCATCCGGAGCTCAAGGCGGTCCTCGACCAGCTCGACTACACAGTCCTTCAACTTCATGCCCTGGAAATCCCGAAGAGCCTGCCCGACGAGTACCGACTCTTCGACTCCGAGGTCGCGGACAAGGCCGTCCAGGCAATGAAGATGTTTCGGAAGACTTTTCGGATTGCCCTCCCGAGTTACGCATACACGATCCACTATACGAAGGACGGGCGCTTCCGCCGGATGAGCGCCGAAAATGAGGTGCCGCAGCGCCAGGATGAAATCCGGAAGACCGCCCAACCGGATTGGAACGAGGTCTTGAAGTTCCGCAAAAAGCATCCTGCCCTCGAGGTGATCTGGTTCCGCCTGCCGCTGAAGGGCGACCGGCTGGCCTTGGAGGCGACAAACCTCCTCCTGCTGAACCAGGGAAAACCGCCCCGCAAGGAGATCGAAGCCATTTTCAGGCACGGCCGGGTGTACACGGATGTCTTCTGGAAAAACCACGGCCTGCTTGGCAGAACCACGCATACGATGGCGCTCGGCGGCACCGGCGAGACCTTCCTCTTCAACGGCGCCGCAGCCGTCGGGAGAAGCGTGCCCGGCATTGTGCCCGCCTCCATTACGGGCACGCCGCCGCCGCCGGGGGAGACGCTCCTGGTCGCCAGAATCGTGAACTGGGGAAAAAAGGATAAGATAAAATGATGAACTGGAAAAAAGTCTTTGTGCTGCTGGTGGCGTGCGGGGGCGCGCTGTTCGCCTGCGGACCGTTTTTCCCTCCGTCTTTTATCGACCAGGAGGACGCCTGCGTCCATAGTGCGGATGAAAGCGAACTGGTGTATCATCTATCCCTCCTCGCGGAGCATTTCATGCGCGACGTCATCCCCCCGTCGCCGCGTTCCCGGGAACCGGACCCCAAGCCCCCGCGCAGGGAATACGACCTCTATCAGGCCGGCATCCAGGAGATCACGGACAATCCCAAGGAATGCTTCCCGAAAGCCTGGAAACAGCTGCTCGCGCTTCCTCCCGCCGAGCGCAGATACCGCACCGTGCGGACTCTGTATATGCTCGGCAATCTCGCCCTCCGCAACAAGCAGGATGACGCCAGCGCATGGAAGTTCTACCACGATTTGCGCAAGGCCGTGCGCGACGAGGGCTATCCGGACAATCTCGGCCTGAGCCGGGACACCTTCAACGCCCTGCGGCGCTATGCCTCTCCGCTGGGGCAGCTCCGGTATCTTCCGCTGGCGGCCCGTTTTCATGCCTCCAGGGTCGTATATCGCAATGAACTGGAAAGGCTGGTGAAAGCACTGACCCCGGAACAGCGAGAAACAGCCATGCGCGATCCATATCTGGCGGAGCTCCTGCTGCTCGCCGCACCGGAGAAGATCCAGGAAGCGGATTTTGCGAAGCTGGCCGGGCACCGGTTCCTGCTCGCGGACCGTCTGGCGATGCGCGCCTATCAGAAAGGCCGCTTCCCGCTTTCCGCCCGGCTCCTGGAACAGACGCCGGACGATTCCCTGATCAAACTGTTCCTGCAGGCGCGCTTCGCCAAGTTCGAGGGCGACAATCAGAAGGCCGCGCAGCTCCTCCGCAGATGGCTGAAACTCTCCGCCACGGCGCTGGAGGAATCCCCGAAGTATGTCTTTTACCGACCGGCTATTGGCTGGGGCAGAGCCGGCTGGGATCAGGATCTCCATGATTCTCTAGGCTCTGGCAGAGCGGTACATGGCAGTACTCACCACACCGGCTGGCGCCAGGAAGTCCAAGGACTGCTGGGGCTGGTCACCTTGGAGGAACGGGACTACGAGGAGGCGCTGCTGGCCTTCCTGAAGGCCGGATCCTGGCCTGACGCCGCTCTCGTCGCCGAACAGTTCATGAGCGTCGAGACACTGCTCAAGTTCGTGGAGGCAAACCATATCAACGAATGGATGGCCGGGTATGCGAAGGAAATCCCCGGCAACTTGAGGCATCTGCTCGCCCGTGCGCTGTTTCGTCAAGGAAAAGTCCGGGAGGCCATTGAATTCTTCCCGTATTGGAAATACCACGCGGTCATGGAGGAATATCTGAAGAACTGGGAAGTCTCCAATTCCCCTGAATCGGATTCGGAGGCCAAGGCGAAAGCGCTGTTCCGAATGGGGCAAATCCTGCTGTTCCACAATATCGAGTTGCTCGGCTACGAACTGGATCCCGACTTCTTCATCTGCGAAGGGCAGTATCCGGAGTATTCCCCGTATCGACTTCGGCGTCCTTCCAGCCTGCCAAGATTCCATTACCGCAAGACGATTTGCGATGTCTTCCGGAAAGTCGCCGCGCTGACCCAAAACAAGGAATTGAAGTTCGCGTCTCTGCTGGCGGTCGGCTGGACATTGCGGATCTCCAACCCCGAGGAGGCGGATATCTGCTACAAGCAACTCTGCAAGCTGAAGATCGAGCCGCTGTCCGCCATTCTGGACCGGAACCGATGGCTCCCGGTCCCGTATAATGGATGGCGCGGGCGCTTCTTCCAAATCGAGCTCGCCCCCGACGGAGCATTCCTGCAGGCATACTTTCAGGAATTGGCGCAGCAATGGAAGGAACTGCCCTCGGAGAAGAAGCACGCCGAGGCCGCCAAACCGAAGCCACAGTGAAATTGCCCCTGGCCTCGACCCGAGACCATCACTTCTGCGGCGACTTCACTCCTTCAAGGAAGTGGTATATTTTATCGTGCGCCAAGGCGGGGACGCGGTAGCCCGCGCGCAGCCCCAGTTCCGCCGCCAGGCCGCCGCGGATCTCCAGCGCCGCCACCGCAAGGCGGCGGCTGTACGTGCGCCTGAGGCGCCGTTCGTAGTCGGCCTCGCTCTCGCTCTTGCCGCGCGGCGCCTCGGGCGTCATCGTGGCAATAGAGACGATGGTGCCGCGCGAGTCGAGGAAGAGGATGTCGAGGGGGACGAGGGTGTTCTTCATCCAGAAGCAGAGCACATCCGGTTCGCGGAAGGCGAAGAGCATCCCGCCGTCCCGCGCGAGCGCCGTGCGGTGCATCAGCCCGCGGACGCGCTCGGCCTCCGTGCGGGCGACCTCGATGTGCGCGAACTCCATGCCGCCCATCTGGAAGCGCGGCAGATAGAGGGGCTCCGCCGCGGCCAGCGCCGCCGCGATCCCCAGCGTCAGAATCCATCCCAGTTTGCGTGCCATGCGGGGAATATAGCATTCCCCGACAGACCCCGCCACCCGACCCATGCTGAAATTCCACATCAAGACCTACGGCTGCCAGATGAACGAGCGCGATTCGGAGGCGCTCGCCTGCCTGCTGGAAGCCCACGGCTACGCCGAGACCGACCGCGAGGAAGACGCCGACATCCTCGTCTTCAACACCTGCAGCGTCCGCGACCAGGCCGAGCGCAAGGTCGTCGGCAAGGTCGGCATGATGAGGAAGTGGAAGGCGGAGCGCCCTGGCGCCGTCATCGGCATCATCGGCTGCATGGCCCAGCGACGAGGCGAATCGCTCCTCCAGGAACTCCCGCACGTCGACTTCGTCGCGGGCACCGACGCCCTCCAGCGCGTCCCGCAGCTCCTCGCCAACGTCCTCGCGAAGCAGGGCCGCCAGAGCGCCCTTGAAATGGGCCCTGGCGTCTTCCGCGAACTCGACGGCCACCATCCAGGGCGCCTCCAGGCGGAGATCTCGGTGATGCGCGGCTGCGACCAGTTCTGCACCTACTGCATCGTGCCTTACTGCCGCGGCCGCGAGAAGAGCCGTCCGATCGAGACCATCGTCGACGAGGCGCGGCGCCTCGCCGAGGGCGGCACCAAGGAGATCCTGCTCCTGGGGCAGAACATCACCGCGTACGGCGTCGCCGAGGCGCGGCGCGAGGGCACGTACACCCCCGAGTTCTCCGCCTTCGCCGACCTCCTCGCCGCGCTGAACGAGGTCAAGGGCATCGAGCGCATCCGCTTCACCTCCCCGCATGTGCGCTTCATGAACGCCAAGTTCATCGAGGCCGTCGCGGGGCTCCCCAAGGTCTGCAAGTCCTTCCACGTCCCCGTGCAGTCCGGCAACGACCGCATCCTGCGGCTCATGAACCGCAACTACACCGCCGCCGAATACCGCGACCGCATCGACCGCATCCGCGAAAAACTCCCGCACGCCACCTTCTCCACCGACGTCATCGTCGGATTCTGCAGCGAGACCCGCGCAGAGTTCGAGGACACCCGCGCCCTCATGCGCGACGTCGAATACGACATGGCCTACATCTTCCGCTACTCCCCGCGCGAGGGCACCCTCTCCGCCCGCAACCTCCCCGACGACGTCCCCGAGGCCGAGAAGCACGAGCGCAACCAGATCCTCCTGGAGGAACTCGCCCGAGGCGTCGCCCGCCACAACGCCGCCGCCGTCGGCACGACCGTGCAGGTGCTTGTCGAGGGCCCCAGTCCCCGCAACCCCTCCCGCTGGACCGGCCGCACCGACCTCAACAAGGTCGTCCTCTTCCCGCCCCGCGACGACATCCGCGCCGGAGACCTGCGCGACTTCACCATCACCCGCGCCACCGAAAACGCCCTCTACACCGATTAGCCGCACCCCCGTAAAACCGCGCACCCCCCAAGAAAACCCGCACATCCCTTGAAACACGGGGCTGGCTGTTCCGGATCTACCGGCGGTTCCGGATTTTCCGGATTTTTCGGATCTTCCGGGTCTTCCGGATCTTCCGGTTTTTCCGGATTTCCCCGCATCTTCCTTGTTCCGTGGCGGGCCGTTTTCGGCCCGCAGTCCCCCAAATCCCCCACCCCCCCATTCCCATGAACATCTTCATCATGACCGACCTCGAAGGCGTCGCCGGCGTCTACGATTCCATGAACTACTGCCATGGTGACGGCATGTACTACCAGTACAGCCGCCATCTGCTGACCGAAGAGGTCAACGCCGCCGTGCGCGGTTTCTTCAAGGGCGGCGCGACCGCCGTGCGCGTGCAGATCGGGCACCGCACCGACAGCATCATCCTGGACGAACTCGACG
>JAEEXV010000211.1 GCA_016287975.1 Lentisphaeria bacterium | reverse complement strand
GCAGGGCTCTGGGAAACAGGAACCCGCCCCCAGGGGTTCCGGGCGCTGCGCGCCCTCCACCCCTGGCTATGGTCCAACGCCCCCTTCGGGGGCTTTCCCAGGCAGGAATGCCGCGCATCTTTTCGGGGATTGCGCCCCCCCTGCACGCTTCTGGCGTGTCTGCATTATGAGGGGCTGTTGCCGACCCTCTTGGGGAACATGGCATTCGTGTAATATCCATCGGGTTTCGGACGTATTGTCCATGGGCGGCAGGAATGTCACGCCTTTGTCACCACCCCTGACATCTTTTGGCAGAGGTGGTCGGATATCGTAAGTCTGAAGCCGCGCATGGAGTTTGGCGCCAGCGCATGGGAGCGCCTTTGGGGATGCAATGGATGTTTTCGATTTTGAGGCAACTTTTCGGGGGCGGCGGGCAGACGACGACGCAGAGCGCGCCGCCTCCCAGGGCTAAGCGGGTGAAGGTGGCGATGAATGCCAGGAAAACTCCTGGGCGGCAGACGCCGCCTGCCGTCGGCGGGGACTGGGCGTCGCTGGGGAGGGCGGCTGGCGTCGGTCGGAAACTGACCGTCTATGACGCGAAGGGCGCGCCGTTGACGCTGGATCCTGGGGACGAGGTCGCGCGCGGCGGCGAGGGCGTCGTTTTCCGCTTTGCGCTGAACGACGGCATCCTGATCAAGGTGTGCAAGCCTGAGACCCTGCGGGATTCGGCGAAGATGCGGGTCTTTCGGGAGCGCCTGGCCGCGATGTGCGCGCTGGAGGAGTGCCGCGCGGCGGAGTATCTTGCGTGGCCGTTGATGCCCGTGCGGGATGCGCGGGGCGGTGCGATCGGCTTCGCGATGCGCCGATGCACGGGGCGGACGCTGCGCGCGCTCTTCGCGCCGATGCAGGTGCGGCGCTTCTTCCCGTCGTGGAATCGGATTCACGTGGCGCAGGTCGCGGTGCGATTTCTGGACGCGGTGCGGATGCTGGCGCGCCACAAGGTGCTGGTCAACGACTTCAATCCAGGCAACTTCCTGGTGGACGCGTCGGGGCGGGTGCGGCTGATCGACTGCGACAGCTTCCAGATTCCCGTGGAGGGGAAGCCGCCCTTGATGACGCGCGTGTACACGCCGGAGTTCTGCGCCCCTGAACTGCTGCTGCACCCCGAACTCTTCGACCGCCCCAGGACGCCTGCGCAGGTCCGCTTCAGCCTGGCGGTGGTCATCTACATGATTCTGATGAGCGGGCTTCACCCGTATGCGCGATGCGGCGGGGGCGACCCTGCGGAGAATCTCCGCGGCGGGAAATGCCCGCTGGACAAGTCGAGCGGAGTGCGGATGCCTGTGGGCTGGCACAAGTCCGTGAGTTGGCTTACGCCTGGGCTGCGGGACTGCTTCGCCCGAATGTTCGTGGGCGGATACGCCGAGCCCGACCAGCGGCCGCTGCTGGAGGAACTGAGGGGGGAACTGCTGCATTTCATCGAGGTGATGGAGGCAAGCAGGAACGAGAACCAGCGGGCGATCCTGCCCGCAGTCGCAAAACGAGGAGAAAAGGCAAAATGAACAACTACGCAGAAGAAAACACGTTGGATGTCACCAATCCCGCCCCCCGCTGCCCAGTGGTGCTGCTGCTGGATGTCTCGGGGAGCATGGACGGCGAGCCGATTCGCGAACTCCAGAAGGGCCTGGAGCAGTTCCTGCGGGAGACGGGGGACGACGAGACCGCGTCGATGAGCGTGGAACTGGAGGTCATCACCTTCGGCGGCAGCGCGAAGATCGCGGTGCCGTTTGCGCCCGTGGGGGACATCCAGGCGGACGGACTGGCGCTGCGGGCCGCGGGCAACACGCCGCTGGGGGACGCGTTGGAGCTGGCGGTCCGTGATCTGAAGGAGCGCCGCCGCCTCTACAAGAACAAGGGCATCTCCTCCTACAAGCCCTGGGTCATCCTGATGACCGACGGCTATCCGAACGGCGACTGGGAGAAGCCCGCCGCCGCGATGCGCGCGCTGGGCGAACAGCGCAAACTCCAGTACATCGGCATCGGCATCGGCGAGGAGGCGGACTTCGAGGCGCTGCGCGCCATCCTGCCCGCGCATCCAGGCCCAGTGAAACTGAAGGGGCTCTGCTTCAAGGAGTTCTTCAACTGGCTCTCCGATTCCCTCAAGAGCGTCTCCGCCAGCACGCTGGCCGAACAGGACAAGATCACGCTGGGCAGCGTGGACACCTGGGCGGATCTGGCGGGCACGCCCGCGTCCAAGGAGGAGTAGGCGCAGATGGATGCCTGGAGTGGCCATGCGGTGTCCGTTCCTGGCAACGGGCACATCCGTCGGGAGATGCCGTGCCAGGACGCGAGCGGGGTGTGGCTTTCGCCGCGCCCGTGCCTGATTGTCTGCGACGGGCGCGGCAGCGCGAAGCATTCGCATCTGGGTGCGCGGGCGGCGGTGAAGGCGTTCCGTTCGCAGTGCGCGGTGATGGAGACGCGTCTGGAGAACATCCTGGACCGCCGTCGCTGCGACACGCGCGACTGGCCGCGCTTCTGCCAGTTGATGGCGCGCACGGTCTGCCAGCAGAAACTGGAACTGGCGGAGAAGCATGGGTGCGGCGAAAGCGAGTTCGACTTCACCATCGCCTTCGCCGTGCTCGGCGCCTGCCGCATCGGCTTCTTCCAGGTCGGGGACGGGGCGCTGGTGATGCGCCGAAACGGCGAGTGCCAGACCGTCTTCATGCCCGACAAGGGGGAGTTCGACAACCAGACGCACTTCCTGCACCCCGGGGACGAGCAGCGGCGGCGCTTCCACGCCGTCCTGCGGGATTCGGATGGGGTCACGGGGCTGGCCGCCACCAGCGACGGCCCCGAGTTCCTGATGTTCGAACTGCCCTCGATGAAGCCTGGCCCCATCTTCCAGCAGATGTTCACGGATCTGCGCCAGGGGCAGTTCCCGCGCCAGGCCTCGCTCGACTATCTGACTGGCGCGCGCTGGTGCCGCGACCCGCGCGGCGGCGACGACCGCTCGCTCGCCATCATGGCGCGGCTGAAGGAGCAGGAGGCATAGGGATGGGCGCGCTGGACTTCATTCTGGAGCAGTTCCTGCATGTCCCGCAGGACCATCGCCATGACTGCCCGTGGCTCAGCGTCTGCCGCGGCGACGAACTGCCGTGCCTGCTGCCAGGCACGCCCGTCTACTGCAACTTCTCCTTCGGGATCGCGGAGCACACTGGCATCTATGTCGGGGACGGCATCGTGCATCTGGACGGGGAGGGCGATGTGATTCATTCGGCGCCGCGGGAGTTCCTGGCGCGGCTGGACGGGCGCAATCTGGCGGTGAACATCTATTACGCCGCGTGGGGCGAGGGGCGGCCCCTGGGCGACGACGGCATTGCGGGGCGCGCGCTGGCGCAGGTCGGCACGCACCCTGGCTACAGCCTGCTCTCCGCGAACTGCCACGGCTTCAGCATCGGCTGCATCACGGGGCGAGGCAGCCGATCGAGCCTGACCCTCCACTCCGTCGAGCGCGCCATCTCGCGCGCCTTCGGAACCCGCCGCTGGCGGTGGCGCTGCTGGGGCGGCTGGCGGCGGCAGTGGGCCCTGCCTGGCGGCTACTCGTCATGAGTTTCTGCGGGCGATTTCACGGCCTGCGGCGGCGATCTTTTTCCGCAGGGATGGCGGTTCGAGGACTTGGATGCGGCCTGCTTCGGCGAGAATCCACCGCACGACCTCGTGCTCCACGGTGGGATTGAGGGCGAGGATGAGCGAGCCGTCGGGCTGGGGGTCGATGACGGAGTGGAAGACCTTCTGCTGCTCGTGGATATAGAAGGCGATGGAGGCGTCGCAGTGGAGGCGGATGCCCGCGACCTTCGGGTAGTTGAAGAGGCCGTTGCGTCGGGTGTCCTCCAGGATCTTGCGGTCGATGTCGAAGCGGTGGCCGTTGCCGCGGACGGCAAGCACCCGCTGGCAGGCGTAGAGTCGGATGTCGCGGGTGCCGTAGGCATAGCCCTTGAGATACCAGATGCCCTTGTGGAATGCGAGGATATGGGGCTCGAATTCATGCTCGGCCACTGCGCCCCTGGTGTCGCGGTAGGTGAGGATGACGGCCTGCTTGCGCCGCCAGGCGTCGAAGAGCGCCTTGAAGATACTGGCGTCGATGTCGGTCTTGACGCCGCTGGCGCAGAGGATGGAGTCGATCATCGCGGCGTCGAAGAAGTCGGAGGAGCTGCTGGCGAGAGTCTGGGTGATGGCGTTGTCGATGTCGGTGCGGAGCGGTTCGGGGACGAGGTCCTGGGCGAGGCGGGTGCCGAGCATGGACATGCTGACGAAGTCCTCCTCGAACACGGGGCATTGGAGGATCCAGCCTGGGTTGCGCAGATAGTATCCCTTGTTGGCGGGGTCGTATTCGATGGGGGCGTTGTATTCCTGCTGGAGTTGCTGGATGTCGCGCAGGATGGTGCGTGCGCTGCAGCCCATGGGGGCGCCAGGATCCCCTTCGGCGGCCTCGAGGATTCTGGCGAGGGTCTGGGTGTTGGGGAAGTTCCCCTTTTTCATCTCCGCGACGAGTTTCAACTGGCGGAGCATCTGCTGTCCTTTGCTGCCCATGTCGGTCGGGTCTCCAGGGAAGTGGCGTGTGGCAAATTGCGCAATGGAGAATGTAACCCGTTTTTCGACGAAAGGGGAGCGCGGGGGAAGATTTGACGCCTGCATTCTGGCAGGGCGGGCGGGGCGCGGGCGTGTCTAGCGCCAGGGGCGAGACGAACGGAAGCCGCATCCCAGCCCGCCCATGCGAGGCGATCGGATGCGCTCTCCCTACTTTTTCAGGATGGATGCGCCGAGCACGCCGAGCCCGACGGTGGCGGCCCCGAGCACAAATCCCGCGGAGGCGGTGATGAACTCCTCGTCTTCCATCAGGGCCTCGATCTTGTGGAGGATGTCGCCAAAGGGCCCGTCGCCCGTCTCGTCGCTCTCTTCCTCGTCGCTTTCCTCGGCCTGGGACTCCTCGGCCTTGCTTTCCGCCGCCTTCGCGGCTTCGGCCTCGGCCTTGCGCTTGAGTTCGTCCTGGAGGGCGGCTTCGAGTTGCGTCCGCAGCGGGGAATCCTCGGCGAGGGTCTCGATGAGTTGCTTCAGTTCGTCGATCTTGTCATTCATGTTTTGTTTCTCCTGTTTTGCTGCCTGGTTCATCCCCTGTTTTGGGGGAAGCCTCGTCGGTCTCTGGCAGGGGGACCTCGAAATCCTCAAGGCGGGCGCCGTAGCGCTGCCGCATCCATGCGAAGAACTCGTTCAGCGAAAGCTGGACGGGCAGTGCCAGCAGCCGCTTCACCATCTCGAATGAACTGCTGTATTGTTCGCCCGACGCCATGGCCGCCGACATCGCCTCGAACAAGGCGACCGCCACGCCATGCGCCAAAAAGACCTGGCTGGGCTGGAAGTCCGCCAGCGCCGCCGCCCGCACCGCCCCTGGACGGGGGACGGTCAGCACCACCCGATGCGAGAGGTAGAAGCCGAACCGCCTGCCCCGCATCAGCAGCAGCGCCCCGAAGCGCAGCTGGTTCATGGCCTTGCCTCCATCTTCAGCAATTCCGCGTCGAGCCTGCCCTGCATGCCGTCGGCAATGGCGTGCAGGCGCTCCAGCGTGCCGACGACCTGCCCGAGTCCGTCGGGGTCATCCCACTGCCACATCTCCACCACTGCGGGAAACACTGCCCGATGCCCCGCCTGCACCCGCTGGAAATCCGCATAGATGACACGCAACGCCCTGGCGTAGGCCGCAAGCAGCCGAATCGCCTGTTCCCTGTACTCAAGTTCCTCCTGGGAGGCCGCCGAAACCACGGCGGCGCTCACCCGCACAAAGAGGTCGTCCGCCAGCCGCAGCCGATAGCAGAGGTCCAGGATCATCTCCCGATAGATGGTGTTCTGCGCAAGTGTCGTCATGGCTCCATTCCGCCTCGTTCCAGTCGTTTCCCCTATTATAGAACCGCACCCCTGCCAAAACCTGTCAGGGTGAAGGCCCGCGTGAAATCTTTTTCCAGGCATCCGCGCGCCTGGCGCAGGACAGACCTGTCGCCGTCCGCGGATCCTGCGGCATGTCCGTCGGTTTTTTGTTGGGGGCTTACATTAAGCGCATTATGAAACGATGGCTGGGCATCATGGTGTTGGCGGCGGTGCTGTTGCGGGGGCAGTCGCTGGAGACGATAATGCGGTTCAACGAGCCGATGCAGGAGCGGTCTGCGCCTGCGCCGTCGGCGGAGGTGAAGCGCGAGGAGCCGATGGCGTTTGCGCCAGAGTTCAGCGCGGGGGTGGAGGCGTCGGGGCGCTATATGTACGAGGGGTGGGCGCGGAACGACCGTCCAGTCGGGATCGTGCAGGCGGAGTTCAGCGAGAGCATCGGGTATCTGGGCTTCTGGGGGGTGTATGACTTCAACGACCGCCTGGGGCGCAGATGGCGCTTCGAGGAGGAGCGCTTCTATGCGGGGGTGCATTGCCCGCTGACGCAGGCGACGGCGGAGAAGCCAGTGGAGCTGGATCTGAACTGGACCTGTCTGCGCTATCCACGTCGTTCGCGGCTGGACTCGGCGGAGTTGAGCCTGGGGCTGAACGCCCCTGAGATCTACCGTGGGCGCGACTGGCGCCTGGGCTTCGGGCTGGCGCTGGTGCATGACTATGAACTGGAGACCACGGCGATGGTGCCGCATCTGGAATATGAGCATTTCCTCAACGACGGCGGGACGCTGAGCGCATTGCTGCGCGGTGAGATGCACTGGGGAGACACTGGCAAGGTGCGTCGGCTGACGGACGGGGGTTGCGACGGCAACGCCTTCCACGCTGCGGTGCTGCGGGCGGAACTGTCGTGGCGCTTCCACAAGAACTGGGAGGCAGTGCCATACGTGGCGACGGCGCTCCATCCAGATCGGCGCGCGCGGCAGGCGGCGCGGGACTCCGCGCTGGATTCCGAGGCGGTGCTGTGGGGCGGGCTCCGCGTGAGCTGCCATTTCTGAGGGTAAAGCGAATATGCCATCCGATTCCGAATATCCGAACTGGCGGCAGAACCTGGCGGTGCTGTGGTTCACGCAGTTCTGTTCCAGCGGCGCCTTCGCGATCGCGCTGCCCTTCTGCTCGTATTTCATGCGGGAACTGGCGCCTGGCGCATCGGAGAAGCAGATCCGCTTCTATGCGGCGCTCTCGGCGATGCTGCCGCTGCTTTCATACACCGTTTGCGCCCCGCTGTGGGGGTGGGTGGCGGACCGCTTCGGCCGCAAGAAGATGATTCTGCGGGCGGCCTTCGGCGGCGGCATGACGCTGCTGCTGATGGGCTTCGCGCAGAATGTCGCGCAGTTCCTGGCGCTGCGCGTCATCCAGGGCTTCCTGACGGGCACCGTCACCGCGACCCTGACGCTGATCTCTGGGACGACGCCGCCGGAACGCCAGGGCTTTGCGATGGGGACGATCTCGAGCGCGGTCTTCGCGGGGGAGATGTCGGGGCTTTTCATGGGCGGGCTGCTGGCGGACCGTTTCGGCTACCGCAATTCGTTCCGCGTGGCGGCGATGATGCTGATTGTGGCGTCGGCGCTGATTCTGGTGCTGGTGCACGAGAAGCGGCGGGTGCAGGCGCGGTTGGCGGCGGGGGAGCGTCCGTCGTGGCTGTCGGTGCTGCTGCCGAGCCTGCCTGCGCTGATTCTGGTGACCTGTTCGGGGCTGGCGCAGCAGTTCGACGGTTCGCAGGCCGCGCTGTACATCGAATTGCTGAACGGCGGCAGCGGCGTCCGCGGCAAGGAACTCTGCAACAGCCTGGTGATGGGGGCGGGGGCGCTGGGGGCGATTGTGGCGGGATTCACGATCTCGCGGCTGATCGACCGCCACCCCGCGGGCGTCGCGAAGTCGAGCGGCTGCCTGTGCGCGGCGGCGATGCTGTCGATGGCGCTTCTGCCGTGGATGCTGCCGGAGACGCCTCGGGTGGCGCTGGGCTGGATGGGCTCCCCTGAGGCCTCGGCGAGCCTGGGGGCGCTGTCGCTGGTGCCGCTGCGCTTCCTGAAGAGTTTCTTCGCGGGGGCGATGACGCCAGTGTGCAATGCGTGGATATCGAAAGTGACGGTGCCGAGCCATCGCGGGGTGATGTTCGGGCTGGCGCTGGCGTTCCGCTCTGGCGGCGGCGCGCTGGCGCACCTGGTGGCGGGGACGGTGGCGTCGGGGATCGGCCTGCGGGCGGTCTATTTCATCGGCCCCGCGTTCTTCCTGTTCTTCGCGTGCGTGGTGCTGCTCTGTGAACGCAGGCTTGCGGCGCGCATCGCCGAGGTGCATCGTATGGAGCGCGCCGAGGCGGCCTAAAGCCCCTTGGCGGCGGCGTCGACCCAGTTGGGGTTTCTGAGGATTTCGGGGACGGGGTTCGCGGCGTGGTCGCCGAGCAGGTGGAAGCGGAACCACGCGGTCATATAGGCGTCGGCGCCGATGTTGCTGGAGGCGTGGCTGCACTCGCGGCGCCGCGCGCGCAGGGCGGGCGTGCCGACGGGCAGCGCGTCGTAGTAATGCACGAGGGAGGCGGCGGGGGCGATGCCCCGTGCGTCGGAGAGGCCAGTGGCGGCCATCTGGAACCAGGGGACGCGGAGGCGGGAGACGTCGCAGATCCAGGCGTTGAACTTCCAGGCGCGGAGCTGTGCGTCGCCAGGCATGCTGGCGGTGAATACCGCCTTGAAGGTGCCCGCGGGGGCGCGCTGGATGGCGTGGATGCAGCCGACGCCGCCCTGGGAATGCCCGTTGAGGCCGACGCGGGAGAGGTCGATGCGGCCTTTCAGGCGGGAGCGCGGGTCGGCGTTCAGCCGTCTGAGGAGGTCGAGGGCGAGGATGGCGTCGCGCCCGCTGGCGGTGTTCGGGGTGTCGTTGCCGATGACGGCGAACCCCCAGCTGGCGAGGTGCTGGAGGACCTGCGGAAAGTATTTGACGGGCGTGGCGGTGCCGTTGAGGAAGATGACCACGGGATGCGGCCCCTTGTCCCTGGGGAGGCAGAGAATCCATTCGGGGGGTCCTGGAAAGCGGTGCCATTCGGTGGCGTGCGGGCCAGGCGGGGCATGCTTCTTCTCGATCGGGCCGCCTGGCTTGAGGCACTTCCAGTAGTCGGCGGGCAGCATGACCTGCCCGATGAAGTTGGTCGGGATGGCGGCGGCCAGCAGGAACGGGACAAGCAAAATCGCGGGGAATAGACGGCGCATGGGAGGATGGCGGGGAGGTTGGATTTCCAGGTGGACGGAGGCGAATAGACGGCGCTTTTCGCGAATATGGAATATAATCGTTTCAAGGCGTCAATGCCAATGGAATGGAGGATTATATTAACAATCGGCTGAGACAGGCCGAGCGCCGATCCTGCGGTTCAGGCGCGGCGCATTTGGTTCCAATGTTCGACTGAAATCGGGGCGCGGTGCCCCAATAACCTCTGCAAGAGATTGATTGTGATGAAAAAAGGATTGATTTGGCTGCTTTGCGCGCTGTTGGGGAGCGCATGCCTGGTTTCCTGCGGCAACAACCCGAAGGGCGTGGCGAAGGATTTCTGCAAGGCGCTGCAGAAGGGCGATGTAAACACCATCGTGGAACTGATGAGCGAGGACGGCGAGGGCCTGCGCGGCTTCATTGAGGAAGCGGTGAAGCAGTTGAGCCTCTCCGACAAGGACGATGACAAACTGGTGGAATGGGAAGTGGGCGACATCTCCACGGAGAAGGGCTATGCGACGGTGAAGGCCACGCTGAAGCCGAAGGACAAGGACAAGAAGCGGAAGGTCGTCTTCACCCTGGTCCAGGAAGATGGCAAGTGGAAGGTGTACAGCATGGAGTCGAAGCAGGACAAGGACTAGGAGCCTGCCGAAGACATTGTCGAACCAACGTTAGAACAACCATTTTCAGGATGACAACCATGAAGAAAGCATTGATGATGACGGCGTGCCTCGCGCTGGGTATGCTGCTGTTCAATTCCTGCGGCAAGTCCCCCGCCGGGGTGGCGAAGAAGTGGCTGAATGCGTATGCGGACGGCGACGCCAACACGATGGTCAAGTTGACGGTGACCGAGAGTTGGCTGGACATCGATCGGGACGGCGAGAAGGTCAAGAACGAGCGGCGCGTCGCCGCCGCGCGCCTGGCCGCCAACCAGTTCTTTGCCCAGGATGACGAGCCCGCCGAGATGGAGGACATCGATGTCCTGCGCGAAGTGATCGACGACGACCTGGCGATGGTGGTGGTGAAGATCAGCAATGACTTTGCTCACCGCACGATGACCATCTATCTGGAGAAAGGGGACAAGGACTGGCAGGTCTGCTCCTGGAGCAACAGCGTGGATCCGAAGGCGCTTGACAAGCACCGCAAGAGCCGCAAGGAAAACAAGGAACGCGCCGAGAAACTGAAGGATAGCAAGAAGAAATAGGCACTCCTGCGCCTGACTGTGCGCGCGGCGCCTGGATTTTTCCAGGCGCCGCGCTTTTTTTTTCGGGTGGCGGGATCCGATGTATGGGCGGCGTGTGCCGCCAGGTGGCGGGCCAAGCACGGGCGGGTTGGCTTCGCGGCGCGGGGCATGGGCGCGGGCAGGTGCCATCATCCAGCCATGCAAACGACGGGGGGCAGATGCCCCCCGCACCCCCCGCTCCGCTCTCATCGGGGGCGGTGTGGAATCACGGGTGGTGGCGTGTGCCACCGGCAAGCCGGCGGGCCGATGGGCGCTTCACGGGCGGGTTGGCTTCGTGGCGCGGGCTGGCGCCATCATCCAGCCATGCAAACGACGGGGGACATATGCTCCCCGCACCCCCCCGCTCCGCTTTCATCGGGGGCGGGGAGGGATCGGGAGGTGCGCCGATTGCGGGCGGTTTGATATCGCGGGGGGCGGTGGTTACTTTTTGGGGGCGGCGAGATATTTGGCCTTTTCGTTGCCGTCCTTGATGGTCACGATTCCAGGGAAGGGGAGATGGGCGCCAGCGAGGGCGATGCCGGATTTGGCGGCTTCGGCGAAGATCTTGGTTCGGGAGGCGACGGCCTGGTCGGGCTTGGCGTCCCATTTGGGGCAGAGCTCGGGATGGGCGAACTGCCAGACCTGGGCATGGAGGAGGTCGCCGATGAAGAGAAGGTCGCTTTTCAGTTGGAAGGTGGCGTGCCCTGGGGTGTGGCCAGGGGCGAGGTGGGCGACGAGGCCAGGGAAGATCTCCTGGCCGTCCGTGAAATAGCGGAGGCGTTTGCGGTAGACCTGCTGCACGGCCTTGATGTGATGGGCGCTGGGGTGCTTTCCAGCGCCGACGAGCCCTGCGGCGGCAGCCTCGGGGCGGGAGATCCAGATGGTGGCCCTCGGGAAGATGGCGGTGCCGCGCGGCGCGAGGAGGCCGCCCACGTGGTCGGCGTGGAGGTGGGTGATGAGGATCGCGTCGATCTGGTTGGGGGAGATGTGGAGGGCGTCGAGGGCGGGGACGAGCTGGCTGCTGGGCTTGCCGTAGCCTGTGTCGACGAGGATGGTCTTCTTGCCGAGTTTGACCAGGAAGACGTTGTTGGAGCCTTCGGCTTCGAGGCGCGGGGCGAGTTCACGCAGCTTCTTGAGCGTCTCGGGGTTGTCGGGGAAAAGCGCGGCGGGGAAGGCGTTGCTGGTGTCCTGGATGGCGGTCACCGTGACTTCTCCGAAAGTGAAGTTCTGGAGACGCGGGGCGGCGAGGAGACTCAGCGTGGCGCCGAGGGCGAGGAGGGCGAGGAGGTGTTTCTTCATGGTGGCGGTTCCTTTAGTTGAGGTCTCGTTCAATGCGTTCAAGGTGGGTCGCGTGGCCAGTGGCCGTATCAATGGTGACAATGATGCCGTGCAAGGTGACGCCGCTGTCGTTGACGGTGAAGCGCGTCGGCATGCCAGTGGTGAAGCGCGTGAGGACGGGCGCGATGTCCCGTCCGATGACGGATTCACGGGAGCCGACCATGCCTGCGTCGCACTGGAAGGCGGTGCCGCCCGGGAAGATGGTGGAATCGGCGGTGGCGACGTGGGTGTGGGTGCCGAAGACGGCGGAGACCTTGCCGTCCAGGAAGCGTCCCATCGCGATCTTCTCGCTGGTGGCCTCGGCGTGGAAGTCGACCAGGATCACATTGGTCTCCTGGCGGAGTTCGGCGACGGCGCGCTCGGCGGCCGCGAACGGGCAGTCGGAGGGGACGCCGATGAAGACGCGTCCCAGCAGGTTGAGCACGCCGACCTTGGTGCCGTCGGCGGCGGTGAAGACGGCGTGGCCCCGACCTGGCTGGCGCGGGGAGAGGTTCTCGGGGCGGAGGGCGTTGGGGATGCGGTCGATCTGGCCTGGGAACTCCTTCTGGTCCCAGGTGTGGTCGCCTGCGGTGAAGACATCGACCGTGCCAGGGGCGAACTCGTCGACCAGCGGCTTGGTGAGGCCGTTGCCGCCCGCCATGTTCTCGCCGTTGGCGACGCAGAAGACGCAGCCGTATTCCTGGCGCAGGGCGGGCGCGAGCGCCTTGACCGCGTCGCGGCCGCCGTGGCCGACGATGTCTCCGATGAAGAGGATGCGTAGCATGCTTGACAGATGCCGACCAGCGGCTTAAAGGCGGTTCAGGGGTTCGAGGACCAATCTCCCGAGTTTGGGGTTGACATCCTGGATTCGGACGCGGAGTTCGTCGCCGACGTATGGCCTGTCGCGGGTCATGACGACGCCGCGTTCGTAGAAGTCGTTGAGTTCGGCGAGGACGAGGCTGCCTTCGACGCGGACGACGGTGGCGTCGAGGGGCTGGTGGAGGTAGTTTCGGCGGAGGTATTCGAGGAGCCAGAACTTTTTCGCCTCACG
Organism: Lentisphaeria bacterium; assembly: GCA_016287975.1. The sequence continues at coordinate 2,616 of JAEEXV010000211.1, read as the reverse complement.
GTCGTAGGAGCGGTTGGCGGAGGCGGTGTGCTCGACGTTGTCGAGGATGCCGAAGAGTTCGGTCTGGGTGTATGGAGGGGGATTGCCGCTCAGGTGCGCCTCGATCTGGCGCTGGATGACCATGTCGGCGTAGCGGCGGAGCGGGGAACTGACCTGGGTGTAGAGGTCGAGGCCGAGGCCGAAGTGCGGCTGCGGGTAGGTGGAGAGGCGGGTGCGCTTCATCTTGCGCACCTGCTGGTCGAAGTCGATCGGGTCGTAGTGGACGACGGAATGGACGTCGTCGAGGGGGGGATCCTGGCAGCGATAGATGATGGGGAGGTCGTTGCGGAGGGCGTATCGGGCGGCGAGGTGGTTGGCGAGGATCATGAACTCCGCGACAAGCCTGTGGCTGGGGGTCTCCTGGTCGTCGAGGGCGGCGGTGATTTCGCCTTTGACGACGGTGAGTTTGATTTCAGGGCGGTTCAGGCTGACGGCGCCTGCCTCCTCGCGGATGGCGCAGCGCTTTTCGGCGAGGTCGCGGAGGGCGGCGAGGGCGCGCGTGAGGGAATCATCGCCTTTGGCCTCGAGCAGTTCGTCGGCGCGGATGTAGGTGAGGCGGTGGGCGACCTTGACTTGCGAGGCGGAGATGCGCCAGTCGAGGAGTTCCGCGTCGGGGGAGAGGGTCACGAGGAAGCTCATGGCGGGACGGAGGAGGCCCTGGTTGAGGCTGGCGGCGTCGCAGCCGAGTTCCTCGGGGAACATGGTGACGGTGGTGGTGGGCAGATAGAGCGAGAGGGGGCGGTCGACGGCGCACTGGTCAAGGAGGTCGCCCTTGTGGACGAAGCAGGATGGGTTGGCCAGGTGGATGCCGACGCGGAAGTTGCCGTCGGGGAGGAAGTCGAGGGAGAGTGCGTCGTCGATTTCGCGGGTGGAGATGTCGTCGATGCTGAAGATTTCGAGGGAGGATAGGTCTTCGCGGGCGCCGTTGGCGGCGTAGGGGGGCAGGGCGATGGCGGCGTCGCGCACATCGGCGGTGAAGCCAGTGTGGATGCCGTTGACGAGGAGGAACTCGTCGGCGTCCTCGGGGAAGCGCCCCGTCTTGCGGAGGATGGATGCCGCCAGTTCGCGGGAATTGAGTTTGGAGGAGGCCGCGGAAAGGAGGTTGACGGCCTCGCAGTTCTGCCCCTGCATCAGATAGGCCGTGCACTGCTGCACGAAGGGCTCGATTTCGGGGGGGATGGCGAGCGGGGTGGCGGCGCAGGCCTCGGCGCTGGCGGCGATGGCCTGCTGGAGCCAGGCCTGGACTTGCGCGCGCCAGGCGGCCTTTTCGGCGCGCTTGCGGCGCAGTTCGCGGAGCTGCTCGATCTCTTCCGAGGTGCGGGGGGAGAACTCGTTGCCGTTGCGCTGGAAGCGCAGGGAATCGGCGAGGAGGGCGCGGGCGAGCGCGGAGATCTGGATATGCGTGGGCTCGGCGCCGAAATACTCGTTCGCGATGTCGTCGATGGGTTTTGCGCCAGGGTTTTCGGAGAGGACCGTCCACAGGAACTCCAGGTCGATGGAGGTCTGCTGGTCGCTGATCTGGTTCTGGAGGTCGACGAGGCGCGGCACGGGGTTGTTGGCGGTGCAGAGTCCGTACGAGCAGAGCACCTGCTTCGGGAGGACGCGGACGACCTGGTTGGTCGCCCCCCGCACCTGCATGCGGTCCGTCATGTCCTTGGTGACGATGCCGAGGCAGAGTTCGGAGTTGCCGAAGTAGTCGAGGATGGTGTTGGCTGGATAGGTCATGGCAATTCGTTAATATAATACGCGCGAGCGAAAGACGCCGAACAGCCGTGACTCACCGTCCCGCGAAGCGGTCGAGTTCGGCCTGCTGGGCGGGGGTGAGGCGTCTGGGGGCGCCGAGCTGGGAAAGGGTGAGGGTGAGGCGGGCTGCGTTTTCGACGAGTTCAAGGCGGTCGAAGGCGGCGAGGAGCGTCGGGGCGGTGGCGACCACGCCGTGGTTTCGCAGGAGCACGCAGGGGGCCTGTCGGATATGTCGGGCGGTGAGGGCGGCGAGTCTTTCGGTGCCCATCAAGGCGTAGGGGACCATTGGGATCTTCGCGCCGAGGAGGGCGTAGCTTTCGGCGGTCAGCCGGGTGTCGATGACCTTCCCGGAGGCGCAGAAGGCGGAGGCGGTCATGGGATGCGCGTGGACAATGGCATGGATCTCGGGGCATTCGCGGTAGATGGCGAGATGCATGCCGGTCTCGATGCTCAGCTTGAGGCCGCGGGTTAGCAGGTCGCCGTTCAGACGCACGATGCCGACGCCCGCCTCCGTCAACTCCGCCTTGTCCAGCTGGGAGGCGGTGATGGCCACGAGATCGCCTCCGCAGCGCATGGAGATGTTGCCGCCCGACGTGGTGGTCAGCCCCTGGCGATAGAGCCGCCGCATGAAATATGCGACCTGCGTACGCGCCTCCGCGGTCTCTTCAAGATGCTGTTCCATGACAAAACTCCTAAAACATGCCGTTCGGCGCTCCGCTTACGCCTGGAATGAACCATACTGTAATGCGCCGCATGATGGCTGACGGGATATCCGTAAGGGGAAGGCCTGGAATGCAATGTTCGCCATAATAATACTGAAAATAAGGATTGATT
>JAEEXV010000210.1 GCA_016287975.1 Lentisphaeria bacterium | reverse complement strand
CTTCCGGATCTCCCGGATTTTCCGGATGGCCCGGAGTTTCCGGGGGTTCCGGGGTTTCCGGAGTTTCCGGATTTTCCGGAGTTTCCGGATTTTCCGGATTTTCCGGATTTTCCGGATTTTTCCGGATTTTCCGGATTTTCCGGATTTTCCGGAGTTTCCGGAGTTTCCGGAGTTTTCGATGCATCCATGGTTCTTGTGCCACGATAGGGAGGCTGATATCATGCGGAGAATCGTGTTGGCTCTGTGTCTGATGGCGGTGGCGGCGTGGGGGATGGTGTCGATGCCGACGGATGCGAAGGCTGCGTCGGAGGCGATGATGGTCTATCATCGGAAGCCGTCTCCTGACGGCATCGCCGAGATGCTTCGCGGTCTCGACACGATGCCGTTTGGCAATGAGCAAGTGTCGCCAATCACGGGGTTCTTCTTCGAGGTGTTCCGCGCAAATCCGGAGCGCCTGGAGGCATGGCGCGCGGACATCCTCAAGTTGCGGCAGGTGAAGTTCCAGGCGACGCTGCTGATTGCGATGCAGGCGGCCGCGCCGGAGACGCGCGAAGCAGTTCAGAAGTGCATCTTCGGCAAGGCGAAACTGGTCCTGTCGATGCGCGCGCCGTCATCTTGGCCAACGCAGGCGCAGGTGGAGGCGGCGTCCGAGGTCGATCCCGACTTCAACTGGGGGCGCTTCCTCGCGACGGGCAAGGCCGAATATGTCCACAACGTCATCCGCATCGCCTGCACGCAACTAACGACCGCGAAAAAGGGCGGCGTGGATCTGACCGCGTACGCGGCGCGGTGGTCGCTGCTGGCGATGTCGCAGCAGCAGCCTGAGGTCGCGGCGGTTCTGGTCGAGTATTTCAAGACCGCGCCCGACGCCGAGGTGCATTTCTTCTTCGACAATGTCGACCAGCCCCTGCGCGAGAAACTGCTGGGCAAGGAGCGCGCCGCCAAACTCCCGCCGCCCGAAAAGCCGAAGAAGGAAACGCATGATTCTGCGGCGGACGAGAACCCGTTCAAGGGGTTCTTCGACGAGGAGTGCTTTCGGCGGCAGAAGGAAGTGAAGGAACTACGCCTGACGCAGTTGGAGGAGTTGCTGCGCGAGGATTCGCCCGCCAGCGCGCCTGCGGACATCAAGTTGTTTCTCGACTGCTTCTATCGGGGCATGCCGATGCCGCGGCAGGGCGGCGAGATCCCCAGGAAGCCCGCCGACGACTTCTGGGCGGAGATGGCGCGGGCAATGCGGCTCTTCGATGCGGGGCGCGGCACCGAGGCGGAGGCCGCGCTGGAGAAGTTGCGGCACGGCGGCGGGACGGCGCTTTGCCGCACGCTGCTGCTGGACTACATCTCCAAGGGCTATCCCAGGAACTCCAAGGAACGCAAGCAGTGTGAAAAGGATTTGCTCGGGGCGGTCGAGGCGGCGGTGCGCGAAGGGCGCTGGAAGGGGCGCATCTGCTACCTGTGGTATTACAATGATCTTTCCTTCAACGTGAAAGAGGGGCAGCGCTTCTGGGGGGAACTGGAAACGCGCCTGAAGCCCGTGGGGGCGCAGATCGACCCGTGGTTCTGGGAGATGGTGCAGGGCAGGGCGGACATCTTCTGGGCGTGGTCGCAGCGCGGCGGCGGCTGGGCGTCCACGGTGACGAGGGAGGGCTGGGACGGCTTCGGCCGTCATCTTCGATCGGCTCGCACGCACTTCCACAAGGCGCTGGAACTGCATCCAGAGTGGGCCAACCCGCATATCCAGTTGATCACCGTGGAGATGGGAGATGGCGACACGGAGGCGGTCATCCGCGAATTGAAGGCGGTGCTGAGCATCGACCCGACCAATTCCTCCGCCATGTCGCAGGCGCTCTGGGCGCTGCTGCCGCGCTGGGGCGGCTCCCACGAGCTGATCCGGCAGTTGGCGATGGAGGCGATGAAGTGCCCGAGGCGCGATTCGGGCGTCCCCGCGATGGGCTACCAGTGCCTCGTGGAAATCGCCTACGACTATGGCGGCTACGGCTGGCAGAAGGTCTACCTCGATCCCGAGGTCAAGGAGCAGGCGGCGCGGCTCTTCCAGGAATACCAGGCGGGCATGAAGAAATGGGACTTCCTCTACTATAGGCTGTGGCACGAACTGGCCGAATTGCGCTATGACGACGCGGCGAAGACGTTGCAGGAACTCGGCGGCGAGGCGGCGTTCCGCGCGCGCGGCGGGCTGGCGCGGCGCTCCTTTGCGGATTCCAAACTCGGCACGGCCCACTATGACGACTGCGGCCTCCGCATCCGCCTCTTCACAGGCAAGTTCGGCGGCGAACTGCGTCGGCTGGAGCGGGAACTGCTGGATGGCCGCCGCGACGGCACCCTCGCCGAAGTCCGCGCCCTCCTGGAGAAACGGGCGCTGCCCGCGGACGAGCAGGAGTTCCTGCTGGAGTGGTATGCGCGCTGGAAGATGGACTTCTCGCCGAGTGCATATCCCTCCGTGGCGACCTCCCGCGGCGGCACTTTCACCGCCGCCGTAAGGAACGAACAGACGGAGGTCGTCCAGGAAATGCTGCGGTTTGGCTATGACTGGAAGGCACACGAGAACTACCCTGGCGAACTGGCCCAGATCATCGTGGCGAAATGCAAGGATCCCGCGATGCTGAAACTGCTCCAGGACGCAGGCGACCCGCTTGACCGCCAGAAGCCCGACAGCGGCTATGCGCCCATCCACACGGCCGCCGCACACGGCGCGCCCGTCATGGTCGAGGCGCTGCTGGACGCGGGGATCGGCATCGAGACGCGCTGCAGGGACGGGCATACGCCATTGCAGACGGCGGCCGTCATGATGAAGGCCGCGAATGTCCAGACGCTGCTGAAACGCGGCGCCGATCCAAATGCCCAGGATGGCGACGGCGACACCTGCCTCATTTACCTCCCGCAGGTGCGGGCGCGTCCAGAGGTCTATCGGGCCCTGCTGGCCGACCCGCGCACCGACGTGAACCTCGCGAACCATGCCGGAGAGACGCCGCTGCATCTGATGGCGAAGTGGAACACCCGTCCCGAGATCGTCGAGATGCTGCTGGCGAAGGGGGCGGAGCTCAACGCGCGCAACCATCGCGGCTACACGCCGCTGGACGTTGCCCAGGAGAGCGGCAATGCGGAACTGGCGCAGTTTCTGCGTGCCAAGGGCGCGAAGACGTGGCAGGAACTGCCGCCGCTGCCAAAGGCGAAAACGCCCACCGTTGAACGCGGAAAGGATTGGCTCGACTACGCGCCGTGGATCGGCGGCGCGGTGGCGGTGCTGGCGCTTCTGGGATGCGTCTTCCTGATCGCGCGCCGTCGTGGACGGAACGGGAAAGGAGGTGAATCATGAGCGGAGCGCCTTTGCAACTGCAGCGCTACGAGGCTCCGTGCGGCGTGCTTCTGCTGGGGGCCTGGCGGGGCAACCTCTGCCTTTGCGACTGGCTGGACGAAGACGGGGACGACGCGTCGAGTCCCTCCCTGAAGGCGCTGCTGCAGATGCTGCAGGCGCACCCCGTCTTCGCCCCCTCCGAGGTCGTCCAGCAGACCGTCCAGGCGCTCGACGAGTATTTCGCGAGCGGGCGCCAGTCTTTCTCGGAACTGCCGCTGCTGCAGATAGGCAGCGGCTTCCAGCGGCGGGTGTGGCATCTCCTGCGTCAGATTCCGTATGGCGCCACGACCTCCTACGGCGCGCTCGCCGAGGCGCTGGGGGCGCCCAGCGCGATGCGCGCGGTGGCGGGCGCCTGCGGGTGCAACCCCGTTTCCGTCATTGTCCCGTGCCATCGCGTCATCGGCAAGGACCATCGGCTGGTCGGCTACGGTGGCGGTCTGGACGCCAAGCAGTTCCTGCTCGACCTGGAGCGACGGCAGTTTCACCTGCATTTCGTGCGGTAGAGGCGCTGGACGGAGGCCGCCTGTTTTTCCCTTCTGCATTACGTGGCGGGACTTTTTTTGGGGGATCATCGAAAAACAAGGAGACAAAGCAGATGAAGATCGCGGTGCTGGTGTTGGCTGGGGTTCTTGTGTCGGGGCTGTTCTGCGGCTGCCAGAGCCTGTTCGACGTGCGGTGCAAGAGGCCGACGGTCGCCCCCGAGGATGCCGCCGTGAACATGAAGCGGACCTACGACTTCCTGAAGGAGGCGAAGGTCTATTACATCGCGACGGTGGACGGGAACGACCAGCCGCATGTCCGCCCCTTCGGGACGATCCTGATCTTCGAGGAGAAACTCTACATCCAGACTGGCCGCAGGAAGGCGGTCGCGCGGCAGTTGCTGGCCAACGGGAGGGTCGAACTCTGCGCCATGAAAGGGGAGCGCGAAGTGCTCCGCGTGACGGGCCGCCTGGTCAATGACCCCAGGCGCGAACCGAAGGCCGCCATGCTGGATGCCTACCCTGGACTGAAAAAGCATTACTCCCCCGACGATAAAAACACGATGGTGCTCTATTTCAAGCCTGGCACCGTGACCGTCACCATCTCCCGCGACCCCATGAAACCCTCGGAGGAAATGCGCTTCTGACGGCTACACCTGCGCCAGACGCGGGGCTCGGATAAGATAGCCACGGCGGGACGCCGTGGCTACGCCGCGAAAGGGGTGGAGGAAATATCCGTCTGCGGAAATGCGCTTGCGGATGCGCGCGACAGGTAATTATCGGGTATCTGCGGGCAGTTTTGGGAGGGTGCCGCGATAGAGGGTGAAACGGACGGGGGGGTGGAAGCCAGGGAGGGCGGGGTTGTTGACGGATTCGCGGCGCAGGACGGCCTCCAGGTGCATACGGGTGAAGTGCACGTCGGACTTGGTCTCGCGCTGCAGATGGAAGTTGACTGGCGGGGAGATGGCCTCCCAGTTTCGGGTGATGATGGTCGGGGGGCGTGAACTGAGCAGGTAGATGACGTTGTCGGTGCGGGGCAGTTCCTCCAGCGGGCGGCGAATTCGTCGGACAGGGCAGTCGAGATAGTAGCAGATGGCGGGGTAGGCGTCCTCGGAATCGAGGTAGATGACGGGGGGTGGGGATTCCCTGGCGAGGGGGGCGGTGAACTCCCCGTCGTCAGACAGCTTGATTTCGCCGCGGATTCGGAGGGCGGCGTAGCGTCGGTCGGTGACGGTGAGGAAGAGCAGCGGGAAGGCGAGGCAGATGTGGAGCAGGCGGGTGCCGAAGGTGCACCAGGCGAGTGACAGCGGGTTGAAGGATGCGGTGAGTTCCAGGAGCAGCCAGCCTGCGGCAAAGAGCAGGATGGCGGAGAGGACGGAGAAGACGATGGTCAGGGCGCGCGGGGGGATGCCCAGGGCGGCGGGGCCGACGAGGGTGATCTTGCCGAGTGCGGCGAGCAGCCAGAAGATCGAGGCGATGACCAGCGCCGTGATGAGCAGCACGCTCCAGATGGCGGTGAGGCGTCGGAAGAAGCGCTCGGCGCGGTGCAGGACGATGGGGGCGTTGAAACTGATCAGCACGGCCAGGGGGCCAAGCTGCGCCAGCAGCATCAGCGGGGACTGTCCAGGGAAGAACAGGTAGAAGAGGAACGGGCAGAAGACGACGGCGCGAAGGAAGCTGCAGATGGAGCCAGGCGGTTCGAGGGGGCGGAGTGCGAGGCAGAAGGGCACCCAGGCGAGGAGGCCCCAGGGCAGCAGGAGGGCGAAGACCTGGGCGGGGAAGCGGAAGAGGTGGACGATGAGGGCGGTGTCGGGGATTTCGCTGGCGGCGCCGACCACGGTGTTCCACGGGAGGAGCGGCTGCTGCGGGCAGAAATTCATGAGCCAGAGATAGAGGAGCAGGGCATAGAAGAGCAGCCAGGCCAGATGCTTCGGCTGCTGCAGGCGTCGGCGGGTCTTGGGGGGCATTCGGGTGAGGAGCAGCGGCAGATAGAAGAAGCAGGGGGCCTTGAGGCCGACGTTGAAGGTGTCGAGGAAGACGAGCAGCAGGGACACGCCCCATGCGGCGCTCCAGCGTTGGCGCTGGGGGCCGAGTTCGTACCAGATGAACCAGGCGGCGGTGAGGAGGAATGCGTGGAGGGTCTCGGTCTGGGCGACGAGGCCGATTCGAAGGCTGCCCAGGCAGGTGAGGACGATGATGGCGGCGATGGCGCCGCAGTTGGCGGAGCGGTGGCGTCGGGCGATGAGGAATGCGGCGGCGGCGATGCCGAAGAGGGACAGGGTGGCGGGGAGGCGGACGGTGAAGGTGGTGACGCGAGCGAAGCCGGAGCAGATGGCGACGAGCCACGGATAGAGGGGGAAGAGGGAGCAGTCGATGCCCTGGAACTGCGGGGTGAGCCAGTTGCGGTGGTCGATCATGTCCTGCGCGATGGCGGCGAAGATGGATTCGTCGCTGGCGCGCAGTTCCCCGAAGGGCAGGGCCAGCAGGAAGAGCAGGCCCGTGCAGATGAGCAGCGGGAGAACCGTCAGGGGTTTGTTTTCGGGGGCGGGCATGGAATGCGAAAAGGTGGATTATGTTATCGGTCGGTAAGGAAATCCTGCGATTGCTCTAATATAATCGGGGGAATGGATGTCGGGGGGAGGCGATGGTTTTCAGGGGCGATAGACGGCGATGCAACTTCAGATACCGCTCATACGACAAATCGACGTGCTGCTGGTCGGCGGGGTGACGGGGGCGGTCGCGCTGGCGGAGCAGCTGCGGCGGGAAGGCCGCGGCGTGCTGCTGGCGACGCCGTATGCGTATCTGGGGGAGGAGCGCGTGGGCTGCTGGGAGGCGCCGCTGGCGGATGGGACGCCTGCGGGGTTGAAGGCGTCGCTGGAGGACAGGCTGCTGGCGTGCGGCGCGTCGCTGTATTATGCGCTGTGGCCAGTGAGGCCGCTGCTGGACGCCTCCGACCGTCGGATCGCGGGCTGGGTCTTCTTCTCCCCGAACGGGTATGTCGCGGTGTCGGCGCAGGTGGTGGTGGATGCGACGCGGGACGGCTTTCTGCCGCAGCAGGCGCATCTGTGGCAGCCAGGGACGTCGTTGTCGAGCCGCGTGATGCGCCTGGGCGTGCTGGGCGGGTGTTCGGAGCAGGGCGGCGCGGTCACGGTGGCGATGCCGCTGGTGGAGACGGATGTCGGTCGCCTGCCGCTGTGCCTGTATGAGCGCGCCGTCCAGATGCGGGAGGGGGATTTTCGGGAGGGGCTGCGCCAGGAGGCGCGGCTTCGCCTGGATGCGTGGGGGGCTGGGACGCGGTTGATGGCGCCATTGCCGTCGGTGGAGGGGCGGCGCTGCGGGTGGGACGAGGCGGAGGTCGCGCGGGCGGCGGCGCCGCTGTGCCGCCTGGGCCAGGCGGAGTTGCCGTGGATGCTGTCGCATTCGGGGGCGGAGGTGCGTCGGGCGCAGGAATGGTGCGTGACGGGGCGCCGCGTGGCGCGTGGCGAGGAGGAGGTGACGTGGCTGGACCAGGGGCCTCGGCGGCACGGGGTGCGGACGGTGGGGATGGAGTTGTCGTGCGTGGCGGAGGAGGATGGGGATTACGACGTGGTGGTGGCGGGTGGCGGGGCGTCTGGCGCGCACGCGGCGATAGCGGGGGCCCAGAGGGGCGGGCGGGTGCTGTGCGTGGAGGCGCTGAGCGAACTGGGGGGCCAGGCGATGCCTGAGCGCGCGGATGCGCCCTACGCGCATTGGCTGCTGGAGAGTGCGCTGGGGGCGGGGGTCGAGGTGCGTTTTCGGACGACGGTGTGCGGCGTGCTGATGCGCGGGCACGCGGTGTGCGGGGTGGCGCTGCTGACGGACACG
>JAEEXV010000209.1 GCA_016287975.1 Lentisphaeria bacterium | reverse complement strand
TACAGTTTCTGCGGCACCTTCCTATTGGTGCTGGCGTGGAACGCGGTGCGGAAATGGCCCGCCCTCTGGTGGGGGCGCTATTTCCTGGTCGTCTCCCTGATCGTGCCGCTGTGCCTGGCGAGCGTCACCGCCGTCTGGTTCTGGGTGGGCGGCATCCTGGACATGCGGCGGCTGCGCCGCGACCTCCTTGCGCGCACCTCCGCCGACGCCCTCGACAACGGCATGGTCGGCGACGGCGGCGTCTCCCTCGCCGATGCGGCGAGGTTCCGGGAGACCGTCCGGCGGTAGATGCATGCGCGGAACGCCCCCGGCGCTCACGGCAAACGCCGACGCGCCGTTACTGCCAGGCATAGGCCTGAAGAATATGACGCAGGGATGGCGCACGAGCCGACCTCATGGCGTGTCCTGCGGTGGCAGGATGGGCAGGCCCGCCTCCTGCCGGGAAGTCTGCTCAAGGCGGTCGCAGACCTGCCCGATGCCGTTCTTGAGCATCTGCACCACGCATTCCCCCAGGTCGGGATATTGGCGGCAGAGGCGGTCGAGATTGATGACGCGCACCAGCCAAACCCACAGGTCGTTCGACATTCCATCCCACAGCACGCGCCTGTCGCTGTCGCGCTCACGCATGCTGATCAGCGTCGCGTCATACGCGCCCCTGAGAAAGTCGTTGATCCGCTGAATGTAACGGTCGTGGCACGCCGAGGTCTTCCCCGCTTCCCATTTGCGGAACGTCGACCAGTTGGTCTCCAGAATCCACGCCAGCCTCTCCTGCGTGACTCCCAGCGACAGACGCTTGTGCCGAAGTTCCTGGCGCACCGATGGAGTGAACTGGCCGTCAAAACACATGGCCTGCGGTCCCAATGGGGAACCGCTTCTTCTTGATTTGCCCATTTCAACTTCTCCTTCCTGTTTGGAATGGTGAACTAAAAACACGCAAAAGACACAAAACAACCAAGTGAATTGGTCTGTCCTACAATTTACGCACTATTTCGCGATGGATATGAATAATCACTAAAAAGCAATAATTTCCCGCAAATGGGCGGGAATGGGCGGTAAAACATGGTAAAACGCGGCGGGGCGTGACCCCAGACCCCAGCTTTCGGAGACCCCAGACTTCAGACCCCAGACCCATCTTCCGAGGACCCCAGACTTCAGACCCCAGACCCATCTTCCGAGGACCCCAGACCCCAGACCCCGGACCCATCTTTCGGAGACCCCAGACCCCAGACCCCAGACCCATCTTCCGAGGCCCCCAGACCCCAGACCCCAGACCCATCTTTCCAGGACCCCAGACCCGAGACCCCGGACCCATCTTCCGAGGACCCCAGACCCCAGACTTCAGACCCATCGGGGAGCCCAGCGTTCTGTGCCGGCCCATTTTTGGGCCGGTTGATGACTGCGGACAGGCTGGGCAGTTATAACGAGTTATTGAAAATAAAATGTTTGTAGATTATTAAAAAATTGACTTGAAAGTATTTTCCAATGGATTATGTTTTAGGCGTTGACGGGGGAGGGCATGGGCGTTATGTCTGGGGGCTTGTGGGGTGGAATGGGGCGTGTGCAGGAGGTTGATCGGATGAGGAAAGCGTTGTGGATCTGGCTGGTGTGGGGAATGCTGTGTGGGAGTTCGTATGGTGTGCCGTCGGGGCAGAGGAGTTTTCCTGTGGCGAGCGGTGTCCCAGGAGGGCTGCTGCAGGTGTCGGTGCGGGTGGAATTGGGCGGGGAGGTTCCAGACGCGATCATCTTGGCGGAGAACTGGCCTGAGGGGTGTCGGGTTGTGTCGGGGGTGTGGGAGGGGGTGGAGTTCACGCCAGTGCAGGCGGGGCGGGAATGGCGTTGGCTATGGGGGTACGGGTCTGGGAATCCAGGCGTCTCGTCAGGGGTGCTACGCTATGAGGTGGAGCTGCCTGCGGAGGAATCGCCCGAGGTGGTCGCGGCGCAGGTGTTCGGGACGCTGTGCACCTGCGAGGGGGAGACGCTGGTGGCGGGGGATGACACGCTGCTGGTGGACGAGGACGGGGAGTCGACGATGGAGTGCGTGCTGACGCTGCATCCTGGGTGGAATCTCCTGTCGCTGCCGATGGATCCTGACGAGTATAGCCGAGCGCAGTTATCGGAGGTGCAGTCGCTGTGCCTGGTGCCGTCGGGGCTTCCGTCGCACTACCAGATATGCCCGCTGGCGGAGTTGTCGGGCGGGGAGGTGTTCTGGCTGTATTCCGAGGAGGTGCAGAGCCGCGCGCTGCTGTTGACGGGCGGGACGCCTGATTCGTCGGTCGCGGTGTCGGGCGGCGGCTGGTCGTCGGGCTGGAACCTGGTGGGGGTGGTGGGCGAGAGCGCGCTGCCCGTGCCGCCGAGCGGGAAGCCCGTCTGGCATTGGGAGGATGGACGCTATCGGGAATGGCACGGGGCGTTGCTGCCTGGCGTCGGATACTGGGTATTCCATTGATTCGGGAGGCGCATGCGATGGGCAAGGTCGGCTGGCCCTGGCGGCGGCGAGGGGAGACGGGGAAGGGCGCTTTGTGAAAGGATAAGAAAACCAAGGGAGGACGAACCATGAATCGGACAGTCGCATGGGGGATGCTTTTGGGTGGAGCGCTGTGGGCCGCGGCGCTGGCGGCGGAGGGGCTTCCGCTGGACATCACGACCTTCACCTATACGGAGACGCGCTACGAGTATCGGAACAACCGCACGGGGCCGTTCGAATGCGACCTCGAAATCACCCGCTACTACGGCACGAAGGAGGAACGCGCGCGGCAGATGCAGTTGGGGCTGCTGCCGAAGAAGGTCGATCTGTGCATCACGCACAAGGACTGCGACAGCGAGGACACGGACGACTATCCCACGGAGCCCATCAGTCCAGAGGTCGACCCCGTCACCTTGAACGGGCATTCGCTGGGCAAACTCCGCGGGCTGAACAACCGCTGGGCCACGACGCGCTTCGAGGTGCCGCTGGAATACCTGAAGTTTCCCACGGCGCCTGGGCAGGTCGCGCGGAACCGGGTGATCATCAAGGTGGATGTCGCCAACCAGAACAACTGGTGGGATCTGGTGCTCGGGACGATTTCCGTCACCATCCCCGCGCCGCGCCCGATTTTCCTGGTGCACGGGTGGACGGACAGCCTCGCCAGCGTGCACGGGATGGCGGCGGCGATTCGGCGGCGGTTCGGCATCCCGACCTACATCGCGGATGTCAGTTATGCCAACTCGCCCGAGGCGAATGCACGGATGCTTCAGCGGCAACTGGAGCAGCAGACGGAGAAATACGGGGTGTCGTCGTTCCAGATCGTCGCCCACAGCAAGGGCGGGCTGGATTCGCGCGCGCTGATGGATCCCGCGGGGCTGGGGAGCCCCCTGGTCTCGCATCTGGTGCAGGTGGCGACGCCGAACGGCGGCAGCCATCTGGCCGATGCGCTGGACAACGCGGAGGGGGGGCGCGAACACATCCTGAAGGGCGGGGCCTGGGTCATGAACGGCTACGAGAAGGAGGACAACCCTGGTCGGCGTTCACTGCGGGTCGGCTCCTGCGCGGCCTTCAACCGCCGCTACGCAAGCAGGGCGAACATCTCGACCGTCATCGGCTATGTCCGCAATGTCGGCTTCAATTACGGCGATGGCCTTACGGACCGTCTCGCCCAGTCGGCGCAGGCGCATGGCGCGGAGATCAGCTATGGGCATGACACGGCGCACAAGGTCCCCGACGGAGAACTCCCCGATTCCCGCAAGGGCGACCTGGTGGTCAGCGTCGCCAGCGCGCATTGCCTGGGGACGCAGGTGGCGGCCTCGCCGCTGCGGAATGATTCGGATCTGCGCTATTCGCATGGGGAGATCATGGTCAAGGGCGCGGACGGCGTGCTGGATGTCTTCGAGGGGCTGCTGACGGGGAAGGGCGCATCGGGGCGCGGGGGAGGGAAGGCGGCGCCGCGCTCTCTGCGCAGTGCCCCAGAGTATGCGGAACTGGGAGGGATCGGGGAGGGCGCCTCCGCCATGTCGACGGGGGTGGTGGAGGTGCAGGCCGAGGGCGGGGGCGGAACCGAGCAGTTCACGGTGCGGGCGGGCAATGCGCCGCTGTCCGTCCGCGTGGCTGGATTGCAGGCGGGGGCCACGGCGGAACTGGTGGCGCCGAACGGCACGCGCACCCCTGTGGAAAGGCTGGACCAGATGGCGGGGCTGGAGTATCTGGAGGGCATGGCGGCCGCGGAACTGGAGGACGCGCCGCGCGGCCGCTATACGCTGGAGGTCAAAGGCGGCCGCGCAGGGCTGGTGACATTCGAGGTGCAGGGCGCGGGAGTGTCTACGCTCGCCCTGGTGGCGGAATCCGAGCCGCAGTCGGAGGATCGGCTGGACTATCTGGTGAAGGCGCGGATGGAACTGGACGGCGAGGTTGTCCGCGCGCCGCTGGCGGCTCCTGCCATCGTGCGGCGGATCGACCTGCCTCGGGAGGCCGCCTGGCCGACGTTGCCGCTGGAACTGCGGGATGACGGGGAGGGCGGGGACGAATGCGCGGGGGACGGCATCTACAGCGGGCTGGTGCATCTGGGCGAACCAGGCGTCTATGAGGCGCTGGTCGCCTTGCAGGGGGAGATCGACGGGCTGCCAGACGTGCGCACGGCGGAAGTGCGTCTCGCGGCGCTTCCCGCCGCGGAAATCTTGGATGGCTGCGCGGCGGAGACGCCAGATGAAAACGGGAACGGGCTGTCCGATCGGCTGCTGGTGCGCGTGGCGGCGGAGACGACGGTTCCTGGGGAATATGTGCTGCACGCGCAACTGGTGTCGGCGGATGGCAGGGAACTCGCCTCCTCCTCGGGGTGTGCGTCGGTGTCCTCGGCAGGGCGGGCGGAGTTCGTCCTGCCATTTGACGGGCGGCAGTTGGCGGCGGCGGAGGCGGACGGGGAGTGGCGGCTGGCGGGGCTGGAGTTGTGCTGGGTGGCGTCAGGCAGGCGGGAGTGCGCGGTGCCGTTGGCGGTTCGTGAGGCGGAGATGGCGGTCGGGGAGTTCCGCTCCGTGGATTTCGAGCGGACGCCACTGCTTCAGTTGCGCGGATGTGTCGCGGACTGGCACGAGGCTCCCGAATTGTGCAACGGATATGTGGTCGATCATCTCTGTGTGCTGGCAGAGATGGAGGCGCCGCCGCTGCTGGCTGGAAAATGCACCTTCCAGGCACGCCTCTGCGACGCAAACGGACAGTTCATCTGCATGTCCGAAGGCGTGGAGGTGGAATTGGGGGCGCGGGAGGGAGAAAGCGCATTCCCCGTGTGCTTCCGATTCGAGGGATGGCATATCCTGCGACACCGTTCCAACGGGCCGTACCGCGTGGCGCAGATTCTCGTCGACCAGGAGGGGGGCGGCGGGGCGATGGCTTCCTTCGAGGCGGGTTACGAGACCTCGGCCTATGGCGTCGGCGATTTCGGGCCGAAGCGGAAACTGCTGGTGCTGGGAAACATCTACGACGGGGTGGAAATCGGAACGCCGTCGGCGCCTGACGCCGGTGGCTGGCGAACGGTGGAGGTCGCATTCGCCCGCCCGACGGAGGCGCAGGCGGAGGAGTTGAAGATGTTCGGGCTCGCGCATTGGGAGGAGTTCTGCTGCTGGAAACTCCGTGCGGAGGCCTTCATCGGCGCCACCAGGGCGGACTGCGTACTGGAGCACGGCGTCGAATGGGCGTGGGGCGGCGGCATCGCCACCGCCGTCGATTGCACGGCGGCCGTCCAGGCACAGGGCGCGGGCGGCTGGGCGCCTGGTCAGAAAATGCGCTTCCAGGTGCGCTTCCGAATGAATCTGCCTGAGGGCGGGCTCCCGCCCCTGGTCTTGTGCATCTTCTTCGATCGGGAAGAGGCCGCTCCCGCCGTCTCCAGTGTCGAGGGAATCTTCCATGAACTGGACACAGACCAGGACGGCGCCATCATGGATTCGGAGGTCGCGGACGGATGGGAACGATGGAAACGGGACGAGTGCATGAGCCAGGTGTTCCTGGAGGCGGTCACCCTCGGAAAATATGCGGCCTACCGCTACGACGACGCCGATGGGCGTTTCCGCCCCGCGCCGTGAATGCGGCGGCGGCGGGCGCTTCACGGGCGGGGCGGTTTCGCGGGGCGGGGGAAAATGGGCGATGGCGCAGAATCAGCGGGTTGTCTCGGCGGGCTGGCGCGCTGGCGGGGGTGGCTTCCGCCGCAAGAATGCGGCGGCACAGCACCGCGAAGGCTGGTGGGCGGCGCAGGCGGCGCGAAAACAGCGGGGGTGGCGCGGGGGTGGGGAAAATGGGCGATGGCGCGGAATCGGCGGGTTGTCTCAGCGGGGGCGGGGCAGCGGGGCTTTACCAGCGGGCAAGCCCGCTGGCACACGCTGGGG
>JAEEXV010000208.1 GCA_016287975.1 Lentisphaeria bacterium | reverse complement strand
CTACCATTTTCGGGGTTTTTACTGGGCAATCGCCTACCCTCTTGGGGAACAGAGCCTTTGGGAAAGGGGTTGGGCATTACTCCCCAGGGGGCATTTGACAGAGAATAGTGACGGACATCAAGGCAAAGGAGTTTGAGATGATAAGGGAAATCGTGACGCTGTTTCTGCTGGCTGTTTGCATGCATGGTGCCTCTGCGCGAGAAAGGGAGGCTGGGCCTCCTTCCTTTGAAAGGAAACGCGCTGTTCCCCATGAGGGTCGGCAATCGCCGCCATTTTCATTCCCGAAGATGTTGCCACGGCGGCCTCGCCGTGGCGGTCCGCCGAGCGTGCGGTGACCAATCAGGCTCGCCACAGGGCGCAGCCAAGGGCTTCGGAATCGACTGCCGCCCATTCACCGAGCCGCCACGGCGAGGCCGCCGTGGCAACCATTTTCGGAATCTTCAATCAGGCAATCGCCTACCCTCTTGGGGAACAGAGCGAAAGGAAAAGACAGTATCGGCAAGCCAGATTCCATAAGGAGATTGGACACTGCACGCTCGGCGCACCGCCAAAGCGAGGCCGCCGTGGCAACCACTCTGGGCATGGCATTGGCGGCGATTGCCAAATTTCATGGCGGACAACTTTTTTTTCACTCCGCGATGTAGTATTTTCGGGAATATCGCGTTTATAAAGATATACGGCCCTGTTTCGGGCTTTGTCAAGTCCCCCCGCCACCAAGGAGATCCATCCATGTACATTGACGCAGGAACTGGCAGCATGCTGCTGCAAGTCATCGCCGCATGCTTCTTCACCACCGTGGTTTTCTTCAAGAGCATTCTCGGCTTCTTCCGCAGGCTGTTCGCAAAGCGCAGAGCCATCCGCTAATCCCTCCATGCAACGCCTTCCCTCCTCATTCCGCGATCCAGCGGGCTTCGTCTTCGAGCAGGACGGCGAATTGCGCCGACAGATTCTGCCCGACGGGCGTGTCGGCTTCGAGCGCCTGGTCCGTTCGGGTCTGGCGGAACGACTGATGCAGGAGGGCAAACTGGCGTGCTTTGAACCGTGCGGCGAAAACGACCTGGGGCCGATTTTGCGGCTCCAGCGCCTGCCGTTCATCTCCTATCCATACGAATGGAGTTTCAGCCAGTTGCGGGACGCCGCGCTGCTGACGCTGGAACTCATGGAGGCGGCCCTCGAACAAGGCATGATCCTCAAGGACGCCACCGCCTTCAACGTCGCGTTCCGCAACTGCCGCCCCGTCTTCCTCGACCACACCTCGTTTGAACTCCACCGCGACGGCGAGCCCTGGCGGGCCTATCGGCAGTTCGCCATGCACTTCATCGCGCCGCTGCTGCTGATGAAGCATGTGGATCTGCGCTGCATCGCCCTGCTCAGGGAATCCCTCGACGGCATCCCGCTCGACTTCGCCTCCGCCATGCTTCCCTGGCACACCTGGCTGCGCCCGAATGCGCTGCTCCATGTCCACGCCCATGCCATCATGGAGCGCCGCCTCTCCTCCGAGCACACCCGCCAGCGCACCGTCCAGATCCCCCTGAAGCGCCTACAGGCGCTCATGCATGGCCTCCGCGAATGGCTCGGCGCCCTCCGCCCGCCACGCCAGGCCACCCTCTGGAAGGACTACTACCAGGACAACTCCTATTCCGACCGCAGTTTCGCCTTCAAGCAGGACGCCGTCCGTGCCTTCTGCGAACTCCACCCTGGGGACGACTGCATCGACCTGGGCGCCAACGCGGGGGTCTTCTCCCGAATCGCCGCCGAGCAATCCTCCCGCGTGATCGCCGCCGACTACGACGCCTGCTCCGTCGAGGCCCTCTACCATCTGGGACGGGAAATGCGGCAGGATCTGCAGCCCCTGCTGCTGGACTTGAACAACCCGTCCCCCGAGACAGGCGTGCTGTGCCGAGAGCGACAGTCCTTCTTCCAGCGCACCCGCGCCGCGCGGGTCCTTGGCCTCGCCCTGATCCATCACCTGCGCATCACGGGCAACTGGTCGATTTCCCAGATCGTGGCCCTCTTCGACGCCCTGGCGCCAGCCGCCCTCGTGGAGTTCGTCCCCCTCGACGACATCCAGGTCCGCCAGCTCACGCGCGGCCGCGAGGAAATCTATCGGGACTGGACGCTGGACAACCTCTGCGACGCCTTCCGCGCCAAATATCCATCGTGCGTTCCCACGCCCATTCCAGACACCCGCCGCGTCCTGCTCGACCTGTCCCGCTGACCTCCGCCCATGAAGCAATACCTCCGCCATTGCGCCTCCTGCCTCTGGTGCGCCGCCGCCCTCTCCGCCGTGATCTGGACGCCAGGGATCGAACTCTACTGTCGCAACGCGGGGCAGTTCAACATCGGCCTCTCCTTCGCGGTGCTGGTCTACGCCGCCGCCATGGCGCTGACCATCCTGCCGCTCGCCGCCGTCATGGGCGCCTTCCATGCCAGGCATCCGCGCGGCGTCACGGCGCTCGCCCTCGCGGCCAGCGTGCACGCGCTGCTCCAGTTCCAGGTCTGGAGCCACTGGTTCCCCGACTTCCGCGGCCTCCCCCTCGCCGACCCGACCTTCCTGCTGTTCGCGGTCCTGCACCTGCTCGTGCTGGCGCTCCCGTTCGCGCTGGCCTGGCGCCTGCGCAAATTCCTCGCGGGCAAGACGCGCCGCATCGCCCTCGTCATCCTGCTGACCCAGGGCCTCGTCTGCGCAAATGCCCTCGTCTCGTTCCGCGAACCATCCTACGATTTCAAGGAATTCGCGTTCGACGAAAAAGGCAAATTCACCTTCGGTCAACGCGACAACATCATTGTCCTCGTGGTCGACTGCATGGGCGAGGGCATCTGCAAGGAAGTCCTCGACAAGTACCCGGACCTGCGCGAATCCCTCCACGACTTCACCTGCTTCGACCGCATGGTCTCCCCCCTGCCCTGGACGATGTACGCCGTCCCCGCCGCGCTGACGGGCGTCGACTTCCCGCGCAAGGCACTCCGCGTGCCCGCCGAGGATGACCACAGCGCCTACCTCAACCGCGTCTGCGCCGCCGACACCTCGCTTTTCACGGCGCTCAAGCGCATCGGCTTCCGCACCGAGGGCTATCCGTTCCTGCTTCCCACCATCAGCTACGCCCCAGAGATCCTCGACAACTCCGTCCCGCTGTCGCTCACCTTCCAGCAGGAATCCATCATCGTCCTCGCGAGACTCATCCTGCGTCGGCAGCTGCCTTGCTTCGCGAGCGCATTCCTTTCCCCCGACGACTCGCTTCCGTTCCTGACCTTCGAGAACCTGGACCAGGCCCAAGGCCCCGCGCTCTTCGACCAGACCTTCCACCAGCGCCTCGAAACCGAGGCGAAGGCGGGGCCGCATCCAGCGGTCTTCAAGTATCTCCACCTCCAGGGCGCGCACGAAACCATCAATCTCGACGACCAGCTGCGAAAGACCCGAAACGCCATCCAGTACCGACAACTCCGCGGCAGCCTGCGCAACGCCGAACTGCTGCTGCGGCGACTCCAGGAACTCGGTCTCTACGACCAGGCGACCATCGTCATCGTCGGCGACCACACCGAATGCTACGACGTCCAGAACATCGCCTTCGTCAAGCGGAAAGGCCAGCGCCAGCCCGCCCTCGACTTCAACTCCATCCCCTGCCAGATCTCCGACCTGGCGGGAACCATCCTGAAGGAATACAGCATCCCCGCCGACCTGCCATCCCTCTTCGACGCCCCGCCCGTCCACGGCGACGGAGCGCCCCGCCCCGAACAGCGCCGCCGCGCCGCCTTCGGCACCTGGGCGCCCGCCGACAAAGTCCCCGACGACAACGCGGGATTCGCCGACTGCCGACTGCTGCTCGACGGGAATCAACTCCAATTCGAGGGCCTCATCAACCAGGGCGCCATCGCCGTCGGAACCCCCGTAGACCTCTATCTCGCCGAAAACCGCACCGGGAGCGTCTGGAAGGCATCCCTCGACTACACGCAGCGCTTCTCGTGCCTCGAAGTCCCATGCCAAGGCCTCCCCGACGGCACCTACGAGGTCCACCTCCATTTCCTCCACCCCGACCAGGAAGGCCCCCGCCCGCGACATGCCATCGGCTCCCGCCTCCTCCATCTCAAGGGCGGCCAGCCGTCGCTCCAGTGAAGAATTCCCCGTCGGCGCCTGTAAAAACCCTTCCACCGCCATTCACAGAGCAGGTTCCACGCATTACATTAAAGGTGCTTTTGCATCGGGCCGTAAGGTGCGGCCCGTGCATCATCCAAAACCTCTAACAAAGGATGTCAAGCGCCAGTATGGTATCGGATCTGTATCTCAAGGACTTCGTCGACCGCAAGCCGCTGGAGGAACTCCAGCTGGCCCGCATGAAGTTCATCGTCAAACACGCCTACGAAAACAGCCCCTTCTACACAAGGGAGATGGACAAGCTCGGCGTCAAGCCAGAAGACCTTCGGGAACTCGCCGACCTGGCCAAATTCCCCTTCACCTGCAAGACCGACCTGCGCGACAACTACCCCTTCGGCCTCAACGCCGTCCCCCTGTCCCAGATCGTCCGCGTCCACGCCTCCAGCGGCACCACTGGCAAGCCGATCGTCGTCACCTACACGCAGGACGACCTCAACACCTGGGCCGAGACCACCGCGCGCGTCTTCCGCATGGGCGGGATCACTGAAAACGACGTCGCCCTCATCTCCTACGGCTACAGCCTCTTCACTGGCGGCATGGGCGCCCACCAGGGCATGGAGCGCGTCGGCGCCACGGTCATCCCGATGGGCGGCGGCAACTCCGAGAAGCAGCTGATGCTGATCAAGGATCTCGGCGTCACCGTCATCTGCTGCACGCCATCCTTCTTCATCCACCTGCTCGAAGTCGCCGCCAGACTCGGCATCGACCTCAGGCAGACCAGCCTCCGACACGGTTTCTTCGGCGCCGAACCATGGTCCGACGAAATGCGCGCCCGCATCGAGCGCGAAAGCGGCATCCAGGCCCACGACATCTTCGGACTCTCCGAAATGATGGGCCCTGGCGTCGCAGGCGACTGCCCCGCCCACAACGGCCTCCATATCTTCGAGGACCACTACTACCCCGAGGTCGTCGATCCCGCCACGGGCGCCGTCCTCCCGCCTGGCACCGAGGGCGAACTCGTCCTCACCTCCCTCGACAAGATGGCCATGCCGCTCCTGCGCTACCGCACCCACGACCTTACCACCCTCCACTATGAAAAGTGCGAGTGCGGACGCACCATGGTCCGCATGGAGCGCATCCGCCGACGCAGCGACGACATGCTCATCATCCGCGGCGTCAACCTCTTCCCGTCCCAGGTCGAAAGCCTGCTCCTCGACATCGACGGCGTCGAGCCGCACTACGAACTCATCGTCTCCCGCGAACACGCGATGGACGACCTCGAAGTGCGCGTCGAAGTCACCTCCGAGATCTTCTCGGACGAGGTCAAGGCGCTGGAGGCCCTCCGCGCCAAGATCCAGGAGAAGATCAAGCACATGATCGGCATCAACGCCAAGATCACCCTGGTCGAGCCTGGCTCCATCGCCCGCTCCGACGGCAAGACCCGCCACGTCATCGACAAACGCAAGAAATAACCGCACAGGAGGTTTCCCAGCATGAAAATCAGGCAACTCTCCATCTTCCTCGAAAACCGCGTCGGGCGCCTCGACGGCGTCGTCAAGATCCTCGGCGAGGCGGGCATCGACATCCTCGCCATCTCCGTCGCCGACACCACCGACTTCGGCGTCCTCCGCCTCATCGTCAAGGACATCGAAAAAGCCGACCGAATCCTGCGCGAACGCGGCGTCGTCTGCCGCATCAACAATGTCAGCGTCGCCGCCGTCAAGGCCGCCCCCGGGGGCCTCGCCGAGGTCCTCGCCGTCCTCCACACGGCGGGCGTCAACATCGAATACATGTACGCGATCGCGCAGACGCGCCGCCCGCAGCCGCTGATGGTCTTCCGCTTCACGGAGGGCGAGCGCGCCGCCGCGGCGCTTGAGGCCGCGGGCGTCGAGCTGCTGGACGAGGCGAAACTCTTCGCGGACGCATGACGGCATCCCTATGAACTGGATCGGCATCGGAAGCGGCCTCGCGACTGGCTTCCTCATGGCGCTCGCCCTGCTCTGCTCGGGCTGGGCGATGCGCCGCACTCCAGGCCTGGACGGCCTGGAACTCATCTCCCACGCCGCCGTCGTCATGGGGCTCATATCGTGCTGCTGCCTCCCGTTCGTGTGGCAGCCCGAACTCTCCCATGGCTTCTGGCGCCGCATGCCCTGGTACCTCGAAATGGTCACCTTCTATTTCCTGGGCCAGTTCATGCTGTTCACCATCCAGAAGCGGGTCGACTCCTCGCGCGTCGTGCCGCTGCTAGGGCTGAAGCTCCCGATGCTCGCGCTCCTGAACCTCGTCTTCGGCATCGCGGCTGGATTCTCCTGGCCACAGATCCTCGCCATCGCCCTCACCGTCTACTCCGCATTCCTGCTCAACAACGCAGGCGCGCGAATCCCCTGGCGAATCTTCCTGCTCGTCCTCCTCACCTGCCTCTTCTTCTGCCTCTCCGACATGGGCATCAAGGTCAATGTCGACCTGCTCACCGACCTGCCAGGAGGCCCCGACAAGCCCATGGCCTCCATCCAGTGCACCTTCATCAGCTACATCTGCTGCGGACTCTACGGCGCCGCCTGCCTGGCCTTCCGACGCAGACGCGGCCACGGGCTGCGGCTGCCCGCCCTGCGCAACTGCTGCCCCTACTCCGTCGTCTGGCTCGCCTCCATCGTCACCCTGACCCTGAGCTTCGCCCACCTCGACACCGTCAACGGAAACATCCTCCAGGCCACGCGCGGCATCTTCTCCATCCTCTTCGCCCCCATCCTCGCCGCCTGCGGCATGACCTACCTGGAGGAGAAGACCAGCGCGTGGATCGTCCTGCGCCGTCTCCTCGCCGCCATCCTGATGATCGCCTCCGTCTGGCTCTACAACTACCATCGCTGAACCCCTGCCTCTTTTTCGCGAATGCCGTTCCCACCGTCCCAACCTTCTGACGAAATCCCGCTGACCGAGGAAAACACCAGCGCCGCCCCCGCCTTCAAGTTCCGCCGCCTGGTCATCCTCCTCGTGCTTCTCTTCACCGCGTTTTCCCTGCTCCCCTATTATCCCGAGGACATGGACTTCTACGCGGGCGGCGTCACTGGCGTCGCCTATCCCTACAACCGCTTCGGGGCGCTGGGCGCCCATGTCGGCTGGGGGATGCTGATGACCTTCGGCCTCGCCGCATATTTCCTGCTGGCCATCGCCATCCTCTGCAGCCTGCGGCGGCTGGTCTGGCGCCGCTGCCTCCGCCGCCGCTCCTGGGAGTATTTCCTCGCCATCCTGTTCAGCGGCATCGGGATGTCCCTCCTCCTCGGCGGCCACCCGAACGCCTGCGCCGCCATCACCGAACGCCTGAACATCCAGTCCATCCCAGGAGGCCTCGTCGGACAACTCTTCGCCGCGCCTGGAACAGGGTGGATATCCGCCCTCGTCAGTTCCTTCGGCACGACCTGCGTCGCCGCCTTCATCCTCGTCGTCTCCGTCGGCGTCATCTGGTATTACGACTGGAAGGAACTCATCGCCAGCCTCGGCTCGCCCCTGCAACGACTGCTCCAGCGCATCCAGGCCGCCGCCCAACCCCCGACGCCCGCCCCCGCCGATGAACCGCCCCCCGCCCCGCAGGAGCCAGCCCCCGTCGAACCGCCCGCCGTGCCAGACG
>JAEEXV010000207.1 GCA_016287975.1 Lentisphaeria bacterium | reverse complement strand
TCACCCCGCCACCGCATTTGCCCAGCGTGTGCCGGCGGGCTTGCCCGCCGGTAAAGCTCCAATCTCCCGCCACCAATTCGCCCCGCCACCGCATTTGCCCAGCGGCCGATTTCCGCCGCAAAAATGCGGCGGCACAGCACCGCGGGGAATGGCGTGTGGCGCAGCCCGCGCGAAAACAGCGGGGGCGCCGCACAGGCGGGGCTGATGGGGCTTGGCCGCGAGCTCCAATCTCCCGCCCCAAAATCACCCCGCCACCGCATTTGCCCAGCGTGTGCCGGCGGGCTTGCCCGCCGGTAAAGCTCCAATCTCCCGCCACCAATTCGCCCCGCCACCGCATTTGCCCGCCAGCAAAGCCCCGATCTCCCGCCTTCATGCCTGCCCCTCGCCGCATCCTCTTCGTCTGCCATGGCAACATCTGCCGATCGCCGATGGCGGAATGCGTCATGGCGGAACTCCTCCGCCAGGCGGGGCGCACGGACTTCGCCGTGGCCTCGGCGGCGACCAGCACCGAAGAACTCGGCAACCCGCTGCATCGCGGCGCGGCACGCGCATTGACCGCGGCGGGAATCCCGCTCCGCCCCCACCGCGCGCGCCAGGTCACCCACGCAGACACCGCCGCATACGACCTCTTCGTCGTCATGGACGAAGCCAACCGCCGCAACCTGCAGCGCCTCCTCGGCGAAGGCATCCGCATCGCCCGCCTCCTGGACTTCACGCGCACTCCCCGCGACATCGCCGATCCCTGGTACACTGGCGACTTCGACACCGCCCTCCGCGACATCCAGCACGGCTGCCACGCCCTCCTCACATGGCTTGAAACCCAATGAACCTCTCCCAAGCCATCCTCGAACAATTCTACCCGCAGGACACCCCGCTACGGCGGCTGCTCCTCCGCCACAGCGCCCAGGTCCGCGACAAGGCTCTCGCCCTCCTCGGCAACCCCGCCCTGCCCCCTGACCTCGCCGCCCTCGACCGCGCCTTCGTCGCCGACGGCGCAATGCTCCACGACATCGGCATCCGCCGCTGCCACGCACCATCCATCCTCTGCGAGGGCACCGAGCCCTATATCGCCCACGGCGTCCTCGGCGCCGAAATGCTGCGCGAATACGGCGCCGCCCACGGCATCGACCTGGAGCCCTACGCGCGTATCTGCGAACGCCACACTGGCGCAGGCCTCGCCGCCGCCGAAATCGCCGCGCAGGGCCTCCCCATCCCCGTGCGCGACTATCTCCCCCAGACCCCCGCCGAGGAACTCATCTGCCTCGCCGACAAATTCTATTCCAAATCCGGCGACATGCAGGAAAAGCCCCTCCCGCGCGTCCGCGCCTCACTCGCGAAGTTCGGCCCCGACACCCTCGCCCGCTTCGACGCTCTCTGCCGCCGATTCGCCATCGCCTGACTCCCGTTCAATACAGGAACCCCAAGCACCACAACGGAATACGGCTGCCGTCGCCAATTTCAAGGTCATCGACGGCCAAGTAACTGTCTGGCAGATCTCGGATCTGTTCGAATGACTTGCCTTTTCCACCCACCTCGAAGAGTACTTTGCCATTGACCAGAAAATCCCCCTGGCTGGGATAGGTGACTTCCCCCGCCGCACGCAACTGGTTGAGGGCGAAGCATTCGCGCAACGTCCCACGGTCAGCGGAGGGCACGAGCGCTCGCATGAGATTCGGATTTTCACAGTAGATTTTCTCTGGACGGGAGAGGTTCTTCAAGGAAGCCGCCTCCGACGATAGTAAATTCAGTAGCCCCGCGCGCTCCAATGCGTACATCATTTTCACGCATTGGTTGCGGTCGACCTCCAATTCCCGCGCAAGCACGGAAATGTTCGGCGTCTGCGGCGGTTTCTCCGACAGCAGCATGAGCATCCGCCGCACCTTGCGGATCGTGCCCGCAGTAACCGCCTCGATCGACGGGTAGTCGCTTTCGAGAACTTGGTTGACCATCTGGCGAATCCGCATGTCATACCCATCGCCAGGTTCCAGGTAAAACGGATAGAAGCCGCCTGTCAAATACTTGTCAAAATTGGCCAGCACCTTCATTTTGGAAATGACTTCGCGGGCCAGAGTAACATGGCCGCGCACCAAATCCGCCAGGGTAAGCGCGGGAATCTCCGCAATCCCCTCAAACATCAGGAACTCTCGGAAGGACAGGCCACGCAGTTCATAGGTCACCTGGCGACGGGACAAATCCCCCTGCGCGACGGAAATCCGCAACATGGAAGATCCCGTATAGACCAGGCTCAATTCGGGAAAGTCGTCATACAAATTCTTGATCAGCGTCTGCCAGTTCGAAAGATAGTGGATTTCGTCCAGAAAGAGCAACTCCCCGCCCCGCGACACAAAATGCTCCGCCAATTCACGCAGGGAATGACTTGCAAACCACAGGTTGTCCAGCGATACATACAATGCCTTGCGCCCCGACTGAAGGCACTCCCGAAGACGCTGCAGCAACAGCGTCGTCTTCCCGACTCCACGCGCACCCTTCAGTGAAATCAGCCTGTTTCCCCAGTTGATGCGACCATACAGCGACCGCCTCAACGATGTCGGGACATGCCCCGCACGACGCTCGCTGAGCGACAACATCTCATTGTAGGATTCGTAGTCCATCATCGCTTCACATTTCACTCATTGCCGACACCTGGATAATATATCCCAGAATTGATGCATGCAAACAGCTTTTTCAACCAAAAATTGCTGTTTGAATACATCAATTAAGGCCGTCCGGCTTCTCTACTTCGATTTGGCAAAGCAGTTCCTCTAAAGCCTCGCGGGAAGTGCGCGCCTCGCGCGCGCCGAAGATCCGGGACACCCACATCACCAGCCAGCCGCCCAGCATCATCAGCGAGCAGTGACCGACGAAAAAGAGTTTCTTCAGCAAAGGCGCTTTCGCGAGCAGCATGGCACAAGGCAGCAGCAGCACACCGCCGAACCATATATACAGGAACCAGCGCATATTCGGCGGACGGAACTCCGCTTCCACAACGCACTCGTCCGCCCTCTCGCCCGCACGGAACAACACATAAATCACCGGACGAAGAGAGTTGCGGCCACCCAAACGGGGCATCAGCACCAGCCGATCCCCCTGCGTCTCCTTCAGCCGAAAACCATGGAAGTCAGCGCTGAAACTTGGCAGGCAATCCTTCAACAGCGCCGGCCAGCCGGTCTCGCACCGCTCCGCCAGGCGACGGCGCGCCGTCTCCGGATCCAGGCGCACTCGAATCCGCGTCGTCTCATACGCTCGAAACAGCGTGTCGAACACGAGATCCCTCACACATCATACGCGCGGGGCCGCCCGATCACCTCGTTGAATATCATCGCGGTGCGCAGGGCTTCCGCCGTGCGCGGAAGCTTCACGCGCGACAGCTTTCCATGCGCTGGGCACGACATCGGCATGTGTACCGCCATCGCGGCGGTCGGCGCGGGCTCAGCAACTGGCGGCGGCACCGTCCCCTCTGGCGCGGGCGCGCCGACATGCTCCATCGCG
>JAEEXV010000025.1 GCA_016287975.1 Lentisphaeria bacterium | reverse complement strand
CGGGGGCGGAGGCTGCGGTCGGGCTTCCGCCCTCCCTCCGCCCCCGCCCCCGGCAATGGCATCCCTTTCCGGGCGCCAGCCTGTCTTCGGCGCCCTTCCAGGGGGTCCGCTCGCCGCTTCGCGGCTCGCTCCACCCCTGGCTATGCTCCGGCGCCCCCTCCGGGGCTTCCCTGGGCAGGAATGCCGCGTCTCTCCACGGTGGCCGCGCATTGCCAGATTTCACGAAGTCGCCTTGCTTCCCGAAATGGCGGTTTTACCGACCATCTTGGGGAACATAGCTTATCCCAAAAACGGAGAATGCGGACATGGGCAGAAAGCAATACACCATTCATCGCACGGCGTCGGCGCCGGCGTGGGATTTCGACTGGGACGGGGCAGCATGGCGCGGCGCGGAGACCGCCGTGATCGACCATCCCGACCCCGCGAGCCAGGGGCCGTTCCCGAAGGCGCAAGCGCGTGTGCTGCATGACGGCGCGTGCCTGTACGGGCTCTACCGCGTCGAAGACCACAGCATCCTGGCGGCGCATACGCGCTACAACGACGAGGTCTGCCGCGATTCCTGCGTGGAGTTCTTCTTCCGCCCCCGTCAGGACGGCGGCTACTTCAATCTGGAGATGAGCGCCTCGGGCGCGCATCTGCTCTATTTCGTGCGGGACTGGACGCCTGTCGGGGACTACTACCAGGACTTCACGGAGGTGCCTGAGGCGGACGGCGCGCAATTCGAGACGCGCAGTTCGCTGGCCGCCCCCGCGCCGCGGGAGCGCGTCGGCGCCATCACCTGGCTGGTGCAGTTCCGAATTCCGATCGCGGTGGCGGAGAAATACACGGGCGCGCTGGGCGCGCTGCCTGGGCAGCGCTGGACGGGGAACTTCTACAAGTGCGGCGACGACCTCGCCCATCCGCATTGGCTGGAATGGTCACCGGTTGAAACGTTGAATTTCCATCAGCCGCAATACTTTGGGGAGTTTCTTCTGGAATAGCGGGGATTTCCCGCGTCGGCATAGTCCAGTCTTCCGTCCGACGATTATATTGAGCCCGTGCCCGGCGAGTACCAAGGCCTCAAGGGGCATGGCGCGCCTGCGTTTGGCGCACCGACCTTCAACACACTGGGAGAAAATTGATTATGTACATGCGAGAGAATCGTTTTGTCTATACCTCGGAAGCCGTTTCCGAGGGGCATCCCGACAAAATGTGCGACCAGATATCGGATGCCGTGCTGGATGCGGCGCTGGCGGGGGATCCAAAGGCCCACGTGGCGTGCGAGACGCTGGCGACCACGGATCTGGTGGTGCTGGCGGGCGAGATCAAGTCTGCCGGCCCCGCGCTGCCCTACGACGAGATCGTGCGGCGGGTGGTGAAGCGCATCGGCTACGACCGCCCTGGCGAGGGATTCGACGCCAAGACGCTGAAGCTGGTGGTGAAGCTGCACGCGCAGAGCGCGGACATCGACCGCGGCGTGGAGGCGGAGACGAGCCTGTCGGGCGAGCAGGGCGCGGGCGACCAGGGCATCATGTTCGGCTACGCGTGCGACGAGACGCCAGAGTTCATGCCCGCGCCGTACTACTACGCGCAACTGCTGGTGCGCCGCCTCGCGGAACTGCGGCATGGCGACCCCGCGAAATACGGCTTCCTGCGCCCTGACGCGAAGAGCCAGTTGTCGTTTGTGTACGAGGGGGGGCGTCCAGACACGCTGGCGCAGATCGTGGTGTCGCACCAGCACGCCGAGGGGGCGAATCCGAAGGTGCATGAACTGGTGAAGCAGGTGATCCGCGAGGTCATCCCGGAACGCTACCTGGGCGGCATCGACTTCACGAACGAAAATGCCCCTGGGGCGACGCTGCACATCAATCCGACGGGGAACTTCGTGACGGGCGGGCCCGACGGCGACTGCGGGCTGACGGGCCGCAAGATCATCGTCGACACCTACGGCGGCATGGGCCGCCACGGCGGCGGCGCCTTCAGCGGCAAGGACCCCAGCAAGGTGGACCGCTCCGCCTCCTACATGGCGCGCCTGGTGGCGAAGAGCCTGGTGGCCGCAGGCGCTGCGAGGCGCTGCGAAGTGCAGGTCTCCTACGCGATCGGCATCGCGCGCCCGCTCTCCTTCTACGTCAACTTCTTCGGCACGGGGAAGGTCGCGGAGGAGAAGGCCGAGGCCATGCTGCACCGCGCGCGGATCTTCGACTTCCGCCCCGCCGCCATCACGGAACGGCTCGGACTGCTGAAGCCGCAGGGCTGGCGCTATGAGGAAACCGCCGCCTACGGGCACTTCGGCCGTCCGCAGTTCCCGTGGGAGAAGGTCACGGACACGGAGGCCATCCGCAGGGAGTTGGGGCTCTGATGCCCTCATGCCTCGTCGGATATGGCGGCGCGCTCGTCGACGCCGTCGTCGAGGTGTCGGACGCGGAGTTCGCGGCGCTGGGGCTCAAGGTGCCACGGGGGGGCGTGCAGCGGCTTGACGAGGACGAACAGCGCACGCTGCTCGCGCGCTTCGCGCCGTCGCGGGTGCGGCGCTTCCCGGGGGGCTCCGCCGCGAACACCCTGCGCGCGGCGGCGGCCTG
>JAEEXV010000206.1 GCA_016287975.1 Lentisphaeria bacterium | reverse complement strand
CGGGGCAATGGGGGCTTTACGGGCGGGCTGGCTTTTCGGCGCGGGGCATGTGCGCGGGCTGGCGCCTTCATCCAGCCATGCAAACGACGGGGGGCTTCGCTCCGCGCTCATCGGGGGCGGGGTGGATTGTTCGGCCGTTGTGTGCCGCCGGCGAAAAGCCGGCGGGGCAATGTGCGCGGGCGTGGCCTTGTCTTGCATCCAGGACGGCTTGCAGTTTTCGCGCGAGGGATTATAGTATGGAACTTTCCCTTTCCGATCGTCCAAGCCACCTCCGCCCGCTTTGTCTGAGCGGGGCACGGAAAACAGGTTGAGTTGACAGGTGGCGCACAGGTGGGCGATGCCGCAGGAGCGGGAGCAAACCAGGAGCAAAGCCATGGCTGACGCCAAAAGCACCAAGAATGGCACGCACGGTGCCAAACACACCCTCTGCCGTCGTATCGGGTTCTGCCTGTGGGGCATGCCCAACTGCCCGACCAACAGCCGCGTGATCAAGACCAAGGACGGCGGCGACGCCACCACCACGGCGAAGGCCTATCCCGCCGGGCAGCACGGTCCGACCAAGCGCCGCAACAAGCTCTCGACCTACGGCGAACTGCTCATCGAGAAGCAGAAGCTGCGCACCTTCTACAACCTGAGCGAACACCAGCTCCTCTTCATCTACCGCCAGGCCAAGAAAGGCACGGGCAACACCGGCGACAAGCTCCTCGCGAACCTCGAAATGCGCCTGTGCAGCGTCGTCTACCGCAGCGGACTGGCCCCCACCATCTTCGCCGCCCGCCAGGTCGTCTCCCACCGCCACATCTACGTCAACGGGAAGATCTGCGACCGCGCCTCCATCCGCCTCAAGGCGGGGGACGTCGTCTCCATCAACGAGCAGCACTCCCCGATGATCGCGACCATCGCGAAGAACAGCACCTCCGAGCTGCCCGCCTACCTCGAAAAGGACGTCAACGACAAGACCAAGGTCACCATCGTCCGCGAGCCGCTCCCCGAGGAGATCAAGGTCGACGTCTCCATCATCAAGGTCGTTGAATTCTACAACCTCCACTAATCCAGGCGGAAAACCTGGTTCCCCCCGCAGCCGCCCCGCGCCCTTCCCCCTGGCGCCTGGCGGCTGCATTGCGTTCAGGCGGCTGCCATCCTATATTTCCAGTTGTCTCAGCAACTGCGCCGCCATGGTGCGCATCCCGTCGTCGTTGGGATGGAGCCCGTCGACGAAGAGCGCGGGGTCGGGGGAGACGAGGCCCAGGCCGTCGATGACCTGGACTTCAGGGAACTCGGACGCGACGGCGCGGATGCAGTCGCGGTAGGCGTCGAGGGGTTCGGAATGGGGCCTCTCCCCTGGCCGCACAAAGGGAAGCGGCGTGAGGATGCGGATCTCGGCGCCGTCGCGCGAGGCCAGATGGCGCAGCATTCCGCGCGTATCCTCGGCGAACTCCGCCAGGGGGCGGTTCCAGGCCCAGTCGTTGACGCCGAAGGCGACGAACGCCGTTCCCCAGCGGTAGTCGAGCGCGGCCTTCCCGATTCCCGCGAGCATCACCGCCCCTCCGACCGAGAGGTTCACGTAGTCGCGGTCCAGCGCCTCGCCGACCATCGTCGCATAGCATCGCGTCGGGGAGGTCGAGGTCATGCCCTGGGTGATCGAATCCCCGATGAAGGCGATCGGACGCCCCGCGAAGGGCGCCTCGGAGACGCTCGCGCCGTCATCGACCTCCAGCGACAGAACCTCGGCCTCGCACAGGTGCGGCAGATGGATCTCGTAGCGGTGCGCGCCAGGCCCAGGGGCCTCCACCCGCGCCTCATAGTCCCGCCCCGCCGCCTCCGCCCCGAAGGTCCTGGGGTGCCTCCAGTCGCGGTCCACGACCACATCCGCCGCATAGACGGGGCGCGCCTCGCCGCGCCCCAGCCCGACCGTCAGCGCGACTGCGCGCGTGTCCGAGACGAAGCAGATCCGCACGCCCGCGCCGCAGCGGCATCGAATGGCCCGCGCCTCGCTGATCGCATACAGCGCATGCGCCTCGTCCGTCAGCCGCCGCATCCACACGCCGCGCTCCGTCGGCACGACCTCGCGCGCTCCATGCACCAGATCCTGGCGCTCCCGCAAGTCAATCTTCATGTTCTTTCTCCTCCTTGTCACTACGGTTTGCCGCGCTTTCACTGCAGCAGCCGCAGCAGTTCGTCGCGTCCGAGGCGTCCTGCGACCTCCTCGGCGGCGGCGCCTCCGACAACGGCGTCGAAGAGTTCCTGCTTGGCCTGCATAAAGGCGATGACGCGCTCCTCGATGGTCTCCTCGGCGATGAGTCGATAGGCGAAGACTGGGCGGGTCTGCCCGATGCGGTGGGTGCGGTCGATGGCCTGGTTCTCGGCGGCGGGATTCCACCACGGGTCGTAGAGGAAGACGTAGTCGGCCTTGGTGAGGGTGAGGCCAGTTCCCGCGGCCTTGAGCGACAGCAGCATGACGGAGGGCGTCTCGTCGGCGTTGAACTCCTCGACGAGGCGCGCGCGGTCCTCGACGGGCGTTTCGCCGGTGATCATGCGGCTGGGGATGCCGCGCTTGCCAAACTCGCGCTGGATGATGGCGAGCATCTGCGTGAACTGCGAGAAGACCAGCACCGAATGCCCCGTGGAAAGCAGTTCCTCGACCTGCTCCAGCAGCAGCATGAGCTTGCCGGAGCCCATCTCGTGCGGGTGTTTGAGGAAGAGTTCGGGGTCGCAGCAGATCTGGCGCAGCCGCGTGAGCGCCGACAGGATCTCGATGGGGCCCGCCTCCTTGACCGCCTCCCGCGAAATCATGAGTTCGCGCTCGTAGAAGGCGCGCTGCTCGTCGGTGAGTTCGACCGAACGCAGGATGACCGTGCGCGGCGGCAGTTCGGCGGCGACGGTGCTCTTGTCGCGGCGCAGCATCAGCGGCGCGATCCGCCGCCCCAGGGACTTCAGACCGAAATTGCTGGTGTATGTCGAGGTGAAGTCGGGGAGATCCCCCAGGAAGCCCTGGTTCAGGAAGTCCATGATCGACCACAGGTCGGAAAGGCGGTTCTCCAGCGGCGTGCCAGTGAGCGCGATCCGATGCCGCGCCGACAGCGCCTTGACCGCGAGGGTCGCCTGCGCCTGCGGATTCTTGATGTTCTGCGCCTCGTCCAGGATGACAAATTCGTATTCACGCTTCTTCAGCATTTCGATATCGCTGCGCACCAATCCATAGTGCGTGACCAGCACGGCGTGCGGGTTCTCCTCGAAGACCTTCTGCCGCTGCTTCACGGGGCCAGTCATGGCCACAATCGGCAACTCGGGGCAGAAGGCGCGCGCCTGCTCCAGCCACACCCCGATCACCGTCGCGGGAGACACCACCAGCGCCGAAAAGCCCCCCCCGCCCGACTGCTCGGCGCATTTCGCGGTGCGCCATGTCTCCAGGAGCGACAGCACCTGGAGGGTCTTGCCGAGGCCCATGTCGTCCGCCAGGATGGCGCCTGCGCGGCAGAGGGCGCGGTCGAGCAGGAAATGGACGCCTGCGCGCTGGTAGTCGCGCAGCAGATGGTCGAGGTGCTTCGGGACGGGCGGCAGTTCGGGGACGGGTTCGGTGAGGAGCCGCTCCGCGAAGGATTCGGATTCGGCGTCGGCCGTGGGAATCTTCGAGGTGGAGAGGGACGCGGCGACCTTCTTGAGGGATTCGCGCAGATCGCTTCTGAGCAGGGACGCGCCCCCTGATCCGTAGGGGGTGAGGATTCCCTCGTCGATCAACTGCTGGCGGATCTGGGAGGCTCGCTCGCGGTCGATGGCGAGCCAGCGTCCGTTCTTGTCGTGCACCACGCTGGCGTCGTTTTGCATCGCGTTGGCGATGTCCCTGGGCGCGAGGTCGAACTTCCCTGAGACGTCCCGCCAGCTGACCTCGACCTTCACGAAGACATCCTGGTCGGTCAATTTGAACTCAGGTTCGAGGATGACATTCTGGTTGCGGTCGGAGAAGATGCCCCTGAGTTCGGGGGTGGCGCTCTTCTTGAGGCTGGACGGCAGCAGCACCCACGCCTTGGCCAGGAAGGTCGCGGAATCCAGGCTGTTCGGGAAATACACCGCGTCGCCAGTCGTCGTGGAATTGGGGTTGCGCGCCAGTTCGCGCAGGACATGGATGGCGCTCTCCGCCTCCCTGGTCGAGGCGACTCCGTCGATGACGAGTTTCCCGCGCTTGGTGCAGTGGAGCCCCCGCGTCAGATTCACGACTGAGGAGGCCAGCGGCACCGCCTTGCCCTTGATCTGGCACTGGATGCAGAACATATTGTCCTGCATGCTGAACGCGATGACGGGGACGAGCGCGGACGCGGCCTTGCCGACTGCGGCACGGCTGACGCACGGCCCGTTTTCGAGGAGTTCCAGATGGTAGTTGAGCAGCGGCGGGAGCCGTTCCACCGCCTTGTCCTTCCGCAGGGTCGTGATCGGCCCCTTGAAGTAGTCGAGCGTCGACTTCGGAACTGGCAGCGCCGCATAGAGTTCCGCGAGGGCGACCTGGGCGTTGGGATCCTTCGCGGCCTCGGAAAAGACCTCCCACGCATATTTGCGGGTGCCGTCGGGGAAGATGATCTGCGCCTGGATGCGGAACATCCCCTCGGGGGCGTCGTGGTCGGAGAGCTGGAAGGCCACGCCCACGGGCGCGCTCTGGTCCAGCGGGAGCAGGGGCTTCTGGTCGTCGCGGTTGATGAAACGGCCGCTCTCTGCGGCGAAGACGCGCCGCCACTCCTGGAAGGTGTCGCCTGGCAGGGCCAGGATGTCGGTGTCCAGATGCGCGACATCCCTCCGCGCCAGCAGCGGCCAGATGAACTTGAGGAATCTGGCATCCTCCTCGGACCAGCTGTAGACGCCCGCCTGGCCGCTCGTGATCTCCTGCGCGCGGTTGCGCAGGCTGGCAAGCGTCAGCAACTGCCGCAGCGCGTCCTTTCGGGTCTGGGTGTAGAAACGAAGCCCGACCTGCCCGTCGGGCAGATGGAAATCCGCCTCCACCGTGAGGATCAACTGGATGGTGGCCGCCTTGCCGGACAGCAACGACACCAGAGTCGGCTGCGGCGGACGCTTCCCCTCGCCCTTCTCCGCCTTCGGAGCGGGCCTGGCCGCGCCCTCCTTCGCCCTGCCCTTCTCCTTCGGCTTCGCGCGGTCCTTCTCCTTCGCGGCCTCCTTCGGCTTCTCCTGGGGCTTCTCGCGCCCTTTCGCGGCCTCCTTCGGCTTCTCCCTGGCCTTGTCGCGGGACGGCGGCGGGAGCGTCACGACGGGCGCGGGATTCTTCGACGGCGTCAGCTTCACCAGCGGCATCAGCCCCGACAGCACTGGCGACAGCGACGAGCCCAGCATCGGCCCCCCAGGCAGCGGCGCCGCAGGGGGCTCCCCTTCCGACGAAGCCGCCAGTTTCAGGGAAATCATGTACGGCGAATCGCCAGGATAAGGCCAGCGTTCGCGGCGGCAGATCTGCTGGAGCATTCTGAAGGCGAGGCATTCATGCAGGCAATGCTCATCCTTGCCGCAGTCGCAGGAGGTCTTGAACTCCCCGTCCACCAGCCGCTTGACGAAGGTGTGGGGGCCGAGGCGCAAGGTGAGCGAGGTGTCGTCCCACGTCAATTCGGGGCGTTCCCGTTCCAGGGTGCGCTTGGCGTGCGACGAAACGCCGCGCGAAAACATTCGCCCGACCTCCTGCGGGGTGGGCAGTCGGTCAAGCCAGGGCGGCGGGGTTTTCGGGTAGTTTTCGGGAACGGGCATAATAAGGCCAGGACAGGGAAAAGGGCGCCGAAGCGGTCGGCGGAACGAAAGGCTGGAACGACGGGACGGGGGAAAAACTGTGGAAGCCTGGAAGAGACGGGGCGCTGGCCTGGAATAACGCGGCTGGCGCCTTCTTGCGGGCAATAGACGAAAACGGCTTCCGAGGAAAACGGACGGCAGGGGGCGGAACCGCCCCTGCCGTGAAGACGCGGGCGGCAACGGCCTTCGCGGCCGTGCCGTCCACGTCGGCGGCGTCGAACTAGGCCTTCTTTGAGGCCTTGTTCGCCTTGATCGCGGCCTGGGCGGCGGCGACGCGGGCGATCGGGACGCGGAACGGCGAGCAGCTGACGTAGGTCAGGCCCGCCTGGTAGCAGAACTCGACGGAGGCGGGGTCGCCGCCCTGCTCGCCGCAGATGCCCAGATGGAGGTCGGGGCGCACGGAGCGGCCCTTCTGGGCGGCGATCTCGATCAGCTGGCCGACGCCCTCGGTGTCGATGGTCTGGAACGGATCGGCCTTGATCATGTGCTTGGCGAGGTAGTCGGGCATGAAGGAGCCGATGTCGTCGCGCGAGAAGCCGAAGGTCAGCTGCGAGAGGTCGTTGGTGCCGAAGGAGAAGAACTCGGCGACCTTGGCCAGTTCGTCGGCCTTGAGCGCGGCGCGCGGGATCTCGATCATCGTGCCCAGGTGGTACGGGAACTCCTTGAGGTCGAAGCGCCGCTTGATCTCGGCGTGGACATTGGCCACGATGTCGGCGACATAGCGCAGTTCGCGCACGTCGCAGGTGATCGGGACCATGATCTCGGGCACCAGTTTGCGGTTGTCCTCGGCGTTGATCTCGGCGACCGCCTCGAAGATCGCGCGCACCTGGTATTCGGTGATCTCAGGATAGGTGACCGACAGGCGCACGCCGCGGTGCCCCATCATCGGGTTGGACTCGGCCA
Source organism: Lentisphaeria bacterium (assembly GCA_016287975.1). The sequence goes on along the minus strand of JAEEXV010000206.1, from coordinate 1,588 downwards.
GCGCGTCGATGCGCTTGAGCACCTCGTCCTCCGCGATGTTCAGCGCATTGGCCAGCTCCTGGCGCCCGATCTTCGCGTGCGGCACGAATTCATGCAGCGGCGGGTCGAGCAGGCGGACGGTGACGGGGTAGTCGCCCATCTCCTTCATCGTCTGCTTGATGTCCGCCTTCATCGCGGGGAAGAGTTCCTTGAGGACGTTGATGCGGTCCTGCGAATCCACGCACAGGATCATCTTGCGCAGCAGGAACAGCGGCTTCGCGGAGCCCGTCCCGTAGAACATGTGCTCGGTGCGGAAGAGCCCGATGCCCTCGGCGCCGAACTCGCGCGCCTTCTTGGCGTCGTCGGGGTTGTCGGCGTTGGCGCGCACGCCCATCGTGCGGTACTTGTCGACGATGCCCATGAAGCGGATGAACTTCTCGTAGTCCGCGCCCGCGGTCGGCGGCACCAGCGGCAGTTCGCCCTGGTAGACGAAGCCCTTGGAGCCGTTGATGGTGATGACATCGCCCTCGTGCAGCACCAGGTCGCCGATCTTCGCGGTCTTGTTCACCGCGTCCACCACCATCTCGGAGGCGCCCACGATGCAGGACTTGCCCCAGCCGCGCGCGACCAGCGCCGCGTGCGAGGTCATGCCGCCGCGCGCGGTCAGGATGCCGTCCGCCGAGCGCATGCCCTCGACGTCCTCGGGGTTGGTCTCCTCGCGCACCAGGATCGCCTTCTTGCCCAGGCGCACCGCCTCGACGGCGTCCGCGCTGGTGAAGTAGATGCCGCCGAAGGCGGCGCCGGGGCCTGCGGGGAGGCCGCGCAGCAGCATCGTCTCGCGCTTCTCGGCGGCGGGCTCGATGATCGGCAGCAGGAACTCGAGGACCTGGTTCGGGGAGACGCGCAGCACCGCGGTCTTCTCGTCAATCAGCTTCTCGGCCAGCATGTCGAGCGCCATGGTGACGGCGGCCTTGCCGCCGCGCTTGCCGTTGCGGCACTGCAGCATGTAGAGCTTGCCCTTCTCGACGGTGAACTCGAGGTCCTGCATGTCCTGGTAGTGCTTCTCCAGGTCGATGCGGATCTGCGCGAGCTGCTTGTAGGCCTCGGGCATGGCCTCCGCCATCGACTTCATGTGGCGGTTCTGGTCGTTCTTGGTCTCGTTGTTCAGGGGGCTCGGGGTGCGGATGCCCGCGACGACATCCTCGCCCTGCGCGTTCACCAGCCACTCGCCGAAGAACTTGTTCTCGCCGGTCGCGGGGTTGCGCGTGAAGGCGACGCCCGTCGCCGAGGTGTCGTCCATGTTGCCGAAGACCATCGTCTGGACGTTGACGGCGGTGCCCCAGTCGTCGGGGATGCCCTCGATGCGGCGGTAGGCGACCGCCTTGGCGCCGCGCCAGCTCTTGAAGACGGCGCCGATGCCGCCCCAGAGCTGCGCCATCGGGTCGTCGGGGAAGTCGGTGCCGAGCACTTCCTTGATGCGGCGCTTGAATGCGTCGGAGAGGGCCTTGAGGTCCTCGGCGGTGAGTTCGGTGTCGGACTTGTAGTTCTTGATGTATTTATACTGCGCGAGCATGTCGTCGAGCAGTTTGCGGATGCCCTTGCCGTCGAT
>JAEEXV010000205.1 GCA_016287975.1 Lentisphaeria bacterium | reverse complement strand
GCGGCGTCGAGCATCAGGAGTTTCCGCTGCGCCGCCGATTGGATGGTTGGCGGGAGCCGGGAGGAGCGACGGCCATCGAAAATCGCTTCCGCCTCGCTGTCTTTGAAACTGCGAATCATGGCGAAGTCGGTTGCCTGTTTTTGCCAGAATCGTAATATAATGCCCCCATGCACAGAAAAGGCGGCCAGCGCGTGGGCACCGGCCGCCTTCGGGGGAACAAGCGGATGGCTTACTCGACGGTGATGGCCTCGGAGGGGCACTCGCCCGCGCAGGCGCCGCAGGAGACGCAGGCGTCGGCGTCGACTTTGGCCTTGCCGTCCTCGACTTTGATGGCGCCGACGGGGCAGGTGGATTCGCAGACGCCGCATCCGACGCACTTCTCGGTATCGACTTTCGCTGCCATGGTGGTTGATTCTCCAGATTGGGAATGGTTGCAGGTGCCCCGCGCCTGCTAAACGCTGCCATGACCGGCACGGGAATGCGGATAATATAACCCGTCAATGGAAAATGGCGTCGGCTGGGATTACCCCAGATCCTTGCAGGCGCGGTGGAGATTGTCGAACAACTGCGGGATCTGCTCCTCTTCGAGGGAGGAGAAGGCGATGCGGAAGTTGCATTCGCCGATGGCGATGCCGCCCGTGGCGTAGTGGTCGAGCAACTGCCGTCGGACGGCCTCGGCGGGGTGGCGCAGGATTTTGACGCACATGAAATAGCCGCTGTTGAAGGGGTAGGCAACGAAGTGCTCCGCGTATTCGGGGTGGGCGGCGAGGGTCTCGGCGACGCGGCGGCAGCGCTTTTCCATGACGGCGGCCTTCGCGGCGCGCTGCGCGTAGAAGTCGGGGTTGGCGAGGGCCTTCGCGACGAGGTGCTGCGAGAGGGCGGGGCAGTTGGAGATGGTCGAGCGGACGAGTCCCGCGGTCTTCTGCTCCAGCGCATGGAAGAGCGGGCTGCCCTCCTCGGCGCCGCCTGCGGCGAAGGAGAGGAAGCCGCAGCGCAGCCCCCAGACATAGCACTCCTTGGTGGCGGCGTCCGCCTTCATGGCGATGAGGTTCGGGGACTTGCCCGCGATGCGGCAGAAGAGGCTCTCGCGCATGCAGTCGGGGGCGTAGAAGAGGCCGTAGTAGGCGTCGTCGACGAGGACGACGAGGCGGACGCCGCGCTCGGCGGCGGCGAGGAGAGCCTCGGCGAGGGCCTGCCCCTCGGCGTCGCTCGGGGTGTAGCCAGTGGGGTTGTTCGGGAAGTTCAGGATGGTGAAGATCTTGGCGCCGACGGGGGCGGCGTCGAGGGCCGCGCGGAAGGCGGGGAGGTTGACCCCGCCGTTCGCGAAGAAGGGCCAGAACTGCACCTTCGCCTGGAGGCGGTCGATGAAGTTCAGCAGATAGTTGTCCCAGTTGAGGTCGGGGACGAGGACGGTGTCGCCGGGGTTGACGAAGAGGTCGCCCGCGAGGGAGATGGCCTGGGTGAGGCCGTTGGTGACGACGGGCAGGCTGAAGGGAACGCCGTCGAGCGACGGGTTGTCGTGCAGGATCTTGGCTTTCCAGGCCTGGCGGAGGGCGGGCAGCCCCGAGGAGGGCGCGTAGAGGAGGACGTTGGGGGAGAGTTCAGGGAGGGCGTCCATGATGGCGGGCAGGTGCATGGCCTGGCCCTTTTCCATGGCGGTGCCGATGGTGGCGTTGAAATCCTTGGCGAGTTTCTTCGCCTCGGCGGATTGGCTGAGGATGCCCTTGCTGGGGAAATAGATGCGCTTGCCCAGGTCGGAGAGGACCTCGAATGCGACCGGGTTCACCTGGACAAGTTCGTCATTGAGTTTCTGGGCCAGTTCATTGATCATGGTGAAATGCTCCTGATGGCGGAATGGATGCCCGCGCAGGCGCATAATTTAATGCGGCATTCCGGGATTGGCGCGAAGGGCTTATATTAACAAGGATGTCTGGCGGGGGGATGGAAATGCAACAGAAGGAACCCAGGGCGATGTCGAGAAGTCGGATGGCGATTGCGGTGTTGGCGTTGATGGCGGCGGGGCTGCTTGCCCAGAGCGCCGTGAAGCGCGGCTATGTCAACATGGAGACGGTCTTCAACGAGTATTACAAGACGACCAACGAGAACGTGAACTTCGAGACGCAGCGGCGCCAGATGAACGCGACCTTCGCGGTGATGCGCAACGAATACCGCGCGTCGCTGGATGAATACCGCAAGGCGAAGGAGGAGGCGGAGAATGAACTGCTCTCCAACGACAAGCGCGACGCGGCCAAGGGGCGGATCCGGGTGCTGGAGGGGCGCCTGACGCAGCGGCAGGAGGAGATGCAGCAGTTCAGGGAGCGCAGCCTGGGGCAGCTGCAGCAGCGCCAGCAGCAGGTGACCGAGGCGCTGCTGAAGGAGCTCCTCGCCCAGTTGCGCAAGTTCGCCGACGCGAATGGCTACGGCGAGATCCTGGAGGTGTCGGGGCGGACGATGAGCCGCACGCCGACGGTGCTGATCTATCCGCCGAGCCTGGACATCACGGCGGCGCTGGTGAAGCAGGTGAACGCGGGGCACGAGAAGGAGAAGCAGGAGGCCTCCGAGAAGTTGGAGGAACTGCGTCGGAAGGCGGAGGCGGAGCTGAAGGCCGCCGAGGCGGAGTTGCGCAAGGCGCAGCAGGGCGCGAAATAGGGCCGCGAAGAAGAGGATTTGGACGATGCTGATTTCGAAGAGTGCGGAAGAGATTGCGGCGCTGGTGGGCGGGCGTCTGGTCGGCAAGTGCGAGCGCGCGCTGCACGGTGTGGCGTCGCTGGCGGAGGCGACGGAGAGCGACGTGGCGTTCCTGGGCAATGACAAGTACCGGGAGCAGGTGCTGCCGTCGCGGGCGGGGGTGGTGCTGGTGCCCGAGGACTTCACGGCGGAGCCGCCGCTGGGGCGGGCGTGGATTGTGTGCGCGGCGCCGTCGGACGCCTTCAGCGCGGTGGTGATGGTCTTCACGCCGCCGCCCGTGAAATACGCGCCTGGGATCCATCCCCGGGCGGTGGTCGAGGAGGGCGCGGTGGTGGCGTCGAGCGCGCACATCGGCGCGGGCGCGGTGATTTCGGCGGGGGCGACGATCGGCGAACGCACGGTGATTCTCCCGAATGTCTATGTCGGGCCTGAGACGGTGATCGGCGAGGACTGCCTGCTCTATCCGAATGTCGTGGTGCGGGAGCGCTGCATCCTCGGCAACCGCGTGATCCTCCACGCTGGCGTGGTGATCGGCGGCGACGGCTTCGGCTACAAGTCCGGGCCCGCTGGACACGAGAAGATCCCGCAGGTCGGCATCGTGCAGCTGGACGACGATGTCGAGATCGGCGCCAACTCCACTGTGGACCGTGCGCGCTTCGGGCGGACGTGGATCCAGGCGGGCACGAAGATCGACAACCTGGTGCAGGTCGCGCACAACGTCGAGATCGGGCGCGGGTGCCTGCTGGTGGCGCAGTGCGGCGTCGCGGGCAGCACGCACCTGGGCAACGGCGTCATCCTCGCGGGGCAGGCGGGGGTCGTCGGACATCTCAGGCTGGGCGACGGCACCATCGTCATGGCGCAGGCTGGCATCACCAAGGACACCCCCGCAGGCGCGGTGCTGATGGGTTCGCCCGCCGTCGACCGCAGGGCCTTCGCCAAGGAGCGGATGCTCATCAAGAAGGTCGAGGGGCTGCTCGCGAAAAAGAGCGAGTAGGAATGCCAGGGCGGTGAGCCGCGGGCCAAGTGGCCCGCCACAGAACCCGCCAGGGTCGGTGGCTGCGCCGAATCCGCGCGGGTAATCGGGGCTTTACCAGCGGGCAAGCCCGCTGGCACACGCCGAGCGAATTGCGGGGCCTGCGCGATATGGGGCGCGGGGGCGGGAAATGCGCCGAATTTGCGCGGGGTGGAATGGTAGGCGGTTGTGTGCCGCCGGCGAAAAGCCGGCGGGCCAAGCGGCGGATTGCCGCGGGGCGGGGAATCCGCCGAATCTGCGCGGGGTGGAATGGTAGGCGGTTGTGTGCCGCCGGCGAAAAGCCGGCGGGCCAAG
>JAEEXV010000204.1 GCA_016287975.1 Lentisphaeria bacterium | reverse complement strand
GGCGGGGTCCTTGGCTACGATTTTTTGAATAAACCCCATCTGCTTTTGCGTGATCAACTCCGCGCTCTGCCTGGATTGCCCTGGTTGCGGTTCTTGATGTCGCTGCTGGACTGGCATCGGTCTTGGCATCCTCGGCAAGATAAGACCTGACGGACTGAGGATTGGCATCTGAGACAAATCAAAATCCCCCAAGGAAATACGCACAGGCATCAAAACTATTACATCTCCGTCATCATTAAGTTTCTGTAAGTTAATTTCCGTTTTCTTGCTTTCCATGTTTTTTGTATTATCGTTTTTGTTTTCCATAGTGTTTTCTTTTTTTATTTTCGTTTTCCATACTTATTTCTCCTATATTTTGGTTTGGTTGGAATGTTTAATCTGAACTTCGCATATAATGATGTACATTTCAGACAAAAGGAGAAAAACATGAGCGAAAGCAAAAGCAAAAAGCAAGACATGGTTGAATCCGCCCTCACTCGTCTTATGGACCGGAATGTCAAGAGCGGAGGAGTTGCGTATCTTTGTTCTCTACGACTTCCCCGGCAATTCTCGAGTTCCGTAGATCAGGCCAATGAGATTTTCTGCAAGGTCCAGAGCGATCTTTGCAAATACACCATGCGACAGACGGGAAAAACTCCGAAGTATGTGGCGGTGAGGACGATGGACGGCGATTTCCCTAAATACAACTGCTGCCTGTTCACGGATGCGGATTCGACGATTGACGACATTCAGGATTTTATGGAGAAGGGGAAGGCGATAGCGAATGGAAAGACGATACAGGCTGGCTGGGACACGAGTCAGATGTGCTTGGAGGACATTCTTCGGGGGGCATCACAGTTTAATGTCAAGGAGAAGATGACTTTGAACGGAGATGAGAATGGGGAAAAACTGGAGATGATGAGGAGGCATTTGAGCAACGTATCCAGGAACGATTTGACTTCCGTTCATCAGCGTTCTTTGTTCGTCAGCAAAACCCGATAAGTTCTCTTCTGACTTTGGCTATGGGGATGGAACAGGAACAACAGGCAGCCGTATATGAAAGAGAAATCCCTCCACTTCTGTCATTACTGCTTTTTTGACGCATGGCACTGGCTTCTCATCAGTTCTCTTCCCTGGTTGTTCTCCTTAGTTCTGACTTTGGCGATGTAACTGGTGGCTCTGACGACTTCTGCCAACTCCTCAGCGTTGCCACGATGCAGCATGAATTCTCCGTTCTGGCATTCGTGGAGGAGCGCAGCGTTGCCCAGCTTACGCTCCACGATCTTCTTCATCTCCTGCGTTGGATGATAACCGCTCTTCACGTTGTTCCCGTTCAGCGTTAAGACCATGTGCCCGTGAGGTTGGTCGGATTGGTTCTGTTCGATGGTCATTATGTATTTGGGATCTAATGCTGGTCGTGCTTTTTCCACTCCCCGAATTCTTGGGCGGTTCAAGTCTCGCATGATCTCAGCCGTGACATCGCTCAGGATCTTCTTGCAATGGTCAGGCGGAGTATCTTGTGGCAGGTGAATATCTAATCTTTTGGCTAGGATTTTATCATGCTTTTCGAGTGAGGAGTTGAGGATGTCGAGAGTGGCATCTAAAATCTTGGTGTCGTAAGCATCTTCTGTGCCCAATGTGAATCCCCTGTAGTTCTTGGAAACGGTCTTGCGTTTTCGTTGATATTCGATTGGTTGTTTCATTCTGATAATCTTCCTTTCTTGTTGTTGTTTGGCTATGAGAGAGGACTTGATGTTTTGCTCATCATTTTCTTGATTGTTTTCTTATTTATTTAACAATTAAGTGATTAATAATTAAGTATTACCATAATACCGAGTTGAGAATGGCTTTTGGGGCTTGTGAATGTGAGTGGTGTTCTGCGTGGGAGTTTTTGCGGAATTAAAGTCACATCATATTATGGTGAAAAGTCAGACAGCAGAATCGTAGTGTATATTCGCGCGAAAAGGACCGCCAGATGAACTCTGCACCATAGATTACCGTGGGGGATTTTAGGCTGATAGACGACCGTCAATACAGATGCCTACAGACATCAAAAGGCCATCGGCTGTATGAAAGCCGATGACCATACTTGAAGCGGTTGTCACGAGAATACCGCAAATTGAGGGTGATGGCTATCTTACTGTTCCGCCGTTTACTTTAGACTTTTCGGCTGCATATTTTTTTACATCTTCATCAGAAATCCTTAATTCCTTGCACCTATTCGTGATTGTTCTGGGACTGCAATGTAACTCTTCCGCAATCTTCTCTACTGTTTTTTTTGACCTGAGTTCCAAAAGCACTTTTGTTTGAGTTGCTTCATCAAGTCCATCAAGTGCTTTCCATGTATCGGGACATGGCAATTCCTCCACGACAGACTGTGGTGTGTTTTCAGCGACAGGCACAGGGGCAGCCTTGGTTTCTGGTTTGGGAGTTTCTTTTTGAGGAAGGTTTATACCGATTTCATTCAGTCGCCCTTGAACTGCGTCCTCAATCTCCTTATAGTCATTGCGCTGTGTCTGCATGGTTTGAACCTGGTCCGTGATTATCCATTCAAGACGGATGGAGCAGCTGTTGACCATGCCATGCCTATCTTTGTTTCCCCAACACAAGTACGCACAGCGCTTTGGTGATGTCCTTTCCTCAATGAGTTGTTTCGCCTCTTGAAGTTTGATCCGTTCTGCCATCTCCTTGGAGATTTCATCTGGAATGCCCTCCAGCAAATCAAGTAGCGTTTCATCCTTCTTGCTGAGGAAGTAACTCCATTCGGCGTCCTCTGTGATATTGGAGGTCCCGTAGGACTCCCCTTGTTTATTGGCATGATGGATTAGCAGAATGCAGATACCTTTGCCATTCAACTCCCTGAACCATGTCTTTACCTTGTTGTAGTCGGTCGCCTGTGTTGCGCTGGGCATTAACGACTTCAAGTTGTCCATGATAAGAATCCATTGTTCCTTCCCAGGTGGATCCAGTTCAACTAGTTTGTTTACGACCGACAACTGACCTTCTTTCTTGGATAGATCCTCGGCGGGCTTGAAATAGTTAATGCCGTCCGATGGCATTGGTTTGGTGAAAAGACGATTGATTCGCTTCTGGCGCTCGGCGAAATCTCCCGTCGCTTCATTGGAACCGTTTGTGCCCTCGGCCATCTCATTCTGAAGGAACAATACTTTGCATAGGTGCTGCGCCTGAAACTTGAATACGCCGACTGGATCGTCCGCCAGAGATTCGCCGCGGCAGGCGACATTTGCCAGCAGCTGAGAAAACAAGGATTTCCCGACCCCGGTGCCCGCCACAAGCAATGTCTTTCTCCCGGCTTCCAGAATATGGTCGCCGACCAAAGGTTGTCCGGCTATGCCGGATTTGTCTTTCCAGGGGATGTGGACATTGAGTTCGGGGGCATCCTCCAAATTATCCGGCAGTTCCAGACCGAAATCATGAGCGAAAATCGCTATGTCCTGCTCCTTGTAATCCTTGTTGTTCTCTGAATCCCATACGGTGATGTGGCAATAACCTGCCTTTTTCATTTGGCTGATAAAGTCCAGAGCCACGCCGGCGGCTCTTTTGAGGTTGTTTTCTCCGTCTGCTCTGCATAGGTAGTAGGTAATGCTTCGTCCGACCAAGCCGGAGAAGTCCGTAGATTTCAATGCCTTTTGTCCGCCGGCCCATGTGACTATGCGGACATATGCATTCCCTTGGTTGGCATCGAACAGATCCATATATTCCGTCACGACAATTGGCTGTTTTACATCGTCGATATGCTCAAGTCCGAACGGATATAGCGTCGAGCTCGGAACCCCAATGAAGGAGATAGGAGATGTCGTCCCCTTGTATACGGCGAAGCAAAGCGGCACAACTAAGGATTTCCCGGAAGAATTGTTGAGTATCTTGTAGCGCATTACGCTTGCACCCGTTGGTGAACCGGAGTACTTTTCATAGCGACTTTGATATTTGGCATTGGCTATGCCAAAAACACTTTCTGTCTCTGGATACTCCTGGACGTTTATAGTCTCGATGCATAGTTCCCTGTTGAACGGAAATGGCGTCAGTGGTTTGTGCTCTGGCACAATCCCACTGGCATAGAGTTCATCAGCTGCCATCTCCAGGGAATAATCCTTTCTGCGTTGCTGCGTCAGTTTCTTGGCCAGCAAATAGAGCGTTGGGAAATAAACGTTCCATTCAACTGTTCTCATTATGTCATTGGGCAGAAGGTCAATAGACCACAGCAGCGGCATCGTGGGTATTATTGTTTTTGGCGAACTCGTTGCGGTGGACGAGTTGAAGACAATCTCAAGGAGTGGCTGGTTGCCCTGCGTAGGTTTATTCGGGAGCCCGGCTTTTTCAATCGCCAACTCATAATCCAATGGACTGAGATAGTCGCGTTGAAATCCTGGTTTCATTTGCCAGAAGAAGTCATCGCGCAGACCAGAGTAAAGCCGCCTGGATTGCGTTGAGTCTAGCCAAATATCAAGAGCTGCTCGGTCAGCATTGGCCATTCGTATCAGCGACACCAGAGCCGCAGTGTCATATTGAGTTTTCGTACATCCAAGATTTAGATTAATTTTCATTGATTTTCTTCCTTTTGTTTCAGCACGAAGTTGCTAGTTAAACATCTTTGTGAGGTTGGGCATTTCTGCGAAATTTCCAGAAAATGCGCACTCGATTTTTCCTTAGGATTCCGTTTGTTGCGTAGCGAAGAAGCCTAGGTTTGCTTTATTGTGCGCACTGCGACAACTGCATCATCACCATTCGTGGGCTATGTATTTTTCGTAGCCAATGTATGATGCCTCTGCATTGGCTTGCCAATGCAGAGGTGTAGATGCCACCATAAATCGGGGCACTCACTTGAACGGTTAGCCGTTGCGCGCCTTGAACAGGGTTGTTGCCGAGCGACAACTCCGATTTGTGAAACCGTTGTTTCAGTTTTCTGCCTCCGGATTCACTTCGTTGACCGACGCTTCCGCGACCAATTTCTTCAGTTCCCTGGAGAACAGGTTGCGTTCTTGCTGGGTAAGTTTGGTTAGGACTTCCCAGACATTTGAGTTCTTGATGGTGGCGAGGGCTTTGTGGACCGCTTCCGTCACATCTTTATTCCCACTGATCCCCCCATCTTTCTCCTTGCGACGGCCTCCTTGCGCGTCTGCCACTCTCTTCGACCAGTCTTCCTGCAACTTGCCTTCATCGTTGAGCAGGTTCTCAAGAAGATCATTACCGGCATTGTCGCCAAGTCGGGCAATCTGCGCCCAAAAGTGAATTGTGTTGGGAAAGTGCTTGAAGACCTCGGAACGCTGTTCGCCGAACCGGTGTTGCTGGTTTTCGTGGCATTTCCATGCGGCAATGAGGCGGCTGGCGTATTGTTGGGTGAAGCCAAAGCGCATCCGGCAGTAGTCGCCCCAAGTCATCCTTGTAGCGTTTCCCTTGACCGTCTTGTAGTGCTTCCCCTCCTTGATGTCGTACAGCGCCCGTGCTGCTTCCAGCCCTTGGCGCTGGTGTTCCAGGACGATTTTTTCCAATTCGTGGAGTTTGTCGGGAGACGACGCGTCTGTTGGATCAGAAGCGATTGAGATTGCCTCGACTGAGGCTACATTTTTTTTCATTTTTATCTCCATAAAAAAAGTTTTTGTGATGGACTGCCATGGGCAGTCTCTACGGAAAAAAGTACCCAAAAGTATGAAGATATGCGGGGGGCGATGAGTGCGACGCCAACGCCACAGGTCAATGCCCCGAAGTATTACCTACGGAAAGTATGAAGGCAGGTTGTCAAAGAGCGAGGCCATCAACGTAGATTGCCTGGATGTGTGGCTCCTGTTCTACAGACGCTACACGCCGATGTTCACGGGTGCATCAAGGAGGAATGCTCCATGAACTCCAGTACTTCCGCCAGCAGAAAGCGGACCGTTTTCGTGCCGACAAAGCGCTTCTTGATGGGGAGGGCGCCTTCTGCCACCAGCGACTTGAACTGAGAAAATGAAATCCCAAGTTTTTCTGCGACCTGTGGCCCAGTTAGGAATTTCAGTTCGATAGGCGGTGACTTGGGAGTTGCCCTCGCTAGGGATGAAACCGCTGCTTGAATTTGCTCGTACTCGGGGAGGAGAAGGACGCCGTTGCTAGTCAGCTCGCGTGCGAGGCTGATCATCAACTTCGCGGTCGTCTTCCTGATCGGGGGAGTCTCCATACGCGTGATCGAAAGAACCGTTTGGCATCTGCCCGTGGCAGATGGCTCTACTACAGCGCTGATGGGGAGCCGCGCGTTCGAACCGGGTATTGGCTGACTCTACCACCTCGCCACAGCAAAACAGGTCATGACGAGATGCACCCTGGAGAAGACCCAGGAATGATATTGTTGATAAATCCGGAGCTACGCTCCTTCGTATTCTGTGCGACTCAGCGGCCTTGAAGACCGCCGTATTATCTCTCCCCCCGACAGTATTAGGTCTCTTCATAGAGACGTGCGATAATGTAACCCCACTTTGCCGTATGTCAAGTCGATCGGCAAAAAAAAACAGATTTTCCCCCCTCCCCATAAAAATCCGTGTTAAATTAAGGGTGACGGCGACTTTGGGAATGGCCTGAAGCCATGTCCCGTCAATGTCCCAAACTTGGCCCACCAAAGCCTTCTCGCAAGCCTCCTCACGAACAGCCATGTAGAGCCGATTCACGTTCAGAAAGGGCAGAAGCATTGTTTTTACGGAGGAAAATGTGGATGTCCCATCCCACACTCTTTCCGCCAATATTTCCGCATCGCTCTGTTCCCCAAGAGGGTAGGCGATTGCCTGATTGAAGATTCCGAGAATGGTTGCCACGGCGGCCTCGCCGTGGCGGCTCGGTGAATGGGCGGCAGTCGATTCCGAAGCCCTTGGCTGCGCCCTGTGGCAAGCCTGATTGGTCACCGCAGGCTCGGCGGACTGCCACGGCGAGGCCGCCGTGGCGACATCTTCGGGAATGAAAATGGCGGCGATTGCCGACCCTCATGGGGAACAGCGCGTTCCGCATATTCCCGGGAAGTCCCGAGCGTTATCAGCCGCATGATGTCATTTCCCTTCCGGGTAAAAGAGGCGCAGGATGACCGTTTCGTCATCCTTGAGCTGAATTTTCAAAGTGTCGGTGTTCTCCGCCACGGTCCTGCCGGTGAAGTGATCCACCGCCTTGGCGACTTTTTCCGGCAGACGCACGGTTTTCAGCTCGCCGGAAGCGGAGTGGAGGCCGAGGAAGTTGCCGTCGGTCGCCACGAAATCGTGGTCGTTGTCCACGAAAACGTGAACTCCCCGCGCCTTGCAGATACTGCGGAGCAACGCGGGGGAGAGCTGCGGCGCGGCGCAGAAAAGCGAGTATGAGTCCCCGATCTTTTTCACCGCCAGCGCGGCGCTCCCGTCCCCGAAGCGGCCCAACGTGACGGCTTTCGGGTCGTTCACTGCGAACATCGGCAGCTGCGGCGTGATGTTGTAGCGGCTTCGGGCGTTCAGCGTCGTTCCGGAGGGCCAGTCGGCGGTCAGCGGATGGACGGCGTCGGTGCGGGTGATGATGCCCTGTTCGGCGGTCAGGGCATGCGGCTCGACCGCGATACCGGTCAATTCCTCGACCGCCGAAGCATCCGGCTGGTGGGCGGCGTTGAGAAAACCGCTGCCCCACGGGAAGATCAGCACCTTGCCGCTTTTCCGCAGTTTGCCGTTCACCGCCGCCAGCAGTTCCGGGGTGAATCGGAACGCTCCGGAAAAGATGCACACGTCGTACTGGTCCGCCGGGAATTTGTCGTCCAGCAGATCCCGCAGGTAGTAGATGTCGCACCCGACCCCGGAACGGCTCAGCAGTTCGGCTCCGGTCGCGGTCAGGTTTTTGGCGAAGTAGTAGTGGCGCATCCGCACTCCGCGGCCGTTGAAGTTGCCGATGTGAGTGATCGCCCGGTCGTCGTAGAAAAGACAGACCCGGGGCCGCCAGCGCCGGGGCAGGGCGAGTTGGGCCCGCTCGATTTCGGCCATTTTACGCATGCACTCCCTGACCCCGGCGTTGTTGTACCAGCCCGACCAGAAGGAGTAGAAGCGGTAGGAACTGCCGTGCTGGAGCGTATCCATAAGCACATGGCGGAAGTGGCTTTCCGTGGCCGCGGGAGTTTCGCCGCCGTACACCGCCTGCTGGGCTTGAGTGAGGTAGGTGCGCAGGTCCATTTCGGCCAGCTTGAGTTTGCCGTGCAGATGGGCCGAAGCCGGACAGCCTCGGTTGGCCACCGGCAGGCCGTTTCTGCGGAAGTAGTAGTCCACGGGATTGCCGAAGGCGTCGAATTCCGGCGTCGCGTACTGTTCGAAGCCGCTGCCGGAATTCAGCACCTGCGGCATGAACTGGTTCAGCCCCACGTCCCGGTAGGAATCCTTGGAATAGACCCAGACGATGGCCGGACGCTTGAGTTCGGCCTTGGCGCTCTTGCCCAGCGAGGCGATCAGCCGCGCTTCGGCCAGTGCGAATGATTCGCCGTAGTCCGCGGCTCTCTGCGAAACGAAGAACTTGTCTCCCGCCCGTTCCTCGTAGCCGGGTATCTCCGCCGTATTGAATGTCACATGGTCGTCCCGCCACGCTTTTTTCAGCGCGGCTTCACTGCCGTATTTGTTCCTAAGGTGGTCGCGGAAAAAGGCCAGCATCGCGGGGCTGTAGTCGACCATGCCGAATTTTACCCCCTCGCCGCTGTAAGGCGCGTAGAGATGCCACTGGCCGTCCATCTCGCCGCTGAAACCGTATCCGGCGATCTTGGCCGCGAAAGGCGAAGCTTCGAAGTGGCGCACCACCGCCCGCACCGCCGCGCCGTATTCGTCGAGTTTGGCCTGGGAAGCGTGGGAAACGCTGGAAAAGCCGTGGGGGTCCGGCTCCTTGGACAGATCGGTGTAGGGGTGTCCGAACTTGTGTTCGCCGGGACCTGGAACGATCCGCATGAATTTGCCTTGCGAAGTCATGGTCAGTTCCGAGCGGAACTTCTCCTGCTTGGCGAACCGCCTGGGCGGCAGGAAAGTGACCGCGACGATCAGGAACGCCTCGGGATCGTCCGCCAGCTGGGAGACCGCCGCCGCCACCTGCGCGTCCGCTTCGGTCAGGTCGAATTCGCCATCTTGCCCGCGTTCCACCTGCCCGACGGGCAGCATGTGCAGTTTTATGCCGGTTTCGCGGTTGATCCCGGCGATCTCCACGCTGAATTTCTGGCCGTGGCAGAACATCGCCGCCGGAACCGGTTTGCCGTCGCGCAGCAGTACCGAGCGGCCGTTTCGGACCGCGACTTCGAATTTCGGCGCCGGGCCGACTGGTGGCGGAACCAGCTTGGCCGGAACCGGTATGCCCGGACCGATGGCCAGCCGGGGATGGCCGTTGTTGACCCGCGTCGCGAGGATGGCCGCGCCGAAATCCTTGGGAGAATCCCCCAGTTCCGCCGCCGTCCAGGCGGAATCGTCGAAATTCGCCTGTTTCCAGTCGTCGCCTGACGGCGCTTTGGCGGAACGGGTCTCCCGGTCGGAAACGATGAGCTGTTCCTCGCCGTTTTTGTCCCTGATGTAGGCGTCGAAAAGCACTCTCAGCACTCCGCCGCGATTGTTGCACTCGATGGCGATGACGTTCTCCCCGGCGACGAGATGCGGCGTGATGTCGCACACCCCTGGGTTGAACTGATCGCCGGAACCGCAGTATTGGCCGTTGACGTAGAGCTTATGCCCGAGAAACCGGATCGCGCCGTGTTCTGGCGGCGCGGCAAGGGTGAATTTCCTTCGGAATGCAACCCGGCGGCTTGTTACGGTGCCCCGCCGCAATTCCGTGCCCTGCCATTCGTTGCCGTAGACTCCACGCTGGAAGTCCACCGTGAAGTGCTTGATGATCGTCCCGGTCGTTGCGGCGGTCTCCATGGCTGCCGGCGCGTCGAATACGAGTTCCGTGCGCTGGGCTGTCGCGGGCAGCCGGAATTCGGCTGCTCCGGATCTCAGGGCCGCCGTGCCGCAGATATTTTCCGCCGCGTCATAGAATCGCAGTTCGGCCCGGAGCATCCGGGGCAGTCCCGGCAGGGACACGCGGTACTCGACCTGCGGCATCAGTCGTTCGCTCCGCCAGACGGTTTTTCCCCCGGCGGCCAGCTTCAGCGCCGGTAGTTCGATCTTCTCCGCCAGCGGAGCCGGCACTTTGCGCCGCCGCAGGGACATTTCTCCAGGCGACCAGACGATCTTGCCGTCCGATGCCTCGTAGACCGGCACGACTTTCACCACTTTCTTACCCGTCTTGAAGTTCATGCGGTGAGTGAGATCGTGATCCGACGGCACTTCCAGCCGGGTCATCCGGCAACGCTGCAGTGCGCGGCGGCCTGGCGACGTGGCGAAAGCGTAGACCGCCGTCGGCTTGCCCGAAGCGTCCAGTGCCTGCAGATAAAAGTTGACGTACGCGCCGTCGATGGAGTGCGTCCGGTTGCGGAATTCCAAAGTGTACTCCGTGCCAGGAGCCACCTCCAGCCCATTTTCTCCGACGACTTCCACCGTTCCGGCGGGGGAAGCCTTTACGATCACGGGCCGTCCGGAACGGATCTCCAGCACACTGGAGTCGCCGTCCAGATGCCGCAGACTCCAGCCATCCTCCGCCGTCGCCGCCATCAGCGTTGCCGCTATCGCCAGCATCGTAAATCGAAAAACTTTCACTTCATACCTCTTAAGCTCATTTGCGGATCATTTTCACCTGGGCGCTGTCCGATATACCGCATATTAATATACTTCATGCTGACGAAAATTACATGATAAAATCATGAGGCAATTTCAAAACTCGGCCAAGTTTTTGGATTAAGGGACGTTTGAGGAGTGCTGTGGCCATTTGCCTTCTCCTCCTTGCTTTTCCTCCCGTGTTTCTTCTTTTCCCCACATGGTCGCCGGCATGCATCTTGGTCTCGATAAGCTCGTGGCGGAGTTCTTCGACAAGCCCGAAATCAAGAATGGAATCATGAACAATCAGGATACCATTTTACTTATGAAAGCCTCGGCATTCCAGAACCTTTCGAAGAATCCGTTGCTCAGCGGCAACTATGAGCGTCTTGTCGCCATACGCAACAAGTTTTTCATAGCACCACGCTAGACCTCCGCCGCAATTACAGCGAGTTTTCTTGTCGACGACGTCTGGGTGCGCCGCCCCGAGCGCCGTGGCAAGCGACAGCCCCTGGACGAACGTCCAGCGCCGTGCCCGCCTTGGTGGACCAGGTGTTCTCGCCGAGCTCGCTGGCATGGCCCGGCTCGTTCGCGATCACGGAGAGCTTGTTGTAGCCCTTGCCGATGAACACGGCCTTGCCCGTGGGCACCCTGACGCCGCGCCCGGTGAGCGCGTCCTTCCAGGTGATGCCAGGCCGCCAGTCCGCCGCCCAATTGCAGACCCTGTGTGGCTCACCTGCCTGCCACGGCGAGCCGCCGTGGCAACCATTTTCGGGGCATCATCCAGGCAATTGCTTCTTGGTGAACCGCCCTGGGAGAACGGGCATTTCCCGATCGGCAGACGAGGGTGCGCGGCTCAAATCGCTATCGCGTTGGTTGTGCTTATGGCGCCGCAGGTTATATTATGCGGACTTCCCGTTGTCGCGTGAGGTTCGGGGCAATGGGGCGTCCAATCATTGTTTGTCAGCGTGAAAAGCAAGGAGTGAGCAGACTATGGAGAATTCCTTCGCGCGTTTCAGGAAGATCGATGCGCATTCGCACATTGGCGCGTTCGGCAGCCCGTTCAACGTCAACTTTGACGCCGAGGCCTTGTCCGTCCAGATGTCGGAATACAACATTGAGCGGACGATCCTGTGTCCTGCGGGGGCGTCCTTGAACGGGGATCTCCTTGCGGCGTGGCGCGCGATGCCAGGGAAGATCATCCCGTTGTACTGGGTCAACGCGAACCTGGGGCAGGCGGCCTACGACGATTTGGAGCACTACCTGCGGGACATCGGCTTTGCGGGGGTGAAGATGCAGCCGTTGTTCGACGCGTTCACGGCGGATTCCCCCGCGGTGGATCCGATCATGGAGATCGCGCGGAAATACGCGAAGCCAGTCTTCATCCACTGCGGGCACCCGCCTTTTTCGCTGCCGTGGCAGATCGGGCTGCTGGCCGAGCGGCATCCCGACGTGCCGATCGTGATGGTTCACATGGGGCACGGGCATGGCGTGTACATCGAGGGAAGCATCAACATGGCGAAGAAGTACGGCAACCTATTCCTGGAGGTCTCAGGGATGCCGATGGGCTGCCAGATCAAGAACGCCTACGAGACGGTGGGGAGCGAGCGGGTCATGTTCGGCATCGATTCGCCGTTCCACCATCCCAGCGTGGAGATCCAGCGGGTGCTCTCCTGCGGGCTGAACGACTCGCAACTGGAGGACGTCTTCTACAACAACGCCCGAAAATTCATGGGACTATGAGGTCTGGAACCACAAGTCTGGGCGTGGACAGGCCGCCCCCGATGGTGGCGTATGTCAGCGACTTCTCCTGCTTCGGGCGCTGCTCGGTCACGGTCGCGCTGCCCATCCTGGCCGCCATGGGGATCCAGTGCTGCCCCGTTCCCACCGCCATCTTCACCAACCACACGGGCTACCCCAGTTTCGCGCACGTGGACTTCACGGGGCATCTGGACGACTTCATCCGCGAGTGGCGCAAACTCGGGCTGCGCTTTGACGCCATCGCCGTCGGCTTCCTGGCGTCGACGGCGCAACTGGACTTCGTGCGCCGTTTCCTGGAGGCCTTCCAGGCAGACGGGACGCTGGTGGTCGTCGATCCAGTCATGGGGGATGGCGGCGGCCTCTACAGCGGGTATGGGGAGGAACTGTCCCGTCGGATGCGCGACGTCCTTGACTTCGCGGACATCCTGACGCCCAATCTGACGGAGGCCGCCATCCTGGCGGGCCTGCCGTACCATCCCGCGCCGACCGACGCTGAACTGGCGGAACTCTGCGGGGCGCTGGCGACGGAGCGCCTGAGGCGGATTGTCATTTCAGGCATCCCGCGCGGGGACATGCTGGCCAACTACGTCTTCGAGCGCGGCCAGTCGGCGTCCGTGGTCTCGGAACGACGGATCGGCGGCGAGCGCTGCGGCACGGGGGACGTCTTCAGCGCCGTGCTTTTGGGGGCAGTCCTCCAGGGAAAGCCCTTCGCGGAGGCGGTGGCGGCCGCGGCGGGCTTTGTCGCCAGGGCCGTCGCCCGCACCGTGCGGCTGGCGGTTCCCGAGGCGGACGGGCTGGCGTTTGAAGGCATGCTGGGAGAATTGCCGTGATGAACATCGTCTATCAGGTGAAGAGCGCGATCTATGTGAATCTAACCAACCGCTGCCCGTGCGCATGCCGTTTCTGCCTGCGGCAGCACGGCCCTGGCGTCTATGGCTCGGATTCGCTGTGGCTGGAGCGCGAGCCGACGGTGCAGGAGGTCGTCGACGCCCTCGGCCAATGGGACCTGGAGCGTTTCCCCGAGGTCGTCTTCTGCGGCTATGGCGAGCCGACGGAGAGGCTGGACGCGTTGCTGGAAGTCGGCAGCTGGCTGAAGGCGCACCATCCGTCCCTGCCGATCCGCGTCAACACCAACGGCCTGGCGGATTTGATTGCGGGGCGTCCGACCGCCGCCAGCCTGGCGGGGATCGTCGATCGACTCTCCATCAGCCTGAACAGCGCGGACGCGAAGGAGTATCTGGAACTCTGCCGCCCCCGCTTCGGCGAGGCCGCCTATCCCGCCATGCTCCATTTTGCGCAGGAGGCGTCCAACTATGTGCCAGAGGTCGTGATGACGATTGTGGGCGCGCCCGTCACCTCGGAGGCGGAGCAGTCGGCGTGCCGCGAACTGTGCGGCCGCCTGGGCCTGCGCCTTCGCATCCGCCCCTACGAGCGAATCCAGTGACCAGGAGGGCCACGGCCGCGAGTTGATGCCGCTGGGTTGACTTCCTGGGGCGGCTGGGTTATATTATCCAAACGCGGTTCGCTGGTCTTGTCGGTGGATTCTATATCCGCAGGACGACGGCAGGCGCACGCCCGCGTGGCGGGTGCCCGCAATCGGCGTATGGGCGGGCCGCGGCTTTGGTTTTTGGATTGTTTTTTGCTTGAATGGCTGGTCGGGTTTTCTTTGTTTCGGGGATTGACACGGGGGTTGGCAAGACAGTTGTGACTGGGCTGCTTGCGAGGTGGCTGCTGCGCCAGGGGCGCAGGGTCGTCACGGTCAAGATGGTGCAGACGGGCAACGACGGGGTTTCCGAGGATTTGCAGACGCATCGGCTCCTGATGGGCGGAGTTGCGTTGCCCGAGGACGGGGAGGGGCTTACCGCCCCGCAGATATTCCACTTCCCCGCCTCGCCGCTGCTGGCGGCGACCCTGGAGCATGCCACGCTGGATCTGGAGCGCATCCGCCAAAGCGTCGCGACGTTGGCGGCGCGCTATGAGGTCGTTCTGGTCGAGGGCGCGGGCGGCCTGGGGGTGCCGTTGAACGAGTGCGTTCTTGCGGCGGACTTCGCGGCGGAGCAGGGATGGCCGCTGATTCTGGTGACGAGCGGGAAGTTAGGGAGCATCAACCACACGGTGCTCTCCATCGAAGCCGCGGCGTCGCGTGGAATGACCCTGGCGGGAATCGTCTACAACTGGTGCCCCGAGGCGGATCCCACCATTGACGAGGACACCCCGAACTACCTCCGCCGATATCTTCGGCTCCATCGCATCGACGCGCCTCTGGTCTTTGCTCCGCATGTCCCCGACCTCCGCCAGCCACCTGAAACGGACTTCGCCGCGCTCTTCGCGGCGCCGTCGCGCGAGGCGGACCTGGAACGCCTGGCGGCGCTGGACCGCAGGCACCTCTGGCATCCCTACGCATCCATTGAAAATCCGCCGCCAGTCCACTTCGCGGAACAGTCGCACGGCACGCGCATCCGCCTGGCGGACGGAACGGAACTGCTGGATGCCGTGTCGAGCTGGTGGTGCGTGGCGCACGGCCACAACCATCCCGCGATCATGGAGGCCATCCGCCGCCAGAGCCGTCGGATGAGCCACGTGATGTTCGGCGGATTCACGCATCGTCCCGCCACGCTTCTGGTCGAGCGGCTGCTGGAATTGCTGCCCGCTGGCCTGGATGCGGTGTTTCTGGCGGATTCAGGCTCGATCGCCGTGGAATGCGCGGTGAAGATGGCGGTGCAATACCATTACGCCGCGGGGCATCCCGAGCGCTGCAAGATGGTCGCGCTCAAGGGGGCGTACCACGGCGACACGGCAGGCGCGATGGCGTTGAGCGACCCCGACGGGATGCACATCCTCTTCCAGGGCGTGATGCCGCGGCACTATTTCGCCGAGCAGCCGCAGTCCCCCTTCCGAGGCGCGTGGATCGATGCCGACTTCGCGTCGATGGAGCGCATCCTGGACGGGCACGGCGGGGAAATCGCGGGCGTCATCGTCGAGCCCGTTTTCCAGGGCGGCAACGCGATGTGGCTCTATCACCCCGAATATCTGCGCAGGCTCCGCGCGCTCTGCGACAGGCACGGCGCGCTGCTCGTCTTCGACGAGGTGGCCACGGGATTCGGCCGCACGGGGCGCCTCTTCGCAATGGAGCACGCGGGCGTCGTGCCTGACATCCTCTGCGTCGGCAAGACGCTGACTGGCGGCTCGATGACCCTCGCGGCCGCCATCGCATCCCGCCGCGTGGCGGAGGTGATTTCCAGCCGAGGCTCCGGCGCGTTCATGCATGGTCCGACCTATATGGGCAATCCGCTTGCCTGCGCGGCTGCGAAGGCCTCCCTGGATCTGCTCGGGCAGTACGACTGGAAGGGGAACCTCGCCGCGATCGAGGCGGGATTCCGCGACGGCCTGTCCGAATTCAAGGGCCACCCGAATGTCCGCGACGTCCGCTGGCTCGGCGGCATCGGCATCCTGGAACTGGAGCACATGCCGACGGCGGCGCAGACGGCGCTGAACTGCCGCGAGACGGGGGTCTGGCTGCGGCCGTTCGGGCAATGGGTCTACAGCATGCCGCCGTTCATCACGACGCCGTCGGAGGTCGAGCAGATCACCCGCGCCATGGGACGCCTGGCGGAGCTTGGCTGGGAGAACCGCCTTGTGCCCGCGCGGCCGTCTTCCGACCCCATCCTGGATATCCACGAGTAGTTCCCATGAAGCGTTTCTTCAGCGTGAAAATGCGCGCCAGCCGCACGGTGGACGGCGAGCCGCAGCACATTTCGGGGGCGGAGAAAATCATCCAGGAGGAGGACACCTTCAGGTTCGCCACCGCGCTTCTGGATCGGGCCCTCCACCACGCCAAGGGGCGGCCCGACTTCGTCAACCTCAAGTTCGAGCGTCTTGACGCGACGCGGATTCTGCGCCTTCCCGCGCTGCCCGTCAGAACGCTGGCGGCGGATTCTCCCGCGGAGGGGCTCGCGAAGATGACGGAGATTCTGCGGGACCAGATGGGCATCTCCAACGCGGAGCGCATCGTGGCGATGCTTCCGCAGTGCGGAAATATGCGCGGGGCCGCCATCGTGGACGTGGATTCGCTGGCGCGTCTGGAGCCTGACCAGCGCCGCGGCGTCCGCGTGACCTATATGGATGACGAGGAAAGCGCGGAGAAGGGCCCCTCCAACGCCAAGAACCATTTTCTGGAGGCGATTGTGCTTGGGACGAAAGTCGCCTACGCACCGCATCTGCTTGGCGAACTCTGCATTTCGGACGACCCCGACTACGTGACGGGTTACATCGCGTCGCGCGGCATCGGCTATTGCCGCATCACCTGCCTCAAGGACAAGGGCAGTCCAGTCGGCGGGCGCATCTTTCTCTTCCGCGGCAATGCGGGCGATTTGCGGGAGACGATCGCGTTTCTGGAGAAGCAGCCCGTCCTGGTGATCGGTGTGCCTGGCGCGCCGTCGCCATCCGACCGCTGGCGTCGTCTTCAGGAGGAACTGGAGCGGATGGAGGCGAACGGACTGCGGCGGCAACTACTGGTGCAGGAGGAGGCGGCGGGGCCAGTGGCGTGCGTCGAAGGGCGGAAGCTGCTGATGCTCACCTCCAACAACTACCTGGGACTGGCGGGGGATGCACGGCTCGCCGAGGCGGCGCGGGGCGCCGTCGGGAACTGGGGCACTGGTTCGACGGGGTCGCGCCTGTTGTCGGGTACCCAGCGCGAGCACGTCGCCCTTGAGGCGGAACTCGCGCAGTTCAAGGGGACCGAGGACGCGATCCTCTTCAACTCTGGCTATGTCGCCAACGTCGCCGTCATCTCCGCCCTTTGCGGTCGCGAAGACATCATCTTCAGCGATGAACTCAATCACGCCTCCATCATTGACGGATGCCGTCTGGCGCGTTCGCGGGTCGTCATCTATCGGCATAACGACATGGGTGATCTGGAACGGAATCTGCGTGAAGTCCGCCCGAACCGCGGGCTGGTGGTCTCCGACGCCGTGTTCAGCATGGACGGCGACATGGTCGATCTCCCGCGCCTGCTGGCGCTTTCGCGACAATACGGACTGTTCTCGATGATAGACGAAGCGCACGCCACGGGGGTCGTCGGTCCAGGCGGACGCGGGACGGCCGCCCGTTTCGGGCTGGCGGAGGGGCCCGACATCACCCTCGGCACCCTGAGCAAGGCGCTGGGAGGGGAGGGCGGCTTTGTCTGCGGGCGAAGGCTGCTGTGCGATTATCTTCGCAACCGTGCGCGCGGATTCATTTTCACCACCTCGATGGCGCCCGCCGCCGCCGCCGTCGCGCGCGCCGCGCTCCGTGTCCTGCGGAAATCGCCGGAACTCCCGCAACGGCTTGCGGCAAACGTGCAGGTCTTTGTGGAGACCTTGCGCGCGCATGGAATCGCGACCGCCACGCAGAGCGCGATCGTCCCGATCCCCGTCGGGGACGAACGGCGCGCCGTCCGACTGGCGGCGAAGTTGCGCGAGCGCGGCATTCTCCTTAGCGCCATACGGTATCCGACCGTCGCCCTGGGGCAGGCACGCCTGCGCGCCTCCATCATGGCGACGCACTCGCCGAAAGAATTGCGCTGGGCGGCTCAAATCATCGCGGAAGAACTATGCCTTGACATGGCGCGGCACGATCTGCCTTCCCTCTCGTGAGGGGGCGCAAAGGCGGCGGGCCGATCGGCGCTTCACATTCGGGTTGGCGTTGCGGGGCGGGGCAATATTGCGGGCTGGTGCCATCATCCAGCCATGCAAACGACGGGGGGCTTGCGCCCCCCGCACCCCCCGCTTCGCGCTCGGCGGGCCCCGATGTATGGGCGGCGTGTGCCGCGGGGCTTTGCCCAGCGGGCCAGTGGGCGCTTCACATTCGGGCTGGCGTTGCGGGGCGGGGCAATATTGCGGGCGGGTGCCTTCATCCAGCCATGCAAATGACGGGGGGCTTGCGCCGGCTTGCGCCCCCCGCACCCCCCGCTCCGCACTCACCGAGGGCGGGGTGGAATGGACGCGCGCGCCGCCGTGATTCTGAGCGCGGGTTATAGTATGGCGATGATTACATTGAAGCGTCTATCGGAGTTGTCGGGGCTGTCGATTCGGACGGTGAGCCGGATTTTGCGCGGGGCGCCGCATGTGCGCGCGGAAAAGTGCGAACTGGTGCGGCGTCTGGCGGCGGAGCACCACTATGTGCCGAACATGGCGGCGCGGAACCTGCGGCTGCAGGACAAGCGTTTTGTGGGGATTCTGCTGGAGCACTCGGAACTGGCGGCGGCGGTGAACCAGATGAACCATTTGAACAACCTGCTGCTGGACCACGGGTATTGCACGGTCATCGGGCGGATTGTGCCAGGGCGCGAAGAGGAGTGCGCGAAGATCCTGCAGAGTTGGGCGGGGGTCGTCGACTATGTGGTGGTGCTGCGGCTGCACCGCGAGGACGCGGTGGCGAAGGTGCGCGAGGCGGCGCAGGGGCTGCCGTTGGCGCTGGTCTTCGCGGACTGCGCGGCAGGCGGGGAGCCGCGGTCGGTGGACATGGACCGCGCGGGGAGCGTCCGCCAGATGTTCTCGGAACTGTGTCGGCGGGGGTTTCGTCGGATGCTGCACTGCGGAAGCATCCCGAACCGCCTGGCGGGGGCGGCGTCGGCGCAGAAGGATCTGGCGCGGAAAGGCGTCGTGATCGGGCATGTGGCGGCGGAGCCCAACGACGCGGACGGCTACCGCGCAGGCGCGGAGGTGATGGCGTTCCGCCCTGAGGTCGTCTTTTTCGACACCGACCGCATGGCGGCGGGCTTCTATCGCTACGCGGCGGAGCACGGCATTCGGATCCCCGAGGACATTTCCGTGGTGGGCTTCGACGACGACGACTATGCGAAGATGATGGTGCCGCCCTTGAGCACACTGGCGCACCCAGCGCGGCAGTTGGCGGAGGCGACCAGCCGCATCATCCTCGACGGCGAGCCCCCGTCCACGCCGCCGAGACTCCAGATGCCGTTCATCATTCGGGGCAGCATTGGGAAGGCGGCGCGGCGCTGAAGCGCAAGGGGAAATGAGAGACTTTGCCAACTGGATGCTTCCCCGCTTTCAGGCTGTTATATTATGTGAAACAGCAAGTGGCGGAAATGGGAGGAGACGCGCATGGGACTTCTGAATCCAGGCAAGCACAGTTATCTTGAGGCGATGAACTCGCTGGTCTTCGTCGACAAGTCGGCGATGATCGGCGTCACGAATCGTCTGGTCAACACGAAAAGTAAATACCTGTGCGTGTCGCGTCCGCGCCGTTTTGGCAAGACCATCGCGCTGGACATGCTGGCGGCCTACTATGGCTGGGGGGCGGAAAGCCGCGAAATGTTCGCGGGGCTGAAATTGGCCAACGCGCCAGACTGGGACCGCTATTTGGGCAAGTTCAATGTGCTGCGCCTGACGGTCAATCGTTTTTTTCGGAGTGGTCGTTCCATGTCGGAGATGCTGGCGGTGATGCAGGAGCGGATTTTGGAAGAACTCCATGATACGTTCCCCGAGGTGCGGTATGATGACAACGACTTCGTCTATAGCATGGACCGCTTCAGCCGCGGAACCGGTCGTCCGTTTGTGATTCTGATTGACGAGTGGGATGCGGTCTTTCGGGAGTACAAGCACGACACGGAGGGGCAGAAGTTATACTTGGATTTCCTGCGGGACTGGCTAAAGGACCAGGAGTTCGTCGCGCTGGCGTATATGACTGGAATCCTGCCAGTCAAGAAGTACGGGAAGCATTCGGCGTTGAACATGTTTGATGAATACGCGATGACGGCGCCGTTGGAACTGGCGGAGTTCACGGGCTTCACGGAGGCGGAGGTGCAGTCGCTCTGCGCGCAGTTCGGGCGCGACTTCGGGCAGGTGAAGGAGTGGTATGACGGGTATCTGGTGCGCGGCGTCGCTCCTGGTCCAGGGGAGCCAGCGCCAGCCTATTCGCTCTATTCGCCGCTGTCGGTGGTGCAGACGATGCGCACGGGGATCATCCAGAACTGGTGGAACAAGACCGAGACCTACGAGGCGCTGGCGGAGTATATCCGCATGGACTTCGACGGGCTCAGGGAGACGGTGGCGGAATTGATGGGGGGGATGCACATGCCAGTCAATCTGGGAACCTACCAGAACGACATGACGACGCTGACCTGCCGCGACGACGTGCTGGCGCTGCTGATCCACCTGGGCTACCTCGGCTACGATTCGGCGCGCGGCGAGGTATTCATCCCGAACCGCGAGATTCTGGACGAATACCGCAATTCGACGCGGACGCGGGGCTGGGCATCCACCATGCGTGCGCTGGAGAACTCGCAAAGGCTTCTGGAGGCGACGTGGGCGGGCAACGAGAAAGTGGTGGCGGAACTGGTCGAGGCCGCGCACGACAAGGCGGGCAACCGCACCTACAATTCGGAGGCGGCGCTGAGCTATGCGGTGCAGTTGGCATACTACAAGGCGCAGGACGACTACACGGTGATCCCGGAACTGGACACGGGCAAGGGCTATGCGGATCTGGTCTACCTGCCGCGTCGACCTGGCATCCCCGCAATGCTGGTCGAGTTGAAATACGACGCCTCCGCCGAGGGGGCGATCGGGCAGATTCTGCGGAAGGACTATCCGTCACGCCTGGAGCATTACCGAGGCAACTTGATTCTGGTGGGCATCAACTACGAGCGTTCGGCCGCCCCGCATGCGCCAGATTTCAAGCATCACAGTTGCCGCCTGCTGCGTGCATGATGATGGGCTATGATTCGTTTCCTGTTGTTCCCCATTCTATTTTTCGGGGTGATGGCCTTGGCGGTGGATCCGCCGCAATTTCGGGCGACGCTGGGGACGGCGAGCGCCTATGTCGACGGCGGCTGGGTGGTGACGCCGGATCCCGTGATGAGCACGACCATCCAGATGACCTGGGAGGGCTTCTATCTTCGCCATTGGGAGGAGTGGGATTTGAGCGACTACCAGAGCCCTGAGCGGTCGGGGCGCTACGGCAACAGCCGGAAATACCGGATCGAGTGCTGCAACTATGTCGGGGGGTATGGGCACTTGATTCCCGTCGGCGACTACACGCTGCGGCTGGCGGCTCAATGGAAATACAGTGAATACCCGCACCGAAGGACATACGTGAAGCGCGCGAACGGCGAGATCCATGCCCGGCATGTCAAGAGCACCGAGGCGGCGTGCTTCATCGGGGTGCGGGACTGGTTCCCGCACGATCCGCTGGATCTGGGGACGACGCTCGAAATCGACTACCACACCGAGCGATACTACTGGCGCGGCAAGGTGCACGTCAATGCGTCGTATCCCCTGGGGGAGCGGTGGCGCGCGGGAATCGACCAGACCTTGTATTGGAAGCCCAGCCGCGCCCACTACATTTCCACTGGCGACACGGGCTTCGCGTTCACCGTGCTCGTGGCCTATCCCTATGTCCGCTACGACTTCGGCCATGGCCTCTCGCTCCGATGCTATCTCGGCTTTGCCGCCGCCCTGGAACACGCCACCCGCGACCAGTGGCGCCGCAATGCCAACAACAACCGCCGCAACCACTGGTGCGGGATGACGCTCGTCTGGAATTTCTGAGCGCCGCCGCCGAGGTGGTTTTGTTCTATGTTTTGTCCGCTGAAACCGCCTTTGACGCTGGAAAGCGGGTGGGTTGATTGTCCTATGTAACGGTGAAGATTGAGGGGCGGACGGGGCGTTTCTGGATTGATAATCCATGGCGGAGGGCTATAATAACGGCAACGGCTGAAAGGAGGGCCGTTCCGATGAGTGTGTCCCGTTATCCAGCATTGGCCGCCGAATTGGAGAAGCGCATCCAGCGCGGCGAATACCGTGGTCATCTGCCGACGGTGCGTGCGCTGGCAGCGGAGTTCGGCACGACGCGTCAGACAGTGTCGATGGCGTTGCGCCCCTTGCAGCGCAGGGGGCTGGTGGTTTCGGAGGGACGCCGCGGGCTGCGGATCGTGCCGCAGAAGTCGCGCGGCGGCTTGATCGGGGTGGTGGCGACGGGCGGTCTGGGGCAGTTGGCGAACGACCAGTTCCTGAAGCGTCTGCAGCAGCAGTTGCGGGCGGACGGCTACGAGTCGCTGCTGGTCGCCAGTTCCAACTGGCAGGGGCCGACGAAAATCTGCCGTTTTCTGGGGGAGTATTTCACGGGGCTGATCTTCACCAACAGTGCGCTGACCTTCGAGATCGCGGAATACCTCGACAACCGCAAGATCCCGTTTGTCTCCTGCAACCGCCTGCCAGTCTACCCGCACCTCAACTATGTCGAGAACAACTGGCGCGGCGCCATCCGGCAACTGGCGGTCGACTTCGCGGCCTCTGGCCGCCGCCGCCTCGGGCTCTTCTTCCACGGGCGCCTGGAGGGATACAACCGCTTGATTCGGAAGGAATGGCATGGCATCAAGGCGGAACTTGGGCTGGCGCCGCTGCCGTGCGACGACATCGAACTGCGCTACGACGACACCACGGAGGCCTCGCTCGAATACTTCCTGCGGCGGCTGCGGGGGCTCCGCGTGGATCTGGACGCGCTGCTGATGTGGAACGGCATGACGGCGGGCGCCGTGGAGCTGCTGACCCGCAATCCAGAGACGCGGCTGCCTGAAACGACGGTGCTGGCGGGAGTGTCGGTGCCTGGGGTGTCGTATCCCTCGAACGTGTGCATCTACGAGGATCCGCACAGTTACGGCCAGGTGGTCTTCGCGGCCTACGACGCGCTGCGGGAACTGCTGGTGGCGCCAGTGCGCCGCCGCATCCACCGAATTCTGGACTTTCCGATTGCCTACGTTCATCAATCCCCAGCAACCATGTCTCCAAAGGAGGTGCAACATGAACCGACGCCAAACCATTGAATCCCGCCGTGTCTTCACATTGATTGAACTGCTGGTCGTGATCGCGATCATCGCGATCCTGGCCTCGCTGCTGCTGCCCGCGCTGGCGAAGGCGCGCGAGAAGGCGCGCACGGCGGGGTGCATCTCGAACAACCGCCAGATCGGGCTGGCATACGTGATGTACCTGAACGACTTCGACGACTGGTATCCGGCGGCGGGCTACGCGCCCGATCCCGCCTCGCCGAACACGAAGCGCTACTGGTACGAGCAGATGTCGAACTACGTGGTGCCTGGGGACGGCGGCGCGCTGAAGTGGAAGAACTTCAATTCGCCGTTCCTGTGCCCCTCGGACAAATACCCGCTGCTTGGCGTGTCGACGCCAGGCGGCAAGTTGAAGATCGTGCGCGGCGGCCTGAGCTACGGGCAGAACTGCTTCATCGGCGGGCTCTCGTTTGTGCAGGTGACGAACAAGCACCCGTGGGTGAAGCAGCCAATGGTGCGCCAGGCGGGCAAACTGGTGCTGCTGGGCGAGCCTGAGTACTACTGGGTCTTCATCGGGCGGAACACGGTGCTCTACGGCGGGACGCTGACGCTGGCCGCCAACGGCGTGCCGTCCTATACGACCTACAATGTGCGCGCGCACAACGACGGCTACACGATCCTGTGCGCCGACGGCCATGCGGAGGGGGCGAGGCGCAACCAGCCAGAACCGTACAACACGAAGCCCGAATACTGGTACCAGTGGTAGGCCAAGGGAGGTGCGAACATGATGAGGCATTGGACGATTTCGATGGTTCTGGCGGCGGCGCTGGCGGCCTTCGCGCAGCCGCCGCAGGGGCGGCTGCTGAAGTATCTGGACTTCGAGAGCGCGGAGGGCTTCTCCGCCTGGCCTGCGGATGCGCACGTCGAACTGGATCCTGAGAATCCTAAGGCGGGCAGGACGAGCCTGGTCTTCACGCCAGACAACCACTTCGTGGCCTATTTCTACCAGCCGATGACGGGCGGGCACAAGTACCTTTTGACCTGCTGGGTGCGCATGGAGGGGCGCCCGATCGACCGCTGCGCGCTGGCGATGTCCTTTTCGAAGCAGGGCGGCGGGAACGGCAGCGCAGGCCGCAAGGAGGTGCCGCTGAACCGCCTGGCGGCGGCGGACAACCAGTGGCACGAGTGCCGCGCGGAGTTCGAGGCGCCCGCCGAGGCGGTGCAGGCGCAGGTGATGCTGGCGATGTTCCGCGCGAACACGACCATCTTCATCGACGAGGTGCGCCTGTATGACCTGAGCCTCGGCGCCGCGCCGTCGGTTCCCGCGGGGACGGTGCGGACGGCGGGCGCGCCCTTGCAGACGCTGGTCTTCCAGGCGGGGGCGCGCGGGCTGATGAAGTGGCCGAGCGAGAGCGCGTTCGACTTCGTGGCGGCGGACGGGCGCAAGGCGATCCGCTTCACGCCCGCCAGGAGTTATTCGGTCTACTTCTACCAGGCGCTGGCGCCAGGCGAGTATGTCTTCGAGTTCGACTGGAAGGCGCTGGAGAAGCCGATTCCGCGCTGCGCGCTGATCGTCTTCTTCACTTCGCCTGGCGGCAAACGCGGCGATCTGGGGAATCGCACCGTGCCGCTGGCGACGCTCGGCGAGGCGACTGGCGGCTGGAACCACGCGGCGGTGAACGTGAAAGTGCCCGCGGGCGTCGGCAGGACGTGCCAGGTGATGCTGGCGCTCTACCGCACCAACACCACCGTCGAGGTCGCCGACCTCAAGATCTTCCGCAGGCCTGCGCCGTGAGGCGTGAGTGGGGCAGTCGCAGTGTTTTCCAGGGAGGAACGAACAATGAGACTTCTTTTGGCATGCGTGGCGATGCTGTCGGCGGCGCTCCTGGCGCAGCCGTTGACGACGATGGCGCCGCTGACGACGAAGCGCCCGTGGCTGCCTCGGCGGCAGTCGGGCTTCGCGTTCACGAGCAACATCGAGCAGATCGCGTATGTCGCGCACGGGCGCACTTCGATGATCCACTTCATGCCGGTGAATCCGTCGCACCGTCCGCAGTTGTTCATCGCGGTGCCGCCCGAGGTGGAACTGGAGGGGGGCTTCCGGGACATGGCGGTGGAGCGCCAGGGGACGGCATCGTTCGGCGGACGCGAACTCGCGTGCTATGCGGTGCAGGCGGGCGCAAAGGCGTCGAAGTGGACCTTCTTCTGGAGGCTGGTGAAGCCGTTGCCTGCGGGCGCCGAACTGACGGGATGCTACTGGGGGGAGTGGAAGGGCGGCCGCCAGGAGGCGCAGCCGCTGCGCATCCAAGTGGTGGAGATTCCAGAGACGCGGCCCTTTCGGAAGATTCCAGTCTATCTGTCGATGCCGAATGACTTCTTCACGGCCTGGCCTGACCTGGCGGGGCTGCGCCAAAGCGGCTTCAACCACGTCGACCTGTGGACATATCTGCATGGGGACGAGCGCGCGTGGGGCGAGGGGCTGCTGCGGGAGACGCTTCGGCACTGCCAGGCGGCGGGGGTGCGCCCGATCGGCTGGATCCGCGAATGGTGGTGGCATGAGGGGCGTCGGGAGCCAGACGGGCAGGCGACGCTGCTGGACGGGAGCCGCACGCAGGAGATGCTGTGCCTCTCCTATCGCGGGCGGACCTACCAGGAACTGCTGGCGCAGGGGCGCCATCTGATCGACCAGGGCGTCACCTTCCACTGCTCGGATCCAGAGATGTACGGAAAGGGCAGCCGCATCTGCTTCTGCGAGCGCTGCGTCGCGGGGTTTCGGGAGTGGCTGGCGGCGGAGCCAGGCGCGCCCGCATTCATGGATCCGCGGGAGTTCGAGCGCGCGCCAGAGCGCCATCCTGCACTGCACCGCGCGTGGGCGGCGTACAAGTGCCAGCGCTACGCGGACTTCTTCGGGGACTACAGAAAGGCGATGGAGGCATACATGAAGAAAAAGGGCGTGCCCGGGCCGTTCGTCTTCATGATTTACTGCTCCTACCACCGCTCGTTCCCCGGTTTCGCCGCCTACGCCGACTACCGAGACAGCCATTCTTACCTGGAGACCCTTGAGGATCCCGCCCGGCTCGCGAAGGTCTTTGACATCCTCGCGCCGATGATCTACATGGATGTCTACGCGAACTACAAGGACTATGACATGCTGCTGCCCGCCACGGATACGGCGGTCCTTCGCAGGATCACGCGGGACGCCGTGCCAGTGGCGCCCATCCTGTGCGCGGGCTACCCCTTCGTCTACGCCTTCGGTTCCGACCTCAACGCCGAAATGCTCAAATACAATATGCTGGAGGTCATCGCGGCGGGCGGACGCGGCTTCGGATTCTGGGGCGAGTGCCCTTTCGACGCCGCCGACGCACGCGCGGTCGCCGAGGTCGTGGCGATGCTGGCGCCCTACGAGGAGTTGATCCTGCGGGCAAGGCCCGTCGCGGACGGCGCGACGGTGCCCGCAGGCAATGCACTCGCGCGCAGGCTCCAGGCGCCCGATGGATCGCTGGTGCTGGTCGCGGAGTATTCGCGGCGCCCGCTGGAGGTGGTCGTGCGCTGCCCCGTGGCAAAAGCCGCCCGCGTCATTGATCTTCGGGACGGGAAGTGCATCGCGGCGCTGGCGCCAGGGCAGCCCGAGTTCCGCGTGCGGCTCGACCAGGACCGCGCGGTGATGCTGTATGTCGGGGAGTAGATCGCCTCGCTATGTTCCCCAAGATGGTCGGCAACAGCCCCTCATAATGCAGACGCGCCAGAAGCGTGTGGGTCGGTCGCGCTTGACGAAGCGGACGTAGCCACGGCGGGACGCCGTGGCTACGATTTTCGGGGCGTTGATTAGGCAATCGCCTACCGCCATGGGGAACAGAGCGGACCGCCTCAGCAGATCCTCGGGAGGAGTTCGCCAGTGGGCTGCGGCAGGAGGGTCTGCGCGCCGATCTCGGTGGTGAGTACGACCTGCTCGGCGGCGTCCGCGACGACCTCGCCGATGACGGCGGCGTCGCGGGAGTAGGGCATCTGGCGCAGGGCGCCGAGGATGGCGTGGGCGTCGTCCTTGGGCGCGACGACGACCATCGTACCCTCGTTGGCGAGATAGAGGGGGTCGAGGCCGAGCATGGCGCAGACGCCGCGCACGGCGGGGGCGACGGGGATGGCGGGGGCGTCCAGGCGGATGCCGACGTGGCTCTCGCGGGCGATCTCGTGGAGGACGGTGCCGACACCGCCTCGGGTGGCGTCGCGGATGACGTGGATGGCGGGGGCGGCGTCGAGCATGGCGTGGACGGTGGCGGCGAGGGGGGCGCAGTCGCTTGCGACCTCGGCGTCGATTCCGAAGTCGTTTCTGGCGAGCAGGATGGTGCATCCGTGTCGGCCGATGTCGCCAGTGGTGATGATGGCGTCGCCAGGGCGGGCGAGGGCGCCCGAGGTATGGACGCCTGGGCGGAGGACGCCGATGCCCGTGGTGGTGATGAAGATGTGGTCGACCTGGCCCTTGCCTGCGACCTTGGTGTCGCCCGCGACGATGCGGACGCCCGCCTCGGCGGCGGTCTTCGCCATGGCGGCGACGATCTCCTGGAGGTCGGCGATGGCGAAGCCCTCCTCGATGACAAACGCGCACGAGAGGTATTTGGGGACGGCGCCCATGCAGGCCAGGTCGTTGACGGTGCCGCAGATGGAGAGTTTGCCGATGTTGCCGCCAGGGAACTTCCACGGGGAGACGATGAAGCCGTCCGTCGTGAAGGCGAGCTTGCCGTCGGGCGCGGGCAGGACGGCCGCGTCGTCAGGGGTGAACTCCGGGTTGGCGAAGTGCGCCTTGAAGACGGTCTCGATGAGTTGGGCGGTCTGGGCGCCGCCCGCGCCATGGGCGAGGGTGATCATGGGTGAAAAGGATGGGGGGTGTTTCAGGGAATGGGGCTTGGCTTCCGCCGCAAGAATGCGGCGGCACGGCACGGCGGGGAAATGGGGCTTGGCTTCCGCCGCAAGAATGCGGCGGCACAGCACCACGGAGGCTGGTGCATGGGGCTGGCGGCGCGAAAACAGCGGAGATGCCGCACGGGCGGGGAAAATGGGCGGCGCGCATGCGCGGGCGGGGAAAATGAGCGGCGCGCATGCGCGGCGGGGAAAATGGGCGGCGCGCATGCACGGGCGGGGAAAATGGGCGGCGCGCATGCACGGGGCTTTACTGCCCGTACTGGTAGTATGCGGAGCAGGCGCCTTCATTGGAGACCATGCATGCGCCGACGGGATGAAGCGGGGTGCAGACCTTGCCGAAGAGGGGGCAGTCGGAGGGGCGGCATTTGCCCTGGAGGACGGTGCCGCAGCGGCAGGCGGGGTTGGGGTGCCCGATGACTGGCGGCAGCGCGAACTTGGCGCGTGCGTCGAAGTCGCGGTACTGCTCCTTGAGGCGGAGGCCGGAGCCGGGGATGACGCCGAGGCCGCGCCATTCGGCGTCGCAGGGCTCCATGACTTCGGCGAGGATGCGCAGCGCGGCGGGGTTGCCCTCGGGCTTGACGACGCGCGGGTAGCAGTTGCGGAAGAAGGGCGCGCCGCTTTGGGCGAGTTCCAGGGTGACCGCGACGGCGGCAAGCAGTTCGGCGGGGGTGAAGCCCGCGACGACGCCCGAGACGCCCTGTCGGCAGAGTTCCTCGCAGAGGGCGGTGCCGATGATGGCGTGGACATGCCCAGGATAGAGGAAGGCGTCCGCCGAATCCTTGAGGGCCTGGTAGGCGTTGGGCATGGTCTTGTTGGCGCCCAGGATCGAAAAGTTCGCGAGGCCCGCCTGCGCGGCCTTGCGGACGGCGAGGCAGGCGGAGGGGACGGTGGTCTCGAAGCCGACCGCAAGGAAGACGACTTGCTGCGCGGGGTGGGCGGCGGCGTATTCGACGGCGTCCAGCGGGGAGTAGACGGGGCGGATGGCGGCGCCGTCGGCGCGTGCGCCTGCGAGGCTGGATTCGGTGCCTGGGACGCGGATGAGGTCGCCGAAGGTGCAGATGGTGCAGTGGTGCTCGCGGGCGAGGAGGATCGCCTCGTCGATGTAGCCGCAGGGGGTGACGCAGACGGGGCAGCCAGGGCCCGAGATGAGGGTGACCTGAGGCGGCAGCAACTTGCGCAGTCCGATGCGGAAGATCTCGTGGGTGTGGGTGCCGCAGACCTCCATGATGCGGAGGGGCCGCCCCGCGTAGGATTCAATGATCGCCTTGGGATCCATGGGCATCCTCCATGACCTGCTGCGATTCGTGCTGGTCGTCGTCGGTGATCTTGGCGATGGCGACGCCCGCGTGGACCATGACATAGTCGCCAGGCTCGAGGTCGTCGAGCAACTCAGCGGAGACTTCGCGGCGGGCGCCGTTCGCGTCAATCAACGCGGCGCCATTGCGCAGGGAAACGACTTTGGCTGATAATCCGACACACATGATGGTAGTAGGGTTTCTGGGACAACTGGGCGTGTGCCGGCGGGCATTGCCCGCCGGAGCAGTGGTTCATGATGGTAGTAGGGGATACTGGGACAACTGGGCGTGTGCCGGCGGGCTTGCCCGCCGGAGCAGTGGTTTCCTAAACCATTGGCCGCTGTCACGCGCCAGGATTCAGGTGGTGCAGGGCGGCGGCGGCCTGGCCGAGGCAGATGCCGCCGTCGTTGGGGGGGACGAGGGAGTGGAGAAGCACGCGGAACCCGTCGCGGCGGAGCCGATCGGCGAGAAGGCGGGTGAGGAGGGTGTTCTGGAAGACGCCGCCAGAGAGGGCGACGGTGTCGAGGCGGGTGCGGTCGCGCCAGTGGCGGCAGGCACCTGCGAGGAGGTCGGCGAGGCCGAGATGGAAGAGGCGCGCGAGGCGCGTGGAGGGGAGGCCGTCGCGGCGGCCCTGGAGGATGAGGCGGAAGAGCGCGTCGGTGGGGATGGCGCCGCCGTCGCAGTCGGGGAGGGGCGGCGCGTCGGCGGTGTCGTCGTTTTCGGCGGCGAACTGGAGTGCCATGGCGGCCTCGCCCTCGAAAGTGGAGGCGCGGCGGAGTCCGAGGAGGGCGGCGACGGCGTCGAAGAGGCGGCCCGTGCTGGTGGAGACGACGGTGTTGACGCGGCGGTCGCACATGGTGGCGATGACGGCGAACTCGGCGGGGGTGCAGAGGCCGAGTTCTGCGGCGAGGGCGGGGGCGTCGGCGGGCGCGAGCGAATGGAGCATCGAGGCGGCAATGCGCCAGCCTTCGCGGGCGGAGGCGTCGCCGCCAGGCTGCGCGAAGGGGGCGATGGCGGCGAGGCGCGTGAAGCCGCGCCAGTTGCATTTGAGGAGTTCGCCGCCCCAGATGGAGCCGTCGGTTCCGTAGCCAGTGCCGTCGCAGGCGAGGCCGAGGAGTTCGCCGCCCTGCCAGTCGTTTTCGGCCATGCACGAGAGGATGTGCGCGTAGTGGTGCTGCAGCGGCAGCATCGGCAGGCCGAGTTCGCGGGCGACGGCGGTGGTGTTGTAGCGCGGGTGCAGGTCGCAGGCGACGAGCGCCGGGCGGACTTCGAGGAGGGCGTCGAGGCGGGCGATGGATTCGCGGAGGGCGTTGACGCTGCGCAGGTCGGCCATGTCGCCGATGTACGGGGAGGGGTAGAGGAGTCCGTCCTTGGCGGGGCAGAAGGTGTTCTTGAGTTCGGCGCCGATGCCGAGCACCTGCCCAGGGAGGTCGTCGGAGAGGAGGAACGGGAGCGGGGCGTAGCCGCGCGAGCGGCGGATCATGTAGGGGCGGCCTTCGAGGAAGTCCATGACCGAATCGTCGCAGCGCAGGCGGATGAGGCGGTTGTGGGAGAGGATGAGGTCGCAGAAGGAGGCGATTTCGGCGTGGGCGCCGTCGTCGTCGCGGCAGATGGGTGCGCCCGAAAGGTTGCCGCTGGTCATGACAAGCGCGTCGGTCATGCGGGCGTCGAGCTCGTCGTCGGCGCGGAAGAGGAGCATCTGGACGGGGGCGTAGGGGAGCATGACGCCGAGGGAGGGATTGCCTGGGGCGACGGCGTCGGCGAGGGTGGAATCCTGGCGGCGTTTCAGCAGCAGGATGGGCTTCTGGTGGCCAGTGAGGAGCGCCTCCTGGGCGGGGGTGGTTCCGCATTCGCGGCGGACGGCGTCGAGGTCGCGCATCATGACGGCGAAGGGCTTGGCGGGGCGGCGCTTGAGGCGGCGCAGGCGCTCGACGGCCTGCGGATTGCGCGCGTCGCAGGCGAGGTGGAAGCCGCCCAGCCCCTTGACGGCGACGATGCCGCCGCCGATGAGCGTGCGTCGTGCGGCGTCGAGGGCGGCGCGGCCGCGCGTGGCCTCGTCGCCGAGGAGGTAGAGTTCGGGGCCGCAGTCGTTGCAGCAGACGGGCTGCGCGTCGTAGCGGCGGGTTTCGGGGTGGGTGTATTCGTATTCGCACTCGGGGCACATCGGGAAGTCGGCCATGGAGGTGCGGACGCGGTCGTAGGGCATGGCGTCGAGGATGGTGACGCGGGGGCCGCAGGCGGTGCAGTTGATGAAGGGGTGGAGGTAGCGGCGGTTGCGCGGGTCGTAGAGTTCGTCGCGGCAGAGGTCGCAGGTGGCGATGTCAGGCGAGACGAAGATGTCGCCTGCCTCGTGTTCGCTTTCGATGATGGCGAAGCGGTCGGCGTCGAAGGGCGGTTCGGGGCGGGCGACAACCTTGAGGATGGCGGAGCGCGGCGGCGCCTCGCGCTCCAGCGCCGCGCGGAACTCTTCGAGGGCGTCGGGGGTGCCCTGCGCGTGGACTTCGACGTAGGAGCCGCGGTTGGCGACGGAGCCCGTGAGGCCGAGGCGGTCGGCGAGGCGGCTGACGAACGGGCGGAAGCCGACGCCCTGCACGACGCCGTAGATGCGGATGTGCAGCGCCTCGTTCATGCGGGCGGCTCCTCCAGATGCCCCGCGATGGCGAAATGCGGGTGGTCGAGCCACGCGCCGCCGTATTCGGGGAGGGCGTGGCGCAGCGCGCGGTCGCCGACGATGCAGTCGTAGCCGCCTGCGGCGACGCGCGCGGCGAAGTCGTCCTCCCCGGTGAGCGTGAAATCGCCTGGGCGGGCGGTCGCGGCGGGCTGGCGGAACCAGGTGGCGCAGGTGACCTCGGCGTCGGGTAGTGCCGCGCGCACCGCCTCAGCCGCGAAGGCCTGGTGGATGGCGAGGACGCGGCGCGCGCGGAGCGACTGGAGTGCGTCGGCGAGGGCGGGCGGCAGCGCGGGCGGCAGGATCTCGTAGGGGGTGCCATGGCGTTCGCGCAGCCATTCGGCGGCGTCGAGGCCTGCGGGCGAGACGACGAAGTTGCGTTCGGCGGCGGGGGCCTCGCGCCAGGCGTCCAGGCCGCTGCCGAGCCCGTAGACGAGGATGCGCGTGTAGCTGCGCGCCTGGAGCGCCGCGATCTCGGGGCGGGCGTGGCAGCGGCTCAGGTCGAGCGGGGTTGCGCCGAGG
>JAEEXV010000203.1 GCA_016287975.1 Lentisphaeria bacterium | reverse complement strand
GGACGGCGCTCGGAGGGGAGTTCACGCTCGCCGTCGGGATGGAGCACAGGCGGCTCCGGGGAATAGACGCAGATGACGCCGCGCTCGATGCCATGCTTGCGCAGGTTCTTGCGGATTATGCGCGCGAGCGGGCAGCCCTGCGTCTCGGAGAGGTCGCAGACGGTGAGGCGTTCGGGATGGACTTTGTTCGCGGCGCCCATGCTGGAGATGACGCGCAGACCGCGCCGTACGCATTCCTCCAGCAGCGCGAGTTTGGCGGCGCGGTCGTCAATGGCGTCGATGACCGCATCCCATGGGCGCGCCTCCAGCAGCGCGGGGATCTCTTCCGGCACGATGCGCTCGCGGCGCAGCAGGATTTCGGCATCGGGCCGGATGTCCCGGAGACGGTCGGCAAGGGCGTCGCATTTGGCGAGGCCGAGCGTGGAGTGGAGCGCCTCCGCCTGGCGGTTCAGGTTGCTGGGGCGCACGATGTCGCAGTCCGCGAGAAGCACGATGCCCGCGCCGCAGCGTACCAGCGCCTCCGCCGCCCAGGCCGCAGACCAGGAACGCCGCGCGCTTCAGCCGCGCCACGGCCTCCGCGCCAGTCAGCAGTTCCAGTCTGTCCAAGGCGTCTTCCTGCATAGCCAATTCAGGGGAATAAAAAAGCGGCCTGGAGCACCACGTACGGAGGGGGGGGTGTTGTACGCAATGACAGGCCGCAAATCTTTGGTCGATGTCCTTACTATATACGCTTTGGAATGGTTGTCAAGCCCCGATTGCGAAAAAAACTCGGAAAAACGGCAGTGCCTGGCGAAACTCCTTCCACGCTTTCAAGGGGACACAACTGGGACAACTGGGACGGCTGGGACGGCGCCCGCAAGGAGTGCCAGTGGTATCGTCAGGGCCAGGCGAGAAGGAGCGTCATGTCGGCCGGGGCGGCGAAGCCGTCTGGCAGAATCTCCTGCAGGGCGAGGTGCGCTGTGCAGAGTACACGCAAGCGGCGCGGGGTGTTTTTTTCAAGCGCGCATGGCAAAATGTTCCATTTGGTATTATACTAAATGGTATAGCGCTGTCCCGCGTGAGGTTCCATCGCCATTTCGTCATGTCGTCATGCCGACATGCCTGCTGTTTGAGGAGCGGTTGCCTCATGGGGAACAAAGTTGTAGTATAAAAAGAGCAAGGAGTTTGCGATGAATCCATTTCGATACGGGTGTGTCGTGCAGGGGGATTACTTTTGTCCGCGGCGTCGGCAGGCATCGGAGTTGATGCGTCTGATAGAGGGAGGGCAGAATGTGATGATTCAGGGTGAGCGTCGAATAGGCAAGACCTCGCTGGTCAAGGACGTTGCGGGACGGGCGCAGGGGATTCGTTTCATATATGTGGATCTCCTGGGGATTCGCACGATTCATGACCTGGCGAGGAAATTGACAGTCGCCTTGGCGGCGCTCGACCAGCGTAGTTCATTTCTGTCGCGACTGCTGAAGTTCCTGGCGTCGTTGCGTCCGACGGTGACGATCGACCCGACGGGCGGGGCGACCATCGGCGTGGATGTGCGCAGTTCATCGACCATTGAATCGTTGGAGACGCTGATGGACGCGATAGCCAAGGTCGGGGAGGAACAGAGGTGCTTCGTGGTTTTGGATGAATTTCAAGACATCCTCAAGTTGGAGGATTCCGAGGGGGTCCTGGCAATGCTGCGGGGCAAGATTCAGTTCCAGACCGAGGTGTCGTATGTTTTCCTCGGTAGCATCCGAAACCAGATGTCCATGCTTTTCACAAACAGCCGCCAGCCTTTCTACAAGGCGGCGGTCATCCTTGACATCGGCCACATTGATGATGAGGACTTCATTCCATTCCTGCAAAACCGTTTTTCACAGGCGGGACGGAAGATCAACGCATCGACCCTGCGGCAGGTGCTGGAACTCGCCGACCGAATCTCCGGGGATGTCCAGGAACTGTGCGATGCGCTCTGGGCGACCAGCCACGAAGGCGACACCCTCACGGAGGAGAGCATCGGTCCCGCGCTGGAACTGATCTTCGCGCGTGAATCCAAGTCATACACTCCCCTGATGACCCAGTTGCCGCAGAGCCAACTTACGGTACTGCGGGGCGTCGCCAAGTATGGCGGCAGGTTGCTGACGGGGCAGGCGTTCATGGCGCAACTCAATCTCCATAACGCCGCCAGCATTCGCAAGAGCCTGCTGCGCCTGGTTGAACTCGACATCCTCTACCTCAACGAGAATGGAGAATACCGCTTCTGCAATCCATTCTTCCGCGAATGGCTGAAGCGGGACGCATAGAGATTATACCAAACGGCATAATACCATTTGGTATATGCGCTGATTTCCACGAGGGTCGGCGACTGCCTGGATGATGCCCCGAAAAAGGTTGCCATGGCAACACCTTCGGACATGAAAACGGCGGCGACAGTCGCTCTGTATAGGGAACAGCGCCTGAGGATAGAACCGAACGCCCAGTTCTCCGCGCGACATGGGCGTGGGCGGGAGGATGCGGGCAATGGGGTCAGGCTGGAATCCCTTCCAGCCAGTCCAAGGCATTCATCTTGCGGATGCCGCCTATGTTGTCGGAGGGGTCTTCGTCAAGGGTCAGGATGAATTTGGGGTGGTGGTCTCGGATTTTTCCGAACGGCGCCAGTTCGCGCTCCAGGGTCGAGGAATCCCGTACGCTGGCGGCGACCTGGTAATACTCCGTGCCTTTGGAGTTCTCCACCACGAAATCAACCTCCAGCCCGCCGATTTTGCCTACGCGCACCTTGCCGCCCCGCCGCCGCAGTTCCAGATAGACGACATTTTCCAGAATATGACCGGCATCCTGGTAATGGCCTCCCAGAAGGTGTCTGCGCAGCCCGACGTCCGCCACGTAGTATTTCTCCTGGGTTTTCAGCATTTGCTTCCCCTTGATGTCGTAGCGCTCGGCACGGTAGATGATGAAACTCTCCAATAGCGCGGCAAGGTATTTCTCGACCGTCTTGTTGTCTGTCTTGCGTCCGTTTGACGTCAAGGTGTCGGCGATGCGCTTGACGGAAAGTTCGCTTCCAATGCTTGAGAATACGAATTTGGCCACACTGTCCAGAATCAGGGGGTCCTGGACGCGGTGCCTGGTCAGAACATCCTTCACCAATATGGTGTTGTAGAGTCCGTCCAGATAGTCGTCGATTTCGCGCCCTGCGCTGGACAGCTCCAACGCATACGGGAAGGAACTGCCCGTGATGTATTCGCGGTACAGTTTTTGGCGGTCGACAAGGGCAGGGCGGGCCTGCGCGTATTCCCTGAAGGAGAGCGGGAGAATGCCGATTTCCACAAATCTGCCTGAAAGCAGCGTCGATATCTCGTGGGAAAGCAGGCTGGCGTTGGAGCCAGTGATGTAGATGTCGATGTCGGGGCGCAGATAGAGGCTGTCCACAACTCTCGGAAAGTCCTTGCAGAGTTGAATCTCGTCGATGAACACATAGGTCGTCTTTCCCTTGGAAAGCCGTTCCTTGACGTAGGTATGCAGTGCCATGGGCTGGCAGAGATGCTCGAAGTCCAGATCCTCCAGATTGACGCTGACAATCCGTTCGTCAGGCACGCCCTGTTCCCTAAGCCATTCGGCATACATCTCCATTAGAACGGACTTCCCGCTGCGACGAACCCCTGTGATGACCTTGATGATTTTCTTGTCCCGCCAGGACTGCAGACGCCCAAGATATTCTTCTCGCTTGATTCTCATGCTTGCCTCCTATTGTTTTTGTAATCGCGCTGTTCCCCATGAGGGTCGGTTCCATCGCCATTTCGCCAAGTCGTCATGCCGGATTGTCTGCTTCACGAGGGATCATTGCCGACCCGCCTGAGGGAAAGTGCGCTTGACGATGCGGACGAAGCCACGGCGTCCCGCCGTGGCTACCATTTTCGGGACGTTGACCAGGCAATAGCCTACCCTCTTGGGGAACAGCGCGTTTGTAATATAGTCCAATAAAGACAGTTTTCAAGCAACATTTAGGAATATAATCCTAAAAGCGGACGAGTCGATTCGACACGCTCTGTCTGGGCGGATGCGATGAAGCGGGGCGGAATGAATCCTGGGCCTGGCGGATGGTTGCAGGGCGTTTTCGTCAAGGGCGCTGTTTACCAACGCGTCGTCAAGGTGCCCAGTTGCAGAGCCTGTGTGGCTCACCCGCCTGCCACGGCGGGACGCCGTGGCTACGGGCGGGGGCTGCAGGCCGAGAACAGCCCGCCACAGGACGAGGAGGGCTGGTATGCTTGGCGGACCGCCACGGCGAGGCCGCCGTGGCAACCATTTTCGGGGCGCCGCGGAGGCAATCGCCGCCCTGTATGGGATGGCCGAAACAAGAATTGGCACAGCGCGCAGGATCAGAGCGTGAATTTGCCAGTTGTCATCGTCTTGCCGTTGAAGCGCGCCGTTTTGCCTTCGGGGACGATGCCGTCATTCAGGCGCTCGTCAGGGCCACAGGATGAGGTGTGCGTTGAAGTTGCGGTATGCATTTCCCGGGGCGAGGGAGAAGGTCTGGGTGAGGCCGTCGAGCAGGCGGTTGCGTCCGAAGTTGAAGCCAGTGGCCTTGGCGCCGTCGCCGAGCAGCTGGATCGGGATGGCGAGTTCGAGGGTCCATTTGCCGCGGTCGATGTTGGCGGCAAATGCGGGGCGGGGCAGGTCGCGCTTCGGGGCGTCGTTGCGGCTGAAGTCGGAGTTGTCCTGGGCGTAGTAGTGGCCGCCGACGTCGACGATGAAATGGAGCATCGCCTTGGGTGAGGAGCGCTTCTGGAAATAGATCTCGACGCCGTCGTTGTACCAGCAGATGTCCTTGGTGCCCAGAAAGCCCTCGGGGCGCGGCTCCGCGAAGACGACGGCGACGTAGAGGTTCTTGGCGTCGCGCATCAGGCGGACGCGGGAGGGCGGCGCCTTCACCAGGGGGTTGCCGAGGAGGGAGAAGCCATCGAAGTCCAGGGCCTTGCCCCAGTCGGCTTCGTCGAGGCGTCCGTCGAGGCGGACGGACGCGGACGCCTGCGGCAGCGTGTGCTTTTTGGGGGCGGGCGGGGGGGTGACGCCGCCCTGCAGCACGTATGGCTCGACCGCCTTGGCGCCAGGCGGGAGGACGTCGGCGCTCTGGAGGACTTCGACCTTGAGGTGGCGGTTGGGATTCGCCTGCGTGAAGCGCAGTCCGAACCACAGTTTGCCAGTCCAGTCGGAGGGCGCGCCCAGGGAGGCCAGGTCGAGCCAGAGCACCTCCTCGTCCTTGCCGCTGACGCCGCTGACGATGTTGGAGACGGTGAAGAGGTGCTGCGGCGGCCTGGCGGCGCCCCATTCGACGGGGGATTTGGTGCGGATGGGGAGGTTCAGGAGGCCGAGGCCAGCGAAGGCGCGGACGGCGTAGCCGCCGGCGCCCTCGAAGTCGAACTGCAGCGCCGCCATGCTTTCGGCGTCGCCGTAGCGCTGGGTGAAGTTGCGGGGGCCAGCGAAGGGGCCGTCCTGTCCCATCTGGGCGTAGTTCCCCGTCAGGCGGATCTGGAGATAGCGGCGGGCGGTCATTTCGTAGGCGCCCGCCATGTCGTTGAACTGCGAGGGCACCATCTTCGCCATGCGGATCTCCACCGAGGCGGCGGCGGGGTCGAAGCGGACCTCGCCCGCCTGCGGATGGTGGCGCTCCGCCTGCGCGTGCAGCGTGACGTCGCGCGCCTTCACCAGCGGCGCCAGTGCCTTCCGCGAATGGGTGGAGGGATGGTCGGCAATCGCGCGCAGCGGCCCGACGCCAGGCGTGCCCGAACGCAGCTTGAAGCCGGCTTCAGCCAGTTTCCTGCCCGTCTGGTCATAGAGGACCACGGCGTAGGCGCCGCCCGCGACGCTGGCGGGCAGGGCGATCTTGACTTCGGCGCGGCCATTGGAGAGCGCGACGGCGCGGCTCCAGACCAGTTCCGTGCCTCGGGTGACGACCGCCGTCGCGGGCGCGTCCGCGCCCTGGAAGCGGAGTTTCAGGGTGCCCTTGCCAGGCGCCGCCGAGACGGAATAGGCGCCGTCGGCCGCCTTGGCGGAACCGAAGGCCACCTGGATGGCGGAGGCGCCCTGCGGCACCGCGAACTTCACCATCCGCGTGCCGTTCAGCACCAGCGTGTCAAAGGGGACGGGGGCGCCGTTGACCGTGACGGCGGCGGCGGTCCTGCCCTGCGGCAGCGGCGCCGCGAGCTCGGCCTCCCGCCGTTCGGATTGCGCGTGCAGGCGGAGGCCCTCCGCGCTTTCGCGCCCGCTGGCCTCGACGCCCATGGTCCTGGAGAGCGGGAGCTGCACGCGCAGGCCGTCCACGCTCCAGACGAGGGCGGGGCTCTGCGTGACATACCAGAGTTTCAACTGGCCTGGGGCGAGCCGGACTTCGCGTTGCAGGCGGGGCTGGAAGGCGGTGCGGCCCAGGAAGGCGGCGTCCACCACGAAGCCCGACTGCCAGCCGGAGACGCGGTAGCCCTTTTCACGGTCGGCCTCCGTCTGCATTTCGGTCAACTCGGCGAAGTCCTTCAGGGCGTACTGCCACTGGTAGAGCGGGGCGCCTTCCTGCAGCCCCAGCGGCGCGGCGTCGACCGCGACCTGGCGGGTCAGGGGTGCCTTGTCGTGGTTGAGGAGGAAGACCCATCCGTCGGGCCCGAAGGTCAGCGGCATCCCCT
This sequence comes from Lentisphaeria bacterium, assembly GCA_016287975.1. Next base: position 13,034 of record JAEEXV010000203.1, on the reverse strand, counting down.
CCAGTTGCTCGCGCGGGGCATGGCGCCAGTTCGGGGAGAGGCGGGCGTTGACAAGGCGCGCCCAGCGGCTCTGCTGGACGGCGGAGATGTAGGGGATGTCGCGGCGCGGGTCGGCGTGGGTGCGCCCCGTCGAGAAGGCCAGCCCCGTCCCGACGATGTACTGCCGCATGGCGGCGTCGACGCCTGGGGTCCAGTAGATGTAGGTGGGCATGACGAGCGGTTCGGGGCGCTGCCAGAGTTTGAACTTGTACATCCAGGTGGCGCCGTCCCGCCAGTTGCTGGTGAGGATGCCGCCGGCGTTTTCGAGGAATCCGAAGTCGCCCAGGGGGTTTTCGGGGTGGTTGAAGAAGACGGCGGTGTCGGGGTTGCGGCGCTGGAGGTTTTCGCGGATGGCGAGATAGGCCTGGTCGTAGGCGTCTGGCTCGTCGACGGTCATGCGCGGCCAGTGGATGCTGACGGGGGAGCCGCCGCCGTCGAGATACCATAGGTCGGTGCCGAAGGCCCGCACGAATGCGGTGATGGAGTCGACGACATGGTGCCGCGAGGCGGGTTCCTTGAGGTGGCGGTAGTAGTTGACTCCCCAGCCTGGAAAGAAACTGATGGCCTCGCCCTTGGCGTTCGTGGTGATGAACCACTCGGGATGCTCGCGGAAGACGCGGCTCCTGTCGCTGACGCTCCACAGCCAGGTGTATTGATAGAGGCGGGCGTGGCCGCCGCTGGCCTCGCGGATGGCGTCCTGGCGGCGTCGGACATCCTCGATGGTCTGCTCGCCGCCGAACTGGTTGACGACGGTGCCAGCGCTGGGGAAGTCGCCCCAGATGAAGTCGCTGTCGTTCATGCCGAAGACGAAGTCGCCCTCGCGGATGAAGGAGGCGTAGTAACGGGCTTCGCGGACGGCGGCGTCGCCCCACATGCCCTCCCAGCCGCCGCCCGTCTGGAAGCGGATGTCCTTGAGCCAGGCGGGGCGGCGGATGCGGCGGCGGAAGGCGAGGACCTCGGGGAGTTTCAGATAGCGGTCGAAGGCGTCGGTGAGGTCGCCCTGGCAGGCGATGAGGCGGGTCTCGACGCTGGATCTGGCGCCTGGCTCCGTGAGCTGGAAGACGCCGTCGCCGAGTTCCCAGCCGACGGGGGTGAAGGCGGTGCGCTTGTCGCCGACGCCCGCCACGGTCACGGTGCCCGCGCCGATCTGCACATGGCGCCCGTCGTGGCGATAGCGGAAATGGAGCATCGCCCGCGCGCGCTTCGGGGACTCGAAGACGACGACGGGGCCAGTGTCGGCGGGGAAGCGGAAGGGGACCTCGGAGGCGAACTTGTGCTGCATGTCATGGCCTGCGCCCCAGGTCTCGTAGACGCCGCCCTCGCGGAGATCCTGCGGCAGCACGACCTCCGTGGCGGTGAAGAGGACGCGGCGGTCCTTGCGGCGGGATTCCCACTCCAGGCGCATGGCGAGCATGCCGTCGGCGAGGCGGTAGGTGCGGCGGAAGACGATGTCCTTCAGGGCGGGCAGCGTGTATTGCACGGTGAAGCCTTCGGGGGACGGGGCGGCGGAGAGCACGGTGGCGGCATAGTCGTCGGCCTTGGCGGCGCGGAGGCCGTCGGAGAGTTCGTAGCGTCCGAAGACGCGCTCGGCGAGGAGTTCGCCGCCGCGGCGGTAGGCGAAGGCGACTCCGTTCTTTTTGTCGATGGAGAGGGAGGCGCCGTCGGCGGCGTAGTCCCAGTGCTGCCCCGAGAGGGCGGGGCCCACGTTGTAGGAGCGCCTGGCGACATCCGCGAGTTCCGCCTCGGTGGGGATTTTGCCGAAGAAGGCGACCTCGGCGAGGCGGACAGGGAAGTCGGAGCGGCTGCGGCCCAGCCGAAGCTTGAAGTACCGCCCCGTGGCGGAGAGGCCTGCGCCCGAGACGGTGTAGGCCTTTTTGGCGCCGCCGTCCTCGCGCGCGGGGATGCTGGCCGCGGGCTTCCATTCCTTGCCGTCGCTGCTGGTCGCGACCTGGCATTCGTAGAAATTCTGGCCTGGGGCGGCGATGGCGGAGAGGTCGATGCGCTCGACGAGGTAGAAGCCGCCCAGGTCGAAGACGATTTCGGGGTCGTCGGTGTACTGCTGGTAGAAGGCCTGGTCGGCCTCCTCGACCTTGCCGTCCGTCAGCGCCTTTCCGTCGCGGTCGCCAGAGGTGCGTCTGGTGCGGTATTCATAGTGGATGACGGGGATCTTCGCGACGCCCGTCTGCTTCGGGTTGAACTTGAGGTCGGCTATGGCCATGGTCTGGCCTGGCTCGCGCAGCGCCGCGAAGAGGCAGAAATTGCCGCCGAGGGCCTTGCCGAGGTAGGGGGAGCCCTGGCGGTCGAGGGAGCCGATGGTGCGCAGGTCGACGGGGATGACGATGCGGCTCCAGCCGTCCGCCTCCGGCGCGGTGATCAGGAAGGTGATGAAGAGCCCCTTGCGGCGGTCCATGCTGTAGTAGAGGTGCAGGCAGCCATGCGTCGGGAACCTCCGCACCGCCGTCTGCTTCACGCGGAAGGTGATGGTGCCGATGCCCCCCATCTCCACGGGCTCGGGCAGCCAGACGTTCATCCCCTGGTAGGGATTCGCCTCCAGGACCGTCACCTGGATCCCCGCGCCGTAGGGGGACTGCACCGTCTCCATCTTCGGCAGCGCGCCGACGTGTCCGCCGTTGTTCGGATGCCAGTTTTCAGGCGCCATGACCCCCGCCCCGAGGAGCCACCCGCATGCCATCAGCGCCAGCAAGCCTGTCCGCAGTCTGTCCATCATGGCGACCTCCTGTTCTGTGCCTAGAGCGATCCCTGGCGGTAGAGCGCGATCTTGCCGAAGCCGAACATCCGCACCCGATAGTTTCCGCATTTGACGAACTCGTGCGGGCGGTCCAGGTAGGTGTCGGCGTGGCCGTCGCACCAGGCGATGTTGATGTTGCTTCCGTGCTGGCCGCCGTCGTCCACCAGGCCGCCCAGCTGGTTGTCCTGGAAGAGGACGTCGCCGCACAGCGGCATGTTGGAGGCGCCTTGGATGGCGATGTCGGTGCTGAAGCCCTCCGCGTTCCACGCGGGGAACGGCCCGCTCAGCTTATGGGTGTGGACTTCGTATCCGCCAAGGTAGAGCCACGCCGCGTTCGCGTAGCCGAAGTTGACGGTGCTGCCATTGCTGTTGCCGTACCAGAACCTGGTCAGGGTGATGACCTTGTCCCCAGGGCAGTAGAAGGCCTTGGGGGCGGTGATGTAGTTGTTCGAGTAGAGCAGCCCGAAGCCCTGCCCGAACATGTCGGTGGTGCCCATGCGGGGACACACTGGATTGCGGAAGTCGTTGCTGTCGTTCGCGTACATCGTGATCGCAAGCGCCTGCTGCTTCAGGTTCGAGATGCAGTTGACGCCCCGCGCCTTCTCGCGGGCCTTCGACAGCGCGGGCAGCAGCATGCTGGCCAGAATGGCGATGATCGCGATGACGACAAGGAGTTCAATCAAGGTGAAACAACGGCGGATTGCCATGGGGATGCCTCCTGGGTGATGGGTGGAATGGGGGGAATGAAAACTGGAATGATGGGGGGCGGTGAATTTTGAATCGTGAATCCTGGGCGGCTTTGAATCTTGAATCGTGAATCCTGGGCGGCTCTGAATCTTGAGTCGTGAATCTTGGGCGGCTCTGAATCTTGAGTCGTGAATCTTGGGCGGCTCTGAATCTTGAGTCGTGAATCTTGAAGAATCTTGAATCCTGGGCGGCTTTGAATCTTGAGTCGTGAATCCTGGGCGGCGCTGAATCTTGAATCGTGAATCTTGAATCGTGAATCCTGGGCGGCTCTGAATCTTGAATCCTGGATCTTGAAGAATCTTGAATCGTGAATCTTATGCGGGGGGATCAGGGAATCAGCCTGGAATCGCGTGGTGCGATTGTCACCTGGCGGCCCGCCAGTATGAAGGTGACTTCCTCGGACGAGGAGTTGAACACCACGTGGCGGATCTCACAGTCGGCCTCCAGGGAGCGCACCGTGATCGGCGTCGGCCAGTCGGGCAGTGGCGTGACTTCCTCCAGCAGGCCTCGGAGCAGCGCCTCCGCCGCCACATGGCGCGCGTTGTCGGCGTCGGTGCCGCGCTGGCTGGCGGCGAGGGTCCAGCCGCCCAGCGAGAAGCCCAGGAAGACGCAGTTGCCGCGGCGGGTCGCCGCAGGGCGTCCGTCGCTCCAGCGGCAGAGGATCCGCGTCTCCGTATCCTGTGGTTGAAGCGCCGCGGCGAAGCCGATGGATTCGAGCGTCGCGCCATCGTGGCAGAGGGCCCAGGGGCGGCGCACCCGCAGCGATTCGACGCGCTCGTCCACGCGCACGCCGAAGAGGTCGGACATTCCAGCGCCAGGCCACGGGTAGTCGAGCCAGGTGTTCGGCTGGCGCAGGGCGAGGCCCTCCTCCGCGATCAGCATCCCGCCGAGCGCGGCGAAGCGCCGCAGGCATTCCGCCGTCTGCTCATTGACCATGAAGGTCTCGGGCAGATAGAGCACTTTCAGGGACTCGGCCGCCTCGCCGAGATGGCGGCTGTCGATGATGCGCGGGGCCAGTTTCAGTTCGTGCATCAGCGTGAAGACGCCCTGCAGCGCGTCGAGGGCGGGCTGGATGCCGCCGTGGGCGCGTCGGAGATTGCCCTGCGCGTCCCTGCTCTCCACGCTGCCGACGAGGTCGCTGTCCAGGTCGAAGAGGATGCCGACGGGATCTGTCATCGGCTCGGCCCGCCCCAGGAATCCGCGCCAGGGAGCCAGTTCGGCCAGCAGCGCCTGGCATTCGCGCGTGACCGCCTTGGGCGTTCCGTCGATGTTGACCAGTCCCGCCAGGTCGTTCTCATGGCCGAGGCGCTCCGCGCGGTACTGCCACAGCACGACGCCCTTCGCGCCGCCTGCGACGGCGCTCATCACCTTGTAGCGGAAGTCGGCCAAATCGATGCGGCCCTGCCAGTCGCCCCATTCAGGGTAGAGTTCGTGCACCCAGAAATAGGGCGAGCAGTCGTGCAGGCGGGCGCAGATCAGGAACGGCCAGGCGCGTTCAAAGGGCGTCTCGAAGCGCTCGCCGATGGAGAGGCTCGTCCCGTAGAAGTCGAAGAGACGCGCGTTCTCGTAGTCGTCGGTGAGGTCGTCGACGGGGTCGTTGACGACATTGCAGCAGCCGACATGCGCGATGACGGGATGGCGCGTGTCCAGATCCCGCACCGCGTCGCGCACGGTGCGGAGCCACCCCGTCAGCGTCGCATGGCTCCACTGGCGCCACAGGAACATGTCGGCGTAGGTGCGGAAGGTGCGGGGGACCTGCACCGACTCGAAGGAATCCCACGCCTTGCCGAGGAAGGCGTTCAGACGCTCGACGGCGCCGAAGCGCGCCTCCAGCCAGCGGTGGAAGGCCGCGCGCGAATGGATGCACGCGCATTCGCCGCGGTGGATGCGCGGCTCGTTCCAGACATTCCACAGCACCAGCGACGGCTCGTCCCGATAGCGCTCGACGACGCGGCGCGTGAAGGCGACCGCGGCCTCCATCACGGCGGGGTTGTCGAAGCACGGACGATGGCCGCCCAGGTAGAAGGCGCCGTTGCCAGTGTAGTCCAGGGGGATGCCGTCTGGCGCGACCGCCGCGCCGCCCAGGTCGCGGAAGACGTAGTCGGGCGCATTTTCCAGCATGATCTTGATGATGACCTTCAGGCCGCTGGCGCGCGCCAGAGCCATCAACTGGTCGATGTCGTCGAACTCGTAGCGGCCGCGCACGCGCTCGTTGCGGCGCCACAGCACCCGCAACTGGATGCAGTCCAACCCCAGTTCGGCAATTCGCCGCAGATCCCCCGCCCATTCCTCTGGCAACGGGGTCGGGGCGCGGTAGTACTGCGTGCCGAAGACGAATTCTTCAAAGTGCTTGGGGGAATAGGACATCTGGGACAACTGGGACGGCTGGGACAACTGGGACGACTTGGGGGCCCAGATGGGTTTGGGGTCTGGGGTCTGGGGTCTGGGGTCTGGGGTCTGGGGTCTGGGGTCTGGGGTCCTGGGTCCTGGGACAACTGGGACGGCATGTCCACGATTCGGTCATTTTCCATATTATACCAATCATTGATCGCTGGACAACCCACAGAAAATCCCGAAATATGCTGGATTTTCCCAAACTTTACAGTGTGGTGGCGGGGTGGAGGCCGCGCATTCTGCCCATGAGCTGCTGGGGATAGACACCCAGTTCCTTGTGGAAGGCCCAGGAGAAGTGGGCCTGGGTCTTGAAGCCGAAGAGGCGGCTCAGTTCCTTCACGCGCACGGTGGGGTCGCCCTGGATGTGCGCCTTGGCGTGCAGCATCTTGAAGCGCATGAATGCGCGGCACGGCGGCAGCCCGTAGAGGCGCTGGCAGAGGCGGTGGAGGGAACTGCGGCTCATGGCGCTCTGGCGGCAGAGATCCTCCAGGGAGGGCATCTCATGGACATTGCGGCGGAAAAGGGCGGCCAGCCGCGCGGCGTCGTGCTCCATCAGGATCTGCTGCTGGAATGGCTCCTGCAGCAGCGGCCCCGCGAAGCGCGCCAGGATCTTTCGGAAAATCACCTTGAAGAGGGCGTTGTTGAGGCGGAACGACCCCATGCTGCCAGGGGCGTTTTCGTGGACCAGCAGGCCGATCAGCGCCTCCAGCCCCATGCCCTCCGTGCGGATGATCTGCTGGGCGGGCAGGACGCCGTCGCGGAAGACCCTGCCCGCATAGAGGAAACGCTCGTCTGGAATCATCTGGAAATGGAAGGCGAACCAGGTGCTGCCCTCCATCATGTGGTCCTCGTGCACCTGCCCTGGCTGCACCAGCAGCAGTTCGCCTGGATGGAGCGTCAGGCGCACGCCGTCCAGCAGGCAGGCGTACGGGCCCTTTTCAGGCAGCATGATCTCATAGACGGAGTGGGTGTGCAGGGGATAGTCCCCCGCCTCCAGCACGACGGTGTGGTTGCATTCCGTGAGGCGTACGCGGAAGTCCTCGCGTTCGTTCAGCAGGAGGCTGTATTGGCCGAAGGAGTCGACTTGGAGGTTGTGCTTCATGGCGGTTTTCGGCGAAGAGGGGGATGCCGCACGAATCAATATATTCCGTTTCGGGTGGATTGCGCCAGGCTCACGGCAGCAGGCGCCCGATCCCCTCCGCGGTCTCCCGCAGCAGCCGAAGGAGGAGGCGCTTCGTGCGGATGCGCATCCGCAACGGCCTCATCCACCACACTCGCTTCTCCTGCCAGCCAGGGCGCCATTTCGTGCGCTACGGGGAACCAGCCTGCAAATGCGGGCCTCATGCTTGACTTCGGTTCACTTTCAGGATATACAGTACACAGCGCGGCGGGATTTGGCGGGAGCCTTCTACCTTGAAGACGTCGGCATGGTCGTCAAGCGCGGCGAAAAGCGCGTGGTGCTGGAGAATGGCGGCGTCAGCGGCGCGGCCACGCGCACGCCGTACGGGTGGTGCGCCACCGTCACGCTGCCGTGGCGGCTCATCGGCGGTCGGCCTGCCAGCGGCGCCATCCCGTTCAACCTGATGCGCAACCGCCCCGAGGGAAGCCATTGCAGCTACTACACCCTGAGCCGCGACGGCAACTACTTCAGCAATCTCCTCTGCCAATTGCAACTCCCCTGATCCAACTCCAGGAGCACCCATGTTCTTCAAAGGAATGTCCTTCGGCTTCATGGCCCGCAACGGCTGGTACTCCAGCCCAGCGGGCCAGCAGGAAATCCAGAACCTCATCGCCTCGGGCGCCGATTCGGTCGCGCTGATGGTCACGATCATGCAGGACGCCTTCTACTCCACCCGCATGTACCGCGACTTCGAGATCACGCCCTCCGACGACGAGGTGCGCGAGACCATCCGCACCTTCCACCAGGCGGGGCTCAAGGTGATGCTCAAGCCCATCCTGGAGATGCACGACAGCTGCCACCGCGGCGACATCCGCTTCCCGCCTGAGAACCAGGAGCAGATCGCGGGCGTCCGCACCAACTACTGGGCCGCGTGGTTCAGGAACTACACCGCCGCCATGGTCCACTACGCCCGCCTCTGCGAGAAGGAGAACGTCGAGATGCTCCTGCTCGGCTGCGAGTACACCACGCAGGACGCCAAGGAGGAATACTGGCCGCCGCTCATCGAGGAGGTCCGCAAGGTCTACCGCGGGCTGCTCGCCTACAACACCTCCAGCTGGTGGGACTTCGACCTCGCGAAGGGCTGGATGCGCGAGTGGTTCAGGAAACTCGACATGCTCGGCGTCAGCCACTACTGCGGCGTCCCCGCCGAATGCAACACCCCCGAGACCATCGCCAGGGCCCTCCAGCCCACGGTCGACAACCTCGAAATCGCCTCGCGGAAACTCGGCATACCCATCTTCATCGCCGAAATGGGCTGCCGCTCCGTGATCAACGGGCACGTCCACCCCGCCGACTGCTGGAGCAACCACAACGCCTTCGACGGCGAAATCCAGCAGAGCTACATGGACGGCACCTTCCGCGCCTTCTCAGGGCACCCGTGGTGGACGGGCTTCTTCTGGTGGAAGTGGGAGGAGCAGCAGAACCGCCCGCATTTCCACCACCCGACTGGTGACACGGGCTGCACCATCGCGGGAAAGCCCGCCGCCAAGTTCTTCCACGACTGGAAGCCGTAAGACAACAAGGGATTCAAGGGATACTTTTACAGGAGGCCGCCTGACATGCGAAACCATCATCTTCTTCTTGCGTTTTTCCTCGCGTTTTCCGTGTTTGCGTCCGCCGCCGAGTGGTCGGCGCAGGGGGGCGCCGTGCTGGCGCAGGGTGTGAATCTGGCGGGCAATCCGTGCGTCACGGCGGTCGGCGCCGCCAACGGCAAGGGCTATGGCGGCCTGGTGCTGACGACGCCGCTGGATCTTCGCGGCGCGAAGCCAGGCGACTGCATCCGCTTCCGCCTGCTGCAGAACCTGGGCGGCATGGTGGTGATGCTGCGCGGGCCTGGGCGGCAGATCTACCGTTCGATCCGCCTGCCCGAGGACGGCAAGGAGATCTCCCTCTCCTTTGATCCCGCGCAGTGGCAGACGGGGAAGAAGGGGCAGCCCGCCGAGTTCGGCGAGTTCACGAACATCGCCTTCTACGCCTCGCACTTCAAGCATCCGTCGCAGCGCCTCTCGTTCACCGACCTCGTGATTGAAAAGGACGGCAAGGAGCTCTTTGCCTACCACGCCGTCGGCACCGCCCCGCAGCGCCGCAACCAGGTCGTCAACTTCGGCCGCGGCGGCCACAACACCGCCGACCTCCTGCGCGCCCAACTGCCGCCTGCGCTGAAGCGCAACCCCACCCTCGCCATCGTGATGATCGGCACCAATGATTTCGGCAATCCCCGAAAGCTCGTCCCCGCCGACCAATACGAACGCAACCTGCGCCAGATCGTCGCCGCGCTGCAGAAGGCGGGCGCCAAGGTCATATTGGTGACGCCGCCGCCCTGCATTCCCGCGGTTGTCAAAGCCAGGCCGAACCGCGCCCCTGATGCGCCTCCCATAGCGGACCTCGCCGCCGTCGCCGCCACCGTCCGCCGCGTCGCCAAGGAGACGGGGTGCGTGCTCGTCGACTACCACGCCATCGTCAGCGCCCACGGCGACCTCGAAGGCGTCTCCTCGTGGCTCCGCAACCCCGCCAACAGCGGTTCCATGGATGGCGTCCATCCCACCCGCGAGGGCTATGCGGCCCTCGCCAAGGCCCTCGCCGACACCATCCGTCAGAACGGCCTCGACCCCGCCCGCACTGTCTGCCTCGGCGATTCCATCACCTACGGCTCCGCCATGATCGGCGCAGGCACCGCCACTGGGGAATGCTATCCAGGACAACTCAGCGCCCTCCTGCAGTGACTGCCACGGCCAGGCCAAGAATGGCCTGGCACAGCACGCGCTCATCGGGGGCGGGGCGGAAAGGGCGCTGCGGCGAAAGTGAGCGGGCCCCGATGTATGGGCGGCGTGTGCCGCGGGGCTTGCCCCGCGGGCCAATGTGCATGGTCGGGTTGGCTTTGCGGGGCGGGGCATGGGTGCGGGCTGGCGCCTTCATCCAGCCATGCAAACGACGGGGGGCTAACGCCCCCCGCACCCCCCCCGCTCGGCGCCCATCGGGGGCGGGGCAATATGCGCGGGCCCCGATGTATGGGCGGCGTGTGCCGCGGGGCTTGCCCCGCGGGCCAATGTGCATGGTCGGGCTGGCGTTGCGGGCGCGGGGCAAATCTGCGGGCTGGCGCCTTCATCCAGCCATGCAAACGACGGGGGGCTAACGCCCCCCGCACCCCCCCGCTCGGCGCTCATCGGGGCGGGGCGGAAAGGGCGCTGGCGGTGATCAGTCGCGGCTCAGGTTGTGGAACAGCCGCCGGAAATTGTCCTGGGTGACGAGGCGGAGTTCGCGGCGCGGGAAGTGATATTGTTCGAGTTTGGCGAGGGCGGCGGGGGAGCGCAGGGGCATTCCAGTGCCGAGGAGGAGGCGTTCGCACTGGGAGGCGTCGGGCGCGGCGCGGTTGAACTCGCCGAGCACATTGTCGGGGGCGTCGTCGGGAAGGACGCCGTCGAGCCAGACGAAGGTGGCGTCGGGGACGGCCTGGAAGAGGAGGCGGCATTCGTTGAAGGCGAGTGGGGTCTGGGGCTCCATGCGATGGCGCTGCCGGAAGTTGACCAGTTCGGCGGGGATGATGACGGGGAGGTCGAGTCTGGCGGCGGCCTGGCAGAGTTCGGCGGCGGCGGCGGGTTCGTAGTCGTGGTAGCGCGGGAGCAGGCGCACGGCGGCGAGCTTCAGCTCGGTGGCGCACTCCTCGAGTTCCTTGACGGCCTGGGGCCAGAGGGGGTTGACGGTGGCGCAGCCGAGGAAGAACCCCGCGTGGGGCCGGATGGCCTCGGCGAGTTCGCGGTTGGCCTCGCGGGTGTCGTTGTAGAGCACGGAGCCGTTGTTGGCGACGAGGGCGCCGAGGCATCCAAGGGCCTCCAGATCCGCGCGGAGTTCGGCGGCGGTGTGGCGGGGGACATGGCGGAAGGGCCAGCCGCCAATCGAGCAGTTGATGTCAAGGAAGTTCATTTGCGGCGCTCCTCAATATGCTGGAAGTTGTCGTGGAGGATGGCATGCATCGTCGGGCGGTCCAGGCGGGCGTGCAGCGTCTTGGCGACGCTTTCGGCGAAGGACATGTCGGTCGCGAAGAGCACGCTGCCCACGCCGACGGCGTCGATGGTGCGTTGGACGATCTCCGCGTCGCAGACGGAGCCCGAGAGGTCGATGAAGTAGTTGGGGTTGCGCAGCCCGTTGAGGACGGCGAGGTTCCATTCCCAGTCGCCGCCGCCGCCGATGTGCCCCTGGATGAGCATGGTGTCGGGGAACATCTCCAGCGCCTTGAGGAAATGCGCGGCGTTGCTGATGCGCGGCTGGCGTTTCATGCTTGCGTCGTCGCAGATCTTTCCCGCGTGCATCAGCACGGGGATGCCGAGGCGTGCGGCGCACTCCATGACGGGGCGCTGCGCCTCGTCGCAGATGAGGCGCTGGTGGTAGAGTTTGACGCCCGCCATGCCCGCCGCGACGCAGCGCTCGATTTCGGCGACGGCGCCCGGGTCGGCGGGATCGACGAAGCAGAAGCCGATGAAGCGGTCCGGATGGCACTTCATGGCCTCGAGGACCACGTTGTTGGCGCAGCGGTACTCGGCGGCGGGGACATGCGCCGAGGAGGTGATGGGGCACGAGACGACCGCGCGCTCGATGCCGAAGGTGTCCATCTTGGCGATGGTCGCCTCCATGTCGTCTGTGCGCAGGGTCTTGTCCGCGCGCATCCAGACATGGTTGTGCGCGTCGACGGTGTGGTACTGGGGGGGGAACTTGTAGCGCATCTTATGTTGGAGTTGGCAAGGGATCGAAGGGATTGAAGGGATGTGATGGGGCGAGGGGTGCGGCCGCCTTACTGCAGGATGGCGAAGTCGCCGTGGTCGGTGGCGGCGGCGATGCGGTTGCCAGGGAGGACGCGCAGGTCGGTGACGGGCGCGCCGAGGTCGGCGTGGGCGAGAATGGCGCCGTCCGCGGCGATGAGCACGACGGTGCCGGATTCGGTGCCGAAGACGGCGGTGCCGTCGGGGAGGGCGCGGCAGCGCAGGACGGGTGCGGCGAGGTTTTTCGCCCAGAGGCATTTCCCGTCGCAGTCGAAGCGGTATGCGAATCCGTTGAGGGAGCAGGCGAGGAGGTCCTCGCGGGCGGCGTCGCCGACGCGCGGGACGGTGGCGGCGCGCATGACCTCGTTGCCAGTGGCGAAGGTGGCGATGATATTGCCGACGGGGCGGAAGAAGGTGATGACGCCCTTGTCCTCGCCGACGGCGAAGGTGCTCAGTTTCTTTCCAGTCCTGGCGGCGGCGACGGCCTTGACGCCGCGGCCGAAGTGGCCCCGCAGGATGCGGTTGCCTCGGGAATCGAGGACGGAGGCGAAGTAATACTGCGTGCCGCAGAGGATTTCGAGTTTGCCGTCGCCGTCGAGGTCGGCGGTTTCGAGGGCGCGGGTGGGGTGGACGACCTCATGGGTCCAGAGTTCCCGCCCGTCGAGGGCAAGGGCGTATACGCGCCAGTTGTCGCAGCCCGCGAGGATGGTGAGGCGGCCGTCGCGCTCCAGGTCGGCGACGCGGACGAGCGTGCAGATGGCGCGGCGGCGGTAGAAGGGGAAGTCGTGCTTCCACAGGATTGCCCCGTCGAGGCGGCAGGCGCGCAGGCAGGTGTCCTCGCAGGCGAGAAGGAGTTCGGGGGCGCCGTCGCCGTCGAGATCGGCGGCGGCCAGGTCGTTGACGGGCGCGCTGACGCTGAAGGAGGCGACGGGTCTGGCCTCGGCGTCGAGGATGTGGACTTCGCCGCCCCTGGTGGCGAGGGCGTAGCGGCTCTGTCCCTGGGCGCCGAACGGGATGGCGCAGGTGATTTCGCGGGCGGCGCCTTTCTGGTCCTGGAGGCGGAACGCATGAAGCGTCTTCAGGTCGCGTCCAGGGAACTTCGCGGGCGGGGCGGGCCTGGGTTTGGGCGGCTCCTCCAGGGTGGCGCGGCTGGCGTCGGCGCGGCAGACGG
>JAEEXV010000202.1 GCA_016287975.1 Lentisphaeria bacterium | reverse complement strand
TGAGCGCGGCGGCGTCGGTGGGCGCCCTGCCCTCGCGGCCCAGGGTCATCGCGGCCGCCTGGATCACGGGCACCGCCGCCTTTTCGGCGCAGAGCCGCGCGACCTCCTGCCAGCGCCCGACGGTGTCGATGGCGGGCGTGGTGTTCGGCATGGCGACGACCAGCCCGAAGCCCCCTGCCCTGGCGGCGGCGGTCTCGTGGGCGATGTCCCCCTTGGCGGTCTGCCCTGGTTCGCGAAGATGCACGTGCAGGTCGATGAACATGGTTGAAAGAATGGAGATTGGGTTATGGGACGGGGAGGATGGATTCGTCGCCGCAGATGTTGCGGAAACGGAGGCGGAGCGGCTTGGCGGAGAGCGTGAGGGCGCCATCCCACAACTGGTCGGTCTTGACGCCGTCGAGGACGCACCGCCCCAGTCTGTCGATTCGCAGGTCGCGGTCGGCATGGAAGGGGCCGTCCTTGGCGGTGCAGTCGGCGGCAATCGCCTCCAGCGTTTCGAGGCCGTTCTCGGAGAGCTGGATCGGGGTGAAGCCGCGTTTGCCTGGATTGGCCGCGCCGCGCTGGTTGTATTCCGCGACCTTCTGGCGCACGCGGTCGCTGGAGAAGCGCCCGATGACCAGACGCCAGGGGTGCAGCAGGTCGTCGGAGGCTTCTTTCTTCAGCCGCCACTCCACCTCGTCATTCACGACAATGTCGTCCAGAAGCTCTTTGAGGTCGCGCAGCTCGACTTCGGCCTGCGTCGCCGTCTGCTCCTTGAGGAAGGCCTGCATTGCCTCCATATCCTCCGCCTGGACATAGTAGACCACCGCCTTCTTCACCGCCTCCGCCAAATCGGGGATCTCCTTGTGCACGATGCGGAACAGCAGCGGCAGGTCCAGCATGCGCGAATCGCTGTCCAGGAGATTCGGAAGATACACGGGAATCCGTCCAAGACGGCTGTCGTGGATGGCCCCCGCCCAGAAGTCGCCCAGGCGCTCATCCCCGCGCAGCCCAGGAATCAGCGTCTTCAGCTTGTCCATCGTCTGCACAGGATTTCGGAACAGCGAGACGCCGTCCTTGACCTCGCGCACCTGGAAGGAAACCCCGAGCGCCAGGAGACGGTCGCGCGCCGTCTGGATGCTGTTCACCCCGACGTCGACATGGATGAACTTGCGACCCAGCCGCGCCGCCACCGCCGCCGTCACCCCGCTCCCCCCGAAAAAGTCCGCCACCGTCATCCCCTTATCCGATGACGCCTTGATGATCCGCTCCAGCAAAGCCTCTGGCTTCTGCGTCGCGTAGTCGACCTTCTCTGACGCCTGGGAATTGATGGGATTGATGTCATCCCAAATGCATTGTGCGCGCATTCCCGGCAATTCATCGAGATAGACTTTTGAGCGAATGCCCCCTGTTTTTGTAATATGCAGACGCCCCTCGCGATCCATTTGCTCCATCGTAGATTTTGGCATTCTCCATAATGAACGGAAGCCTTTGTATTCGTATTCATATCCACTTCCAGACAGCCCTTTGGCTGTCAGGTTTCCACTGTCCCATTTTCGCCCATCAGGATCTTGTCGTTTGAAGCGCGCCAGATATTCCTCCGTATATGGTTGAAAGACTGGATTGAATGTATAACTCCCCTGAGACTTCGTGTAGAAAAACAACGTGTCGAAGTTCACGCCATAGAACTCCGCGTCACTATGTGCAGTGGACCGTTTCCAGATGATTTCGCTGCGGAAGTTTTCCTCTCCGAAGATTTCGTCCATCAGGATTTTGACATAGTGTCCGATGTGCCAGTCGAGGTGGACGTAGATGGATGCGTTGTCGGCCATGACTGCCTTGATGGCGAGCAAGTTGGTATACATCCAATTGAGATATTTCTCTTTTTCCCAGATGTCGCCGTACATCTTCTCCTCGAAGGCGGCGAGTTCGTCGGAATCGAGGGTGCGCTCGGCCTCGGCGAGTTCGGCGGCCTTCTGGGGATTGCGGCGCAGGTAGATCTTCTTGGCGTAGTCGGCGCCAGAGGCGAAGGGCGGGTCGATGTAGACGAGATCGACGGTGCGCCCTGCGTCCTTCAAGGCGGCGCAGGCTGCGAGGCACTCGCCGTGGAGCACCAGATTCTCCGTGTCGGGGGCGTTGCCGACCACCTCGGTCGTCGCGATTTCATAGAGCGGCATGCCGCGTCGCACCAGGCGCTTGGCATTTTCGCTGCTGGAGTACCGCAGGGTGCGCTTGAAGTTGTCCAGCAAAGCCTGGCCGCGGATGGGCTCGGGGAAGAAGGGGATGTATTGGATGGGCATGGCGGTGGCTCCTAATGTTCTGCGGGCGCGGCGAAAAAGTCCTGGACGGCGGCGACGAGCTGATGGCGCCAGTCGGCGGTTTCCTCCAAGTAGAGATATTGGAAGCGGGGCATCCCTGGGCGCTCCGCGTTTTGGCGGAGGAATTTCCCAGCGGTGAAGGCACGGCGTGCCTGGAAGGCGGGATCCAGGGCGTACAACTTCCCCTTGGTCTCGACGATGAGGCAGGCCGCGATGGCGTTGGTGGCCGAATCGCGGCGCAGGACCAGGAAGTCAGGCGTGTAGATGCCGACGCTGCGCCAGGGCCCCTCGGGCTTTCCAGGGGGTCGCTGATAGCAGTGGATGCGGAATTCGGTCAGGGTGTCGTCGCCATTGTAGTAGACTTCCAGCCCCAGGTCGGCGAGTTCCGCGCGCCGCAGTGCCTCGTCCAGGAACGCGCGCTCGAAGGCGCTGTCGGTCCGATAGGGGAGATAGTGGTAGCTGCGGTCCTTGGCCGCCCGCCCAGTTCGGGAGGCGGCGAGTTTGCGCCGTCGCAGTTCGATGAGCTCCTCGTCCCCCTCCTCCAGCGCCTCCTGCAGTTTTCGTTGCGCGACCGCGACCGCCTCGTCCGCCGTCGCCCCAGTGCGGTCAGCTTCCACAATGCGGCGGCATTCGTTCTGGTCTGGCACAAAGGACGCCTCGGACGACTTCGGGACTTCGATGGGAGAAATCAGGCGCTCGATCCGAAGCAGCCGCGCGCTCGTCGGCACGATTTCCTCCCTGACCGACAGCCGCCGCCGCGGCCAGAAGGCGGTGACGACCCGTGAGCGGATCGCCCGCTGGTCATAGTCTGGAGACAGGAATCTGTCGCCCGAGGCGTCGGCAACGGAAATCGCCTCATGGATGGCACGCAGCTGCGACAACTCGGCCGCGCTCGCCGCGCCGCGCCTCCAAAAACCGAAACTCTCCTTCTGTAGCAGATCCAGCCATACGGAAAACGGACAGGACGAGAGGGCGCCGGCATTGTACCGCGCGCCTTCCTCGCGTAGCATGGACTGCAGATCCTCGAAGGTGCCAGTGGTCACCGTCATGCGCCGCCGCATCCCAGGCAGTTCGTGCAGCAGCGCGTGCAGGCGGTTCACGGCAGTCGCAGGCTCGGCGACGACCTCGGCGCCATAGGAGACGCGCAACTGGCAGAAGGGCATCTCTGGCAAATGCAGCACGCCCGTGCGATCATGGCGTTCTATGCGCTTGGAAAAAGCACCGCCTTGCTGGAACTCATCCAGGGTGGCATGCTGCTGCTGCTTCAACTGCTCCGAAAGCGCCTTGCCATTATCGGCGTTGAGCACGATGACCGCCTCCTCGGAAGCCCCATGCCTGACCTCGCGCAGGCATCGGCACGAGGTCTGCAGAACCATGTTCCGAGGACAGTCCTTCTCCTGCGACAGGACGACTCCCGACAGGGACCGGCAGTCCCACCCCTCCTTGCCGATTTGGACCAGCAGTACAATGCGGACAGGGGAATGCGGCGTGTCCAGGGAGGCAAAGGCCAGTTCGGCGCCCTCTGGCGCGGGGAATGCCTTGTTCCCCCTGTGGTAGCGGAGGATGGCGCTGGCGGGGGCGAGGCCATTCTCCTCGCACATGCGCACGGCCAGCGGCAGGATCTGCTGCTCCAGGCGGTCGATGGAGCCGCAGTAGACGGCCAGTTTCGCCCAGGCGCCCGAGGCCAGGCGGGTGCGTCCGAAGCGGGCGAGGAACTCCGAGATTCCGCGCCCGACAATGGCAAGGGAATCCGATGCGTCATGCACGATATGCACGGTCGGCTTCTTGAGGAAACGCCCGATTCCATTGACCAGCGGATAATAATGCACGGTGTTGGTGATTTCGGCCGTCTTCATCTCCAGTCCCTCCGCCACCTGGATCTTTTCGGCGGAAGGCAGGTAAGGCGTGCCGGAAAAGCCCAGCACGGTACGGACAGTGCCGCCCCTGGCCCAATCCCCGACCACGCCACGCAGCTTGATATCCGTGGAGGTGGCATGATGCGCCTCGTCGATGAATATCGACAGCGCGGGGATCTTCCCCACGAGGGCGCGCAGTTCGTTGGCCGCCGCCGCCTTCTCGTACTCGGTCTGCTCCAGGATGCGCCCTTGCCGTGGATCCTCCAGATGGTCGAGGATGACCTTCTCCGCATTGGTCACCGCGACGAGGCCGGCGAGGTCTTCGAAAGGCTGCAGATTGGCCAGCTTGCTGGCATTTGGATTGCGCACGCGATTCGAATCCCTGGCCGAGGCCTCCTCGTCCAAAACCACGAATTGCAGCTGCCGCCGCAAGTGCGTGGCCAGCGGCTCGGCGACGACCCAGGAGGGGTCGAAGGCCTGGATTGTCCGCAGGCTGGGAAGAATCGAGGACTTCAGGCCCGAAGGCGCCAGCACGATGAAGTTCCGGGCGAACGCAGGATTGTCCGGCTCCTGAAGCGCAAAGGCCAGGTCGAGATAGATGAACGCCGCCATCAGGAAGGTCTTGCCAGCACCCATGGGCAGCGAGAAGAGATAGTCCGCATACGGCACGCCGTAGAAAAGCCGTCGTAGCAGCGCGGGGGCGTCGATGTCCTGCGGCGCCGTCTCCAGACGCTCCTTCAAGGCCTCGGCGACCACTTGCCGCCCTGCCCCCGTCCTCTGACCCGCCAGTTCCAGCAGCGCCAGCGATGCGGGATGCGTCGCAAGGAACTCGCGGACGGGCTGGGAGACGCGCAGCTGGTTCGGGTCGAGGGTGTTCAGCAGCCCCGAGGCCAGGATGTCATACAGGGGGCGGTTGCGGCAGACGACCTTGAGGAACAAATAGGTCTCGATGGCCTCGGTCTGGACGGACCGCAACTTGCCCGCACGGCGCATATACTCCAACTGCGCCCTCATGGGGCAGTCGTCACGGGCACCCCACTGGCGGGCGCGGGATTGCAAGTAGAAATGAAGCATCGCGGGTGGAAACGGAAAGATTGGGTTCAGCGGAAGATGCGTTTCTTACTATAATCTCTCGTGGCGGTTTTGCGTCAGGAGCCCGCCAGCAGCGAGGTGGCGATGTTGAAGTAGATGGCGAGGGTCAGCGCGTCCACGGAGGTGGTCAGGAGCGGCGACGCCATGAGGGCGGGGTCGCACTTGACGCGCTTGGCGAGGATCGGCAGCATGCAGCCGATGAGCTTGGAGAGGATGACCGCGAAGAGCAAGGTCAGGTTGACGACGAGGTTGACGCGCGGCTTCGCCAGATGGAAGAGCCAGATCCGCGCGAAGTTCACCACCGCCAGCGTCAGCGCGCAGAGGAAGCCCACGCGCAGCTCCTTCCACAGGATCTTCAGCCAGTCCCCCAGCTCGATGTCCCCGACCGCCAGACCGCGCACGATCAGCGTCGAGGCCTGCTGCCCGGAGTTGCCGCAGGTGTCCATCAGCATCGGCACGAAGGCGGCCAGGAACACCATCTTCGTCAGCATGTCCTCGTAGTGGCGGATGATCATCGCGGTGAAGGTCGCCGAGATCATCAGCACCAGCAGCCACACGATGCGGTTGCGCGCCAGCTTCCAGACGCTGGTATGCAGGTATTCGTCGTCCGACGGCTTCAGGGCGGCCATCTTCTCCACGTCCTCGGTGTTCTCGGCCTCGACGACGTCGATGATGTCGTCGACGGTGATGATTCCGACGATGCGGTTCTCCTTGTCGACCACGGGCATCGCGATGAAGTCGTATTTGGAGAAGTTCTTGGCGACCTCCTCCTGGTCGTCGTGGGTATGGGCGACGACGACGGCGGTCTCCATGATGTCGGCGATCTTCGTGTCGTCGCTGGCGAGGAGGATGGTCCGCAGGGAGACGACGCCGGTGAGGTGGCGCGAGGCGTCGGTGACGTAGCAGGTGTAGATGGTCTCCTTGTCGATGCCTGCGGCGCGGATGACGGCGAGCGCCTCCTTGCAGGTCATCGTCTCAAAGAGGTAGACGAACTCGGAGGTCATGATGCTGCCGGCCGAGTTCTCGGGGTAGTTCAGGAACTGGTTGACGATCTTGCGGGTCTCGGGTTCGGCCTCCTGCAGGATCGCGCGGACCATGTTGGAGGGGAGTTCGCCGAGGAAGTCCACGGCGTCGTCGGTATACATTTCGTCGAGCAGGTCGCCCGCTTCGGCGGCGGAGATGGCGTCGACGATGTGGCGATGCTCCCCTGGGTCGAGATAGGTGAAGACCGCCGCCGCCTGGTCCTTTGGCATCAGGCGGAACAGCAGGAGCATCTTGCCCTTGTCCATGTCGCCCATCGCGTTCGCGATGTCGACGGGGTTCATTTCCTCAAGGGCGGATTTGAGTGCGCCGAAGCTGCCCGGCGCCAGCATTTTTTCCATCTCTGCGGCGTTCATACGGGGGAGGCTCCGTGTTGGCTGGGTTGCTGTTCATGGGGGATGATTTCCTTGCGGTTGGGGTTATCGGAGCAGGCGGGCGCCGTAGAAGAGGGCGATCGCGAAGCATCCGATGATGACAAGCAGGAGAATGACGACAATCGTGGGGCGCAGGTTGCGGTCCGTCTCCGACTTCTGGTTCTGGCGCTGCAGCGCCTTCTCGGAGAGGATGTCCGCCACGGGCGCGGCCATGGCCTCGGTGCGCCCGAGCCGCACCTGGACGTCGGCCAGGACGATGGTGTCGCCAGGGCGGATCTCGCGCGGCCCCGTGACTTCGGCGCCGTTGACCTGGCTTTCGACCATGGCGCTCAGGTTCGAGAGCAGCAGGCGGTCGCCGTTGACCTCCACCTGCGCATGGAAGCGGGAGACCGAGCCTTCGCGCACCATGACGTAGTTGTCATGGGAGGCGCCGACGGAGTTGACGCCCGGCCAGAGGCGCGCGAACTCCTCGTCCCCGCCGCCGATGCTGTTCCAGGCGAGGAAGTACGGGCTGGGGGCGGCGCGCTCCCCGAAGCAGAAGAAGAGCTGGCCGAAGCGCAGCACGCTGCCGTTGTGGAGGTCGGCCTCGGGGACCTTGCGGCAGTCGAGGACGATGCCCGCGCGGCTGGTGTCGTGGATCTTCCAGTCGTCGCTGCCGAGGCTGCGGGACAGGAAGAAATGCTCGCGGCTGATGTTGTTCTCCGCCAGGTGCTTGAGCGACACGTCGCACTTGGAGGAGCGCCCGACCACGATGCGGCGCTGGTTCGGGAAGTCCTCGGTGCGGAAGTGGGTCAGTTCCGTGCCTTTGGAATTGAAGATCCGGCAGATGGGCATGGCGACACGGCGGCTACTCCGCCAGGAGGTTTGCGGCCAGTTCGGCGTCGATTTCGGACTTCAGCCGCGCGGCAAGGCCCTCAAGCGGCCGCATCTCGCTCTTCTTGCCCCAGTCGCGGCGCTTGAACTCGACCTCGGCGCCCGCGATGGTCTTCGGGGAGACGACCACGCGGTACGGAATGCCCAGCAGGTCGGCGTCCGCAAAGGCGCTGCCCGCCTTCTCGCCGCGGTCGTCCAGCAGCACCTCGACGCCCAGGCCCTGAAGCTCGCCGTAGAGTTTCTCGCAGGCCTCCTTGACCGCAGGCTCGGAGTACTTGAGCCCGACGATCTCGACCTGCCACGGCGCGATGGCCAGCGGCCAGATCGGCCCCCAGTCGTCGTGCGACTGCTCCAGCACCGCCGCCATCGCGCGGCCGACGCCGATGCCGTAGCAGCCCATGACCATCGGCTTGGACTGCCCGTCGGCGTCCAGGAAGTTGCATCCCATCGGCTTGGAGTACTTGACGCCAAGCTGGAAGATGTTGCCGATCTCGATGCCGTGCAGGAGCTTCAACGGCGCGCCGTCGACGGGCGAGGGATCGCCGTCCCGCACGGTGGCGATGTCGGCGACGGTGACATGCGCCTTGTCCTGCACATCGCGCTCGAAGTTGAAGTTGCGGTAGTGGTAGCCTTCCTCGTTGGCGCCGACGACGAGGTTGTTCGAGTGGACGGCCGAGGGGTCGACCACGACGCGGATGTTCGCGAAGTCGAGGCCGTAGAGCGAGGCGAAGCCAGGCACCGCGCCGACGGAGCGGATGAGCTCGTCGTCGGCGAAGGCGAGGTTGCCGTCCTTGACGACCTTGGCGAGCTTTGTCTCGTTGACCTCCAGGTCGCCGCGGATGTTGACGAAGACGAGCCTGCCCTGGCTGTCCTTGTAGAAGACGGCCTTGCAGGTGTGCGCGGCGTCGGTCTTGAGGAACGCCGCGACCTCGGCGATGGTCTTGCAGTGCGGCGTCTCGACCTTCTCCAGGGGCAGCGGCTCCTCGGGGGTGAACTTCAGCGGGGAGCAGGCGACCTCGCGGTTGGCCTCGTAGTTGCCGTTGGGGGAGGCGAAGATGGTGTCCTCGCCGCAATCGGCGATGGCCATGAACTCGTCGGAGCGGTTGCCGCCGAAGATGCCCGAATCCGCCTGGATGCACAGGAACTCGCGGATGCCGATGCGCTTGAAGATGCGGCTGTAGGCGTCGCGGCAGACGACGTAGTACTGGTCGAGGTCCTCCTGCGAGACGTGGAAGCTGTACGCGTCCTTCATGGTGAACTCGCGGACGCGGATGAGGCCCGCGCGCGGGCGCGCCTCGTCGCGGTATTTCGTCTGGATCTGGTAGATCATCGCAGGCAGCTGCTTGTAGCTGTTGAGCTCGGTCCGCGCGATCTGCACCGCCGACTCCTCGTGCGTCATGCCCAGCAGCATGTCCTTGCCGTTGCGGTCCTTGAAGCGCAGGAGCTCCGCCCCGACCGTCTCCCAGCGCCCCGACTGCTGCCAGAGTTCCGCCGGCAGCACCACCGGCATCAGCACCTCCTGGCCGCCGATGCGGTCCATCTCCTCGCGGATGATCCGCTCGATCTTCGCGACAATCCGCTTGCCTGGCGGCAGCAGCGAATAGATGCCCGTCGACACCGCGCGGCAATAGCCGCCCCGTACGAGGAAAATGTGGCTGGCGGTCTGGGCGTCCCGCGGGGCCTCCCGCAGGCGCTGCCCGAAAAGCTGGGTCATGCGCATGGCAGTTGCTAACCTATGTGATGGGGCTGGAAATCCAGACGGCGCGCCCTCCCCCGCGCCCGCCTTCGCTCGGCAAAACTCTAAATATATCTTGCAATTCCCGAATTGGCTTCCCCGCAGGACAACCTTTTCCGATATGGCCCCCAGACTTCAGACCCATCGGAGACCCCAGACTTCAGACTTCAGACCCATCGGGAACCCCAGACTTCAGACTTCAGACCCATCGGAGACCCCAGACTTCAGACCCCAGACCCATCGGGAACCCCAGACTTCAGACCCCAGCCCCATCGGGGACCCCAGACTTCAGACCCCAGACCCATCGGGAACCCCAGACTTCAGACCCCAGACCCATCGGGGACCCCAGACTTCAGACCCCAGACCCATCGGGGACCCCAGACCCCAGACTTCAGACTCATCGTGGGGCGGCGTTCCGTGCCGGCCCGTTCTCGGGCCGGTGGATGTTCGCGTCGGGGGATCAGCCGATGGGCTTGACGGCGAGTTCCTGGTTGTCCTCCCAATAGGGGTTCTTGCGGGAGATGTCGACGGAGTATGGCGGCCGATAGGGCGGCAGGTCGACGTGGAGGATGCGCTTGCGCAGTTCGTTGACGATCCAGCGCTCGATTTTCAGGATCAGCATCTTGCGGCGCAGACGCCCCTGCATGTCGCGGTTCAGGATGTTGGGGAGGGTGTTGGTGGTGATGATGTCGTCGATGGCGCCGTCGTTCAGGTTCTCCTTGACCTCGGGCGACGAATAGAAGTGGGTGACCACGAAGAGGACGCGCAGGACGCCCGCCTCCTTGAGGCGCTTGCAGCACTCCTTGATGGTGCCGCCCGTGCGCACCATGTCGTCGCAGACGACCACCTCGCGCCCCGCGAGTTCGGAGAGCTTGGTGGGGCTGTCCTCGGCGGCCGTGATCACGACGCTGCGCTCGCCCAGGCGCTCCTTGGACATGACCATGAAACTCGGCTTGCCGTGCAGCAGCATCCCCGCAGTCTCGTTGCAGTAGTGCTCGAAGACGGTGTGGGCGAAGGGGGTCGCGCCCTTGTCGGGGGCGCAGATGACGAGCCCCTGGTCGGGGCTGATCTGGGTCAGGGAGGCGTGGGTGGCGAGGTAGCCCGCGTACAGCGAGGCGGGCGAGAGGTTGTAGAACTCGCCGTTGAAGATGTCGGTGAAGAGCTCCTGGACGGCGACGGAGTGGTTGTGGACGGTCATGACGGTGTCGACACCGGCGCTCTTGAGAAGTTGCGCGTAGAGGCGGCTCGACCAGGGCTGCCCGTCGAACTTCTTGTAGTCCTGCGGGGTGCGGCGGAAGGCGACATGGCCGTATTCGGGGCGGGCCCCGCGGTCCTGCGCGCTGTAGTAGAGGTCGGGCTCGACGAGGATGACGCGCTCGGCGCCGTTGTCCTTGGCGGCGCGGGCGACGAGGAAGTTGCGCATCGCGCGGGCGTTGCGGGTGTGCTCGCCCGAGCAGGATGAGACGATGACGACGGTCTTGCCGTCGAGGCCGTGCCCGATATGGTCGAAGTCCGTCTCGTCGCTGATGAAGCGCGGGCAGAACTCGGTGTTCGCGAACTGCTTGTATGCCAGGATGTCGGAGATGTCGGTCTCCTGGTGCATGTAGTGGGCGATGTCAATCGCCAGAGGATCGTCGGAGACCGCTCCGACGACGATGACTTTGCTGCTCAGCATGGGGATGGGGCGGGGGTGTTCTGGGGCACGGGAAGGGAGGCCTCGGGGCCAGGGCTTAATATATCCGCTTTTCCGGGTTTCGGTCTGTCAGCGGTTGTTCAGCATGTAGTAGTTGGTGATCTCCTGGTCGCGGCAGAAGATGGTGGCGATGAGGGCGGCGCGGATCCACATGCCGTTGCGCATCTGGCGCCAGTAGACGGCGCGCGGGTCGTTGTCGCATTCCGTGGAGATCTCCGCCCGCCTCGGCAGCGGGTGCATGATGACGGCGGTGTTGCGGAGGCGGTTCAGGTCCTCGCCCGCGAAGTAGTAGTCCTCGGGATTGTAGCCCCGCGAACTCTCGCCGGGCTTCTTGTCCCATTCGTCCTGGAGGCGGGTCATGTAGA
>JAEEXV010000201.1 GCA_016287975.1 Lentisphaeria bacterium | reverse complement strand
TTCATTCTGAGCCAGGATCAAACTCTCCGTTGCGAAAAGTCCGACCTGTGATTCAGGTTCTACATTCTCATTGACGGGCGCGGACGCCGCCAGGCGCCCGCACCCCGCATGTCGCATTGCACTGTCCTGTTTCCAAAGAGCGCCCGTTTGGGCGTGGCGCTTAATATGGCACCGCTTTCCGGGTTGTCAAGCCGATCCGCGCAAAATTCCTGAAAAAAGCTGCGGGATAGGGTGAGCACACGGTAGATCAGAACAGTAGCAGGGTAGAGTTGTAAAATCCTTGTCGCCGCTTATATTTTACCCTATACGGCTCCTGAATGGCAGGGAGCTGGATCTGTCATTCAGTGCTGTCCAGAAGATGTTTTCAACGTAGAAGAAGTCATGCCCCGTCTACCCCGTGCCCCCGCATGAGTTCCGTACCTAGCGCGGCAATCACTGAATCCTCCCTGAAAGGAGTTTTTCGATGAAAAAAACGATCATGCCCGTTCTGCTTGTCTCGGTGGTTGCAACCTGCGCCAGTTGCTTCTCCCTGCTGTCCCTCTCGGAAGAACAAATCATCGTCTCTCATGTCCGAGGATTGAGACCAGATGATAAGGACTATGAAATATGCGTCGACATCGTAAAAAAATATGGCATTGACAAAACGCAGGCCATGCTGGAGAGAAAAGTACGCGAGTCAAAAGAAGACATCGCCAAAAGAGAACAAGCCTTGGAAGAAACAAAGCGGAAATATGAAAAAGACAAGGCGTTCATAGACTATCTAAAATATGTATATAACTCTGAAGAACAGGAACTTCAACTCTTTCTTGACTGGCGCAAGAAACAAGGCGTGTAGCAAGGCGGATTGCCACGGCCCTCCCCGCCGCCTTGTGGCACGTCCGCAGCGGCGGGGGGCAGGCGTCACCGTCTGTCCGCGTTGCCGTCCAGATGGTCGAGGGAATCGCACCAGAAATAGAAGTTGACGGCGATGCCGAAGGCGCCGACGATCAGCACCGCGCTCTCCAGGCCCCAGTGCCACAGATCCGACACCCAGAAGAACGGCGTGAGAATCAGCGCCCCTTCCACTCCGAGGATCACCAAAACGGAATTCAGCACCGCCACCAGAGAACCGATGCAAATGTATGTCACCACTGGATGGAGGCGCAGCCAGCGCCGCATGACCTGGGCGATGCCCGCATAGAAAAGGCCATAGCAGAAGCAGAGAGACGACGTGAGGATGATGTCGTCTTGAATCCTGTTCCCTGTGGCGGCGGCGAGATAGCCGACGATGCCCCCCGCCATCGCAAGGAGAGTGGAAAAGACGATTCCGCCAGAGGCGCCAGTGGTCCAGGGGAAGGCCAGCAGGCGCAGGAGCAGATTGCGCGGGGCCTCCTGCGCCTGGCGGCGGCTGGGCAGCGGCCGTTCGCAGGAGGCCAGGAACAAGAGCCCCGCCGCCTCCACGGTCACGACAACACCCCAGACCATCAGCGCCTCCCGCCAATTCCAGTCGTTCAGCCATCCCAGCAGCGGCAGCCAGGCAAGCGCCAGGATGACGGCGGAAATCCGCAGCACGCGCGTGCGTTCCTGCTGCCGATGGCACAGCGCGCCATACGCCAGCGCCAGCGCCAGCACCAAGACGGAGACGCCGGCCGCGATGCAGACCACCTTGTCCTTCCAGGAGATTTCCGCAGAATTTCCCTCCACAAACAGGCCCCCCATCGCCGCGAAAATCGGCCCGAGCGCCAGGAAGGGCACCAGCCCCCAGTTGCGCGCCGTGTTCATGGCGCCCTCGCGGTAGCAGGAAACCACCAGCCCCCCCAGCACCGCAAGCAGCACCAGGCCGAAGACGGCCACAAAACCAAAGAAGAGGTAATACGGACGCAGGAAGAGCCACAGCGGGACGGAGAGCGCCATCGGAATGCCCATTCCAGTGAGAATCGCCAGGAGTTTCCCCTTCAGCACCTGCCACGGCGTCAGGCATGTCCCCATCAGCGGATCCAGCCCCTCCACCCTCCGTTCCTGCGCCATGACGCTGACAGGGAACAGCCCGCCCGCCCCGACGCAGATGACCATGAGAAAGCAGTAGATGACCGTCATCATCCTCAGGGCATCGACGTCCTGTGCCGTATCTCCCTGTCCATACCGCCAGTAGCAGTAGGCGATGATGCCCTCGATGAGCGCCACCACCACTCCCATCCCCAGGAGAAAACGGCTGCGCATCGCCTGGCGCAGATCCTTGAAGAAGACGGGGTTCAGAAAATCCGTTCCATGCCGTGCATCCATATTCGCTCCTCCCGCAGTCCTATTGCACCTTGCCCTCGGTCGTGTCCATGAACAGCGTCTCCAGATTGCGCCCGCGGCGCTGGAACGAGACGATCGGAAGATGCGCGGCAAAGGCCGCCGCCATGAACTCGTCCACATCCTGCCCCGTTCCATCCAGGGTGACGACAATGCCGCGCCCGCCCTTGACCTCCTGCCCGCTGAAATGCGGCAGCTGCGCCAACTTGAGATGCACCTCAGGGGAAAGCGTCTGGAACTCCAGGGTGATCTGACGCGGGGTCGGCGCCGCGCCTTCAGGCGCGGCCGAGGGCGCTGCCATCCCCTCCAGATCGGCGAGCGCGCCATGGCGCTGCAGGCGCCCCTGCTCCAGAATCAGCACGTCGTCGCACATGTCCTCCAGTTCGGTGAGGATGTGGCTGCTGAAGAGAATCGTCTTGCCAGCCTCGGCGATCTTCCGAATGCACTCGCGCAGTTCAATGCGCGCGCGGGGATCCAGCCCCGCGGCGGGTTCGTCCAGCAGCAGCAGGGGCGCATCCGCCAGAAGCGCGCGCGCCAGGGAGACACGCTGCTTCATGCCCTTGGAGAGTTCATTCAGGCGACGCGTGCGCAGTTCCCCCAGCTGCGTGAACTCCATCACCTCCTTCAGGCGCCGCCCGCGCTCGTCCCCCTGCCAGCCGACGGCGCGCGCCAGGAACTCCAGATAGTCCTGCACCTGCCACAGCCGATATTCGGGCAGCGAATCGGGCATCATCCCGACCAGCCGCCCCAGCCGCTCAGGATAGTCGCAGGCGGAGAGGCTGTCGTAGGTGATGTCCCCCTCGTCGGGGAAGTCCCGCCCCGCCATCAGCCGCAGCAGCGTGCTCTTGCCCGCCCCGTTCGGCCCGATCAGCCCCGTCACCTTGCCTGGCGACAAGATGAAACTCAAATCCGACAGCGCCACCGTCTTGCCGAAGCGCTTGGTCAAGTGCGACACCTCAATCCGCATGGTTTCCTCCGCTGAATGAAGGCTGGGGTTCTGGATCAGGACGACACGGGCGGCGGGGCGCGCCGACGCTATTCCTTGTCGTGGAGCCGCTGCAGGAACGCGCGCGTGCGCTCCTGCGCGGGGTGGTCGATGACCGCCTCGGGCGCGCCCTGCTCCACGATGACGCCGCCCGCCATGAAGACGACGCGGTCCGCGACCTTGCGCGCGAAGCCGATCTCGTGGGTGACGATGACCATCGTCATGTGCTCCTGCGCCAGTCGCCGAATGACCTTGAGGATCTCCCCCGTCAGTTCGGGATC
This sequence comes from Lentisphaeria bacterium, assembly GCA_016287975.1. The sequence continues at coordinate 2,482 of JAEEXV010000201.1, read as the reverse complement.
CAGCGCCGAGGTCGGCTCGTCGAAGAAGAGGATCTGCGGGCGGTTGATGAGCGCCCGCGCAATCGACACGCGCTGCTGCTGCCCGCCCGAGAGTTCGCACGGATAGGCGTTCTCCTTGTCGGAGAGCCCCATCGTCGCCAGCAGCTCCCGCGCGTGCGCGACGACCTCCGCCTTCGGACGTCCCTGCACAGTGATCGGCGCGTCGATGATGTTCTTGAGCACGCTGAAGTGCGGGAACAAGTTGAAATTCTGGAAGACCAGCCCGAACAGCGCCCGCACCCGCTTGAGTTCGGACGGCGGGGCATAGACCGACGCCCCCAGAGCGGCGTCGTCCTGGCACACGGAATGCTCCAGGTAGCTCATGCTTCCGCGGTCCATGCGGTCCAGCAGGGTCGCGCAGCGCAGGAAGGTGGACTTGCCAGAGCCAGAAGGCCCGATGATGGCGACGACCTCGCCCGCGTGGACCTCCAGCGAGATGTCCTTGAGCACCTCCAGTTCCCCGAAGCGCTTGCGGATGTGGTCGATTTTCAGAACGGACGGATTCGGCATGACTCGCCCCCTCTTAACGATAGTAGCTGAACTTGCGCTCCACCCCCTCCATCGCCCAGGCGACCAGGAAGTTGAAGATGTAGTAGAAGAGGCCAGCCGCGAGGTATGGCACCATCGAGACCATGCTCGCCGCCAGTTCCTTTGCGACAGTGAACATCTCCAGGCACGCGATGACCTGCGCCAGCGAGGTGTCCTTGGTCAAGGTGATGACCTCGTTGGTCACTGGCGGCAGCGTCCGCTTGACCACCTGCGGCAGGATGATGCGGAAGAAGGTCTGCAGGCGCGAATAGCCCAGCACGTTCGCCGCCTCGTACTGGCCCAGCGGAATCGACTCGATGCCTCCGCGGTAGATCTCCGCGAAATACGCCGCGTAGTTCAGCGTGAAGGCGATGATCACCGCCGGGAAGCGGTAGCCGTCCCCCAGGCGAAGGCCGAAGAGGAAGTAAGGCCCGAAGAAAACCACCAGCAGCTGAAGCATCAGCGGGGTGCCGCGCATCACCGAAATGTAGATGCGCGCCACCCACGCCAGCGAATGGAAGCGGCTCATCCGCAGCGAGCAGATGCCGAGCCCCAGCGGCAGCGAAAAGAGCACCGTGAGCGCAAAGATCAGGAACGTCGTGCAGAAGCCCTTCGCCAACAGGCCGAGCATCGGCAGGAAAGTCGCGCGGAAGTAGTTCCCGCTCTCGGCGCCTGCCTCCGCAAAGGCCAGCAGCCCCTGCAATCGTATGGCGGCCAAAGCCCAAGTCGCGCTCATCGGTGCCTTTCCGCGATTATTGCTTGCCCTTCAGATGCATCTCGGCGACGCCCTGGTCGATGATGACCGCATCGCAGCTCCCCTGGCGCAGTTCCATCAGCGCGGTGTTGAATTCAGGCACGGAACGAACCGCCTTCAGGGACTTCTTCAACGCGTCATTCTTCTCATCGTTGATCGCGGCGGCCCCAGAGGAATCCTTCTGCACCACGACGACCTTGCCCGCAAGATCCGACAGTTTTTTGATGCCGCTGCCCTTGCGGACCATCACCACCTGGGAATTGTTCACATACGCCTCGGTCCAGGTGTACTGCTTCTCGCGGCCGTTGATGGTGAAGCCGTTCCAGATGCAGTTGATCATGCCTGAGGAGAGTTCCGCGTCCTTGGCGTCCCAGTCGATCGACTTGAGTTCGATCTTCCAGCCGCGGCGCTTCGCCACCTCCTTCGCCAGGTCGATGTCGAACCCCACGATCTCCCCCTTCTCATTCTTGAAGCCATACGGCTTGAACGTGGCGTCCAGCCCGACCTTGAAGACAAAGCCTTCCGCGCTCGGATCCACGCCCGCCGCATTCGGGGTCGCCGCCACCGGATCCGCCGACATCACGAACTTGTTCTCGCCTTCGAACCACGTCGCGGAAATCTTCGCGGCCGTCCCGTCTTTCGCCATCTCCTTCAGGGTCGCCTGCACCGCGTCACGCAGTTTCGTGTCCCCCAGTTTGAAGCCGACACCATACTGCTCGGCCTGGAGCGCCTCATCCAAAATCTCAAGACCGTCCTCCTTCTTGCACGACACCATCAGCCCCGTGCAGACCGCCAGCACAACCGCCAACCACGCAAACACACGCATCTTCATGAAATGCCTCCTGACTATTACCATTTGAAAAAAGACCGCGCATCCTTCATCCCGACGTCGGGCGGATTGCGCATTGGTGCTAAAATAGACGCTGTTTGCAATCCTGCCACCAGATTGGAATGTTTTTCAGCCGCTTCGCAGGGCGGATGCAAAAAAACGCCGCAAAAGCGTCCCGTGCGGGCTTGCAAATTTCGGAAAAAGGAGTATTTTAAGCGCACTTACCGCCAGACGGAAGGAACCTGGAGTTGTAGCGCAATTGGTTAGAGCATCGCCCTGTCACGGCGAAGGTCGTGGGTTCGAGCCCCATCAACTCCGCCAGCCTGATTTCC
>JAEEXV010000024.1 GCA_016287975.1 Lentisphaeria bacterium | reverse complement strand
CATTCGGCGGGGGCGACGCCAGGCATCGCGCGGTCGCTGCGGCGCCATGGGCCGCCGTCGTTGTCGAGGATGGCGTACATCGGGGGGCCGCCAGAGGCCTTGTCGGGGTCGAGGCCGCGGAGGGCGTCCACGCGGTCGTCGTGGGTGTGGCCTGCGATGACGGCCGCGACGGCGCCGCGTCGGCGCGCGTCGGCGAGGAGTGCAGTCGCGGCGGCGGTCCAGGAGGCGGGGGGGACGTGGGTGGCGAGGAGGGCCCCCGCGCCGTCGGGGAGGGCGGCGAGACGCCTGCATTCGGTGTCGTCGGGGGTGCCGTTGGCGGAATCCACGAGGACGAGCGGGAGGCCTTCGGCGGGCGGCACGTCGAAGCGCGCGGCGACGGCGCCAGTGCGGTCGGTGCGCCATTCGGCGTTGCCAGGTGTCGAGCAGAAGGGGAGGCCCGTCGCGGCGAGGGCGGCGAGCACCTCGTCCGCCTGCGCGGCGGTGCCAGTGGCGGTGAGGTCGCCGATGGCGACAATGGCCGCCACGCCGCGCGCGCGCAAGTCGGCAAGCGCCCAGTCGAGGGCGAGGCGCTTCACCGAGCCAGGCGTGCCCGTAAGATGGAGATCTGCGAGGATGGCGAGTTGCATGGATTTTGCTGAAGGGGCGATGGGGAAGCCCGCGGCGGGCTTGCGGGCGGGAAGCCCGCGGCGGGCCTCAGATTTCGAATGCGTCCCCGTCGTCGGCGATGCGGGCGGGGTAGGGGAGGCGGTTGGCGAGATCGGCGAAGCGCGCGGGGGCGTCGGGGGTCTGCCATTCGTTGCCGATGTGGGTGAAGACAAGTTGGCGGAAGGTCTCGCGCGCGAGGGTGGGGATGGCCTTTGCCAGGTCGTAGTGGGTGAGTTCGCAGAAGGCGAGGTCGGCGCGGGTGCCTGCGGGGAAGTCGTGGAAGTCGCGGGCGAGGTCGCCTGTGAAGAGGATGCGTCGTCCGTTCGGGAGGTCAAGGGTGAGCGCGTAACTTGGGAAGGTCCCGCGCTCGTTGAAGGCGTGGTCGGTGGGGATCGCGGCGAGGCGCGCGCCCTCCCATTCGAGGACGGTGCCCGCGGCGTAGTCGTGGAAGGGGACGACGGCCTCGGGAATGGGGCGGTGCGCAAGGGCGAGGAAGGCGCGGATCGCGGCGTCGGCGCCGCGTTCGGGCAGCCAGACGTGGGTGTCGGCGCCCTTCGGCAGGCGCTTTGCCTGGAACTTGACGATGTCAGGCAGCCCGCCGATGTGGTCCTCGTGCAGATGGGTGACGATGACGTGCCGCAGGGCGAGCGGGTTGAAGCCGCCCCGCATCATCAGGGCCAGGGCGGGCGCGCCCGCGTCGATCAGCAGTCCCTGCCCCGACGGGGCGACGACCAGCGTCGAGACGTTGAAGCGGGTCGGGGTCGGGTCGCCGTGCGAGGTCCCCAGGGTGCGGATGGCCCAGCGCTCACTCAAGGATGCAGAACTCCTTCCAGTCGTTGATCTTGACGGTGATGTCCCAGGCGCCTGGCCTGCCAGTGATGGTCGCGGCGTCGCCTGCGGGGACGGGGTTGCCGATGGCGTCGAAGCGCAGCACGACGGGCTTGGCGGGCTTGTCCCACGTCGTGGTGCAGGAGACGCAGGCGACGATGCGCTCCTTGCCCTTGACCCAGCCGCGGTGCAGTTCGACGGGGGTGATCGGGAAGGAGTGGTTCACGGGGCCGTAGCCGCCCTGGCCCTCGGGGAAGCGGTTGCGCACGGAGGTGTGCACATAGAGGCAGCCGTAGCGCAGGTAGGCGCGGACGCGCGCCATGACGGCGACGGGGTCGATCTCCTCGACGCGGTGCGGGCCGTAGCCCAGGGGGGTGGAGAGCTGGTTCATGGAGACGCCCGAGGCGTCGGGCGGGATGGACTTGAGATCCTGGTGCCCGACGCCGCGCCCCGCGGCCTCGCAGAAGTTCATGTAGGGGATGGTCTGGAGTTCGCGGGTGGTGGGGGCGCCGAAGTTGGTCAAGGCGAGCTTGCCCTTGCCGAGGATGTGGCGCAGCCAGACGGCGCGCGCCTTGGCGGTGAGGGGGCCGAGATGCGTGAACCTTTTCTCGATGCGCCCCTGCGGGTTGGCGGAGACGGTGAAGCCGTCCCAGCGGTCGCGCAGGAGATTGGTCGGGGCGCTGAATCCGAACATGTCCTGGTAGATGCCGTCGAGGCCGACCTCGTCGAGGAGGAAGTCGAACTCCTTGAGGCGCACCTTGAAGAAGTGGTTCCCGAGGGCGGGGTAGACGGAGAGGGGGAGGCTGGGGACGCGGCGCCCCTCAAAGGCGCTCATGGGGTAGAGGCTGAATTTGCCCGCGGGGTTCACGTGGGTGGAATCGACCCACGGGGAGGCCTTGAGGCGCGCGGCGGTGCCAGGGGTGATCGTCTCCCAGCTGAAGCCCTCGGGGGCGGGCACGCCGAAGTCCTCGTCCTGCAGGCAGTAGGTGTAGGTCTCGAGGGAGGCGAGGAACTTGGCCTCGGGGTTGGCGGCGCGGATGATGGGCATCACCTTCTGCATGTGGCGCTTGTAGTCGTCGTTGCTGGCGAAGACGGCGCCGTCCCAGTAGTGGAACCATGGGTTGAGGGTGATGACCCTCATGTTGCGGGTCTCGAACTCGCGCTTCATGGCGGCGGGGTCGGCGGCGAGGCGGCGGAAGACTTCGGAGCGCTGGGCGGCGGTGCGGAGGCTGCCGAAGGGGCCAGGGAGGGTGACCAGCGGCACCTGCCAGTCGCGGCGGAGGCGGTTCAGGAAGTCGTAGTAGTCGGGGCTGGCGCAGGGATAGAGGGTGAACTCCAGCGTGTGCGACTTGCCTGCGGGGACGCCGATGCGGCGGCTTCCGAAGGAGAAGAGGCGGCGGCCGCCTTTGAGGTCGCGCACGGCGGCGGAGAGGTGGCAGCGGAAGATGTCGTCCTCGACGACCCATCCCAAAGAGGATTTGCCCTGGGAGAAAAAGCCCGTGGGGTTGGCGGAGGGCTGGCGGGCGTCGCCTGGGGAGCGGGCCTGGTCGACGCCGTGCAGCGTCCACTGCGCGACGGGCTGCGCGGAGGAGAGGCGGTGTTCGAAGAGGACGGCCTGGTCCTCTTTGGTGGGGTTCTGGAAGGTGTCCTGGATGCGGATGCGCCCGTCTTCAAGGACGGTGACGGTGCGGGTGAGGCGCAGGGAGGCGCCATGGGCGGTGATGCGGGCGGTGCTGCCGTCGGCGGAGACGGCGGGCTTCCAGGCGGCTTCGCCGCCCTTGACGGCGTCGGCGGCGAGGTGGTTGAACCCCATGGCGGGGGTGGCGGGATAGCTGTAGAGGCTGTCGAGGCGGTATTTGGCATCGCCGACGGCGACGGTCATGCCGCCAGCCTGGTGGATGGCGACGCGGCCCTGGAGGGTGCAGGCGACGGGGCCTGACTCGGGCAGGGCGGCGGCGGCGCCCAGGTCGTAGCGGTTTTCGGAGGCGCGCAGCTGGGCGATTTCGTCGGCGTCGAGGGCGCGCTTGTAGAGGTGGAGGTTGCAGAGGACGCCCGCGAAGTAGTTGTCGCGGCCTGAGCCGCCGAGGCGGAAGCGGTTCTTGTCGGCGGCGATGGTCTTCGGGATGTTCAGGGTGGCTTCGTTGTCGAGGGCGCCGTCGATGAAGATGCGCATGTATTCACCTGGCTTGAAGACCGCGGCGACGTGGTACCAGTGGTTCTGGTCGAGGACGGCGTTGCTCATCAGGTTGATGCCGCGCTTGGAGCCAGGGTCCTTGACGCGGAAGTGGAGCTGCCCTGGATGGTTGCGGTTGCAGCGGATGCCGTAGGTGGCGTCGCTGCGGTAGACGAGCGGCGCCCAGTTCTCCTTCCACCAGTAGGCGGAGACCCAGAAGGCGATGGTGAACTCGCCGTCGAAGTCGACGGGCGGGAGTTCCGCGTAGGCCTCGCGGCTTTTCTTCATGCCGCCGAAGTCGATCAGCGGCACGCCGTCCTTCGTGGTCCAGAAGGAGCGCTTGATCTGGATGGGCGGGAGGCGGTTCGCCGCCTCCTTCGCGATGGTGCCGACGCCGTCCTGCAGCGGATAGTGGGCGATTTCGCCAGGGATCGGCGCGGCCGCCACGGCGAAGGCGAGGAAGAAGAGGGAGGCGAGAAGAGGTTTCATAGTGGATTGGGGAGGTGGTTGGCGGGTCAGAAATCGTGGACGGGCGAGGGGGAGGGCTGGGGGGGGGACGGTGCGGCAGGGGACGAGGCGGCGGCTGAGGCGGCCGCCGCTGGCCGCCGCGAGCAGCATCTCGGTGCCGATGCGCCCGATGGCGTCGGAATCGTGGTAGGCGCAGAACCCCAGCGGCAACTGGAGGTTGCGCACGAGGTGCTCGGCCAGGAAGAAGGCGGCGTGGTTCGACGGCTGCCGCGAGGCGATCCAGGCGTCAAGCGCGGGCGTCTGCCCGCGGAAGAGCGCGCCGCAGCGCGCGGGGAAGCGCCCGTTGCGCGGCGCGGCGCCGTCCTCGATGACGGTGCCGCGCAGGCCGCGCTGACGGCATTGTTCAAGGAAGGCGCGCGCGGCGGCCGCGTCGATCACCAGCGAATCCGCGTGCTTGCAGTAGAGGCGGAAATCGGTGCAGCCGACGGCGGCGAGGCGGTCGAGCGCGGCGCCTGCCCAGGCGCCGAAGTCGGTGCCGACGACGCCGCAGGCGGCTTCGGGGAGGGACGGCGCGCCGTTGAGCAGCACGCACGGAATGCCCAGGCGCGAAAGCTGCTCCAGCGCCTCCGACCGCTCCTGGCGGATGATGGAGATCACCCCGTCCACCCGCCCCTGCCGCACGCACGACAGGAACTTCGCGTCGCACCCGAAGAAGACTGTCAGCGTGTAGTCGCTCTCCAGCAAAGCGCGGGAAACCCCGTGGAACATCCGCAGGTAGTGCAGCGGAATGTTCACCGTGCAGTACGCGGGAAGCAGCAGCCCGATCGCGTAGCTGCGAGACTGCGCCAGCCCCCGCGCCAGCATGCTCGGTTGGTAGCCCAGCTGCTGCGCCAGACGCAGAATCCGATCCCGCGTCGCCGCCGAAATCTTCGACTGCTTCTCGGGACGCGGCGAAAACGCGTAGCTCACCGCCGCCGCGCTCACCCCCGCCGCACGCTTCAATTCCTCCAGGGAGACTGCCATGCCCCTGCGTTTCCTCCAAGTTAAGCGGTTAACCAATGACGAAATATACTATAAGTCATGGTGAGGGAAATGCAATTCGCGGCGTGAAAAAAGGTGGCGGGTTCTGTGCCCCGCCGTCTCGGCGGGGGCCGGCCGCCGCAAGAATGCGGCGGCACAGCACCCAGGGGGCGGCGCAAAATGAAGGCGGGGCAGAAAACGGGCGATGCGGGTATCGCAGCCCCGAATATTGGCGCGGATGCGGGGGCCGACCGCCGCAAGAAT
>JAEEXV010000023.1 GCA_016287975.1 Lentisphaeria bacterium | reverse complement strand
TCGCCATGTCGGCTGAGCCGCCATTTCGCCATTTCGCCATGTCGGCTGAGCCGTCATTTCGTCATTTCGCCATGTCGGCTGAGCCGCCATTTCGCCATTTCGCCATGTCGGCTGAGCCGTCATTTCGCCATTTCGTCATGACGGCTGAGCCGTCATTTCGCCATTTCGCCATGACGGCTGAGTCGCCATTTCGCCATTTCGTCATGACGGCTGAGTCGCCATTTCGCCATTTCGTCATGACGGCTGGGCCGCCATTTCGCCATTTCGTCATGACGGCTGAGTCGCCATTTCGTCTTGCTGGCGTGTCTGCTCCCGCAAAGATGCGCGGCATGCCTGTGTAAGGAAGCCCCCGCAAGGGGGCGCTGGACCATAGCCAGGGGTGGAGCGAGCCGCGAAGCGGCGAGCGGAACCCCTGGAGGAGCGCCGTAAACAGATCGGCGCCCAGAAATGGATGCCATTGTCGGGGGCGGAGGCGGAGGGAGGGTGGAGGCCCGACCGCAGCCTCCGCCCCCGGCAACGACAGCCATGACAGGGCCGCGAGGCCGCGCTTGCAGGGGGTGCGTCCGCGCCTTCGGCGCTTCCTCCCCCCTGGCCATGGTCCTTCCGCCCTTGCAGGGCTCTGGAAAACAGGAACCCGCCCCCAGGGGTTCCGGGCGCTGACGCGCCCTCCACCCCTGGCTATGGTCCAACGCCCCCTTCGGGGGCTTTCCCGGGCAGGAATGCCACGCATCTTTTCGGGGATCGCGCCCCGCCTGCGCGCTTCTGGCGTGTCGGGATTATGAGGGGCTGTTACCGACCCTCTTGGGGAACAGAGATTTCCGAATAGGAGAGGGAATTCGCCCGTCTTCTGGAACTGGTCTGCCCGGGAAACTTCCTGCGACGTGTCCGCGCCTGGATGGGACGCGTTGCGCAGGACGGACTATTCACACAGGCATGGAAATCCGACCGCAATTGGGGCGGCCGTGCAGGGGCGCGGCACTTCCGAACGAGGGGGACGGAACCCAGGGGGCCGCGGGTCAGGCGGGGAGGTGTAGGTCGGTCTGGATGCCGCGGAGGGCCTGGCGCTGCCATTCGACGGTGGCGGCGAGGTCGTCGTCCGTGGAGTGGCCTGAGCGCGGGAGGGCGGGGGCGAGGATGCCGATGCGCCGCAGGAAGTCCAGGATGATCGGGCCAGGCAGGAGGCGGGTATAGTTGATGAAGCCGTGGGGCGCGTAGGCCTCCAGGTGCAGTTCGGCGGGGAGGCCCATCTCGCGGAGGCGCCGGTAGGCCTTGATGGAGGCGTAGGGCGAATAGGGGTCGTTGCCGCCGTGCATGAAGCAGCACGGGCAGGAGTGGTCGTCGAAGGCGAAGACGGGGTCGATGGCGACATCGGGGGCGTGGCTGTGGGGGCCGTTGGGGCTTGCGAGGCCGTCGGCGAGGACGTAGGCGGGGCACATCGGGATGGACCACGCGAGGCGGACTGGCACTTCGTCCAGGGCGTCGACAGGGGCGTACGCGGGGGTGCGCGAGGAGAGGGCCAGGAGCATGCAGAGGTGCGAGCCCGCCGAGCAGCCCGCGACGCCGATCTTGTCGGGCGAGAAGCCGTGTTCGGCGGCCTGGGAGCGGATCATGCGGATGCCGCGCTGGACGTCCTCCCACGCGGTCTGGTAGAGGGGGATGCCCTTGGCGCGCGGGGTGCGGTAGGTGAGGTTGACGCAGTGGAGGCCCGCCGCCAGGAGCTGCGGCACGAAGTGGGCGAAGGAGGGGATGTCGCAGCAGGTGTCGTAGCCGCCGCCTGAGATGATGACCATGCAGGCGTCGCCGCGGTTGGCCTCGGCGGGCGGCTGGTACCATTGGATGTGGGCGATGCGGTTTCGGGCGGGGTCGAAGCCAGGCGCGGCCTTCTCTTCGGTGGTGGCGGCGATCTGGTGCGGCTGCGGGTCGGGCATGGTCTCCGAGGTCCAGAGGTAGGTCTTGGGACCTTGCGGGAAGCCGTCGAAATCTGCGGGGGCGGGGATGGTGGACATGGCAGGTGAAAGGGGAGGGAAGACACCGGCCCGAAAACGGGCCGGCACAGGACGGAGGGCCAAAGAAAACGTAGCCACGGCGTCGCCGTGGCAGGTGGGCGAGCCACAGAGGCATGGCAATTCGCCCGTAATTTCGGCCGCTGGTTCGCGCGTCGCGTCCGCCACGGTGGGACGCCGTGGCTACGGCCGGTTTCGGCCGCCGGTTCGCGCGTCGCGCCCGCCACGGCGGGACGCCGTGGCTACCACCAGTTTCGGCCGCGCGGGAGCGCGGCCTTTCCGTCGGGGCGCAGGACGGAGGGGGGGCCTACTTGAAGTTGACGGTGACCTTGGTGATGCGCGGGGAGCGCAGGGAGTTGGTCGCTCCGATTTCAAGGCGGTATTGGAGGCGGGCGCCCTTGGGGGCGGCGAAGCCCTCGGGGGCGTGCCATTCGCCGTCGCCGACGCGGACGGTGGCCTTGACCCAGGTCTGCGGGGGGATGTCGGCGTCGATGTAAATGGATTCGACGACGGCGTCCTTGGTGAGTTCGATGGGTTCGGAATAGTAGAATTCCTCGGGGCCTCGGGTGAGGATGTTTCCTGGGTTGACGGCGGTCATGCCGTGGGGGCCCTCGGTGGGGAGGCGGGTGGTGCGCTCCTCGTTGAAGCCGTGTTCGCCGTTCCACCAGACGCAGGAGTATCCGTGGTGGTCTCCGTCGACCTTGTGGTTGGCGATGGCCAGGTCGACCCAGCCGTCGTTGTTGAAGTCGGCGGCGACGCAGCCCGATGCGGAGTGGGTGTAGAGGAGCTGGCGGTCGAGTTCGCGGAAGTGTCCGTTGCGGTTCCAGTAGAGGAAGGAGTTGATGTCGCGGTCGACGCCGCCGTGGTAGCTGCCGCAGAAGACGTCGAGCCATCCGTCGCGGTTGAAGTCGGCGACGGAGATGGAGGCGCCTGCGTCGGCGCGGAGCATGGTCTTGTTGGCGTCGGAGTAGCCATTGGGGCCGCCCCAGTAGATGTGGAGGTAGCTGTGGTGGGGTTCGCGGGGGCGCAGGTCGCCGTTGCTGGGGGTCTCGACGTGTCCGCCGATGATGATGTCGGGGTAGCCGTTTTTGGAGAGGTCGGCGACGGTGGCGTTGACGCCGTGGAGCACGGCGAGTTCCTGGCGGCGGTCGAAGGAGAAGCCGTCGGGGCCGCCCCAGAGGATGATGGAGCGTTCGCCGGAGATGATGGGGACGACGAGGTCGAGCCATCCGTCGCCGGTGAGGTCGGCGGCGCAGATCCAGCGCGGGCTGCCGATGCCCTTCAGGTCGATGGTGTCGTAGGTCTGGAAGTTGTCCTTGCCGTAGAAGATGCGGAGGTTCTTCCAGTGGTCGCAGGGGGTGACGACCTCGAGGTAGCCGTCGTGGTTGAAGTCGCCGGCGACGACGCCCCATCCCAGGTCGGTCTTGAGGGTGGTGGTGCGCTCGGGCTCGAAGCCGTCGGGGCCGAAGTGGTGGAGGTGGTGGCCGGGATCGAGATGGAGGGAGTTCTCGGAGTTGTTGCCGATGATGAGTTCGGCCCAGCCGTCGTCGTCGAGGTCGGCGGAGAGGGAGTCGACGGCGCACCAGCCGGGGACGGGGAGCATGCGGTCGGGGGAGTATCCGTCGGGGCCGCCCCAGTAGACGAAGGCGTGGTCGTAGCCGACGCAGGAGCGGGAGTAGTGGTTGATGAGGAGGGCGCGGACGACGCCGTCGGGGTTTTCGATGAGGAATGCGCGTCGGGTGTCCTCGCCTTCGAGGCGCGTGGGCTCGGGGTTGAACTTGCCGCCCTCGAAGGTGAAGAGGAGGGAGTCGTTGGTGTAGGCGCGTCCGGCGGCGCAGGAGCCGAAGAGGACGCGGCGGCCGCGGATGTCGACGGTGCAGGCCTGGCGGGTGTCGATGGCAATGCGGTTCTCCGGGAGGAACTGCCCGCCGCGGTTGAGCCAGATGAAGCTGCACTGGCGCTCGATGTCGTCGGGGTTGCGGACGCGGCACGCGAAGGCGAGGTCGTCGAGGCCGTCGCCGTCGAGGTCGCCGACGGCGACCGAGAGCGCCATCGGGACTTCAATGGAGAAGATCTGGTGGAGGACGCGGCAGGCGTCGGCGCTGTAGAAGAGGACCTTCTTGCCGGTGGAGAGGGTGAAGCAGTCGCGGCCGTTCCAGCGCACCTTCTGGAGGAGGCGAGGGGCCTCGAACTTCTTCTCGAGGTTGCTCTGCAGGGACTTCTCCTCCTCGGGCTGCAGGATCTCGGATTCGGGGAGGGCGGGGAGGACGGTGAAGCGAGTGGGGACGATGCCGTCGGGGCCGCCCCAGTAGATGATGGTCTCGGTGGTGTCCTGGCCGCGGACGACGAGTTCGTCGCAGCCGTCGCCGTCGAGGTCGGCGGCGCAGACGAGGTTCCCGGCGATGGGGAGGTCGACGTATTCGCGCCACGAGAAGCCGCAGTTGCCCTGCTCGAAGAGACGGAGCATCTTGTAGTTGGGCATGATGAAGGCGAGGGCGGGCTTGGCGCCGGGCCGGAAGCGCCCGCAGCAGACGTCCACGGACCACGGGGTGGGGATGCGGATGTGGCGGTTCTCGGAGTAGCCGCCGGGGCCGCCGAAGTAGATGTCGGTGGTGGCGAAGGGGGCGGCCATGTCGTAGTATCCGGCCAGGACGATGTCGTTCCAGCCGTTGCCAGTGAGGTCGGCGACGAGGCCTGCGAGGGCGCCCTGGCCGAGGAGTTCGTCGCGCTGGCTGCCGTCGATGGCGTAGACGTAGCTTTCGGCGGATTCGTGGTGGTTCTGGCAGTTGGCGAAGACCAGGTCGAAGTAGCCGTTGTGGTTCAGGTCATACTGGTAGATTCGCTGCAGGACGCCCTTGCGGGAGACATAGAGGTTCTGGCCGCCATTGCCGAAGCGGCCGCGACGGAAGGCCTCGAAGCCTTCCGTGATCCAGGGGGTATGGGACATGGGACTTGCCTATTTTAACAGGGACGGAGAGTATGGGGGGCGGGGTGCCAGGGGGCGCTATAAGCAGGGATTTAAGGGATTCAAGGGATTTAAGGGATGGGCTGGGTTTTATGGGGGAGCGGGGACGGGTTTTTATGGGGGGCGGGGGCGGGGTTTTATGGGGGGCGGGGACGGGTTTTTATGGGGGGGGCGGGGGCTACTTCTGGTAGAGGCGGACGTAGTCGACGGTCCAGAAGGTGGAGAATTCCTTGAGTTTGAGGATTTCGGGGATGCGTCCGCCGAAGGAGAGGATGATGTTGTGGGGGCAGACGGGGATGGGGTGGTCCTTGGTGTTGAGGTGCCAGCTCTGGACGCCGTCGATGAAGAAGAAGAGGTCGGTGGGGGTCCATTCGAGGGCGACGGTGTGGAAGCCGTCATGGAGGCCCGGGGCGTGCCGGGCGCGGGTGCCGCCGGAGAAGGAGAGGCGCTTGTTGAGTTCGGGGACGAGGCTGTACCAGTGGGTGGTGTGGGAGAGGGTTTCGCCGAAGGGGTTGACGCACTCCAT
>JAEEXV010000200.1 GCA_016287975.1 Lentisphaeria bacterium | reverse complement strand
GGGAGTGCCGTCGGTTTTCTGGGGAGTGCCGTCGGTTTTCTGGGGAGTGCCGTCGGTTTTCTGGGGAGTGCCGTCGGTTTTCTGGGGAGTTCCGTCGGCTTTCTGGGGAGTGCCGTCGGTTTTCTGGGGAGTGCCGTCGGCTTTCTGGGGAGTGCCGTCGGTTTTCTGGGGAGTGCCGTCGGTTTTCTGGGGAGTGCCGTCGGTTTTATCGCAATCGCTCCCGTTTTCCGTGCTGTGAACGGCGGTGTCTTCCTTGTCATCATAGTCGATGGTGAGGATTGTTCGTTCGGGGTCGAACTGCTCCTGGAGATCCGGCGTGGGCCAGCCGTGTTCCTTCCACAGCGCGAAGAGCTGGACGAGGCCGGTGCCGAGTTTTTCGCCGATTTCGACGAGGGCGAAGAGATTGAAGAGCAGATCGTTCCGGGCGTCGCTGGTGCCGCCTGCGATCGCGACGTCCTTGGGGAGTCGGAGGGCGCCTGGATTGGCGAAGGTAACATGCCGGAAGGTCTTTTCGATGACGACGCCGCGCCGTCCTGTGTAGTCGGCATGAATGAGGGTGTTGGCGAGGCATTCTCGCAGCGCCTTGTGGACGGGGGTGTCGTCGACGCGGAGGAGCTGGGCGTTGAGCTGGAACGGGGTCTTGACGTCGGAGAGCAGGCGGCTGACGACGCGGAAGTAGAAGTCGAAGAGATTGCCGCTGAATCCTGCGGTGAACGGGCAGACGCGGTCGCTGTAGCGGGGGTTGTCGTCGAGCTTTTCCCGATAGTCGACGAAGTAGTGCGGGCATTGGTCCTGGATGGTGTGATAGTCGCCGAACATCAGGACGGCGGCGAGCAATGGCCGCACGACACCCTTTTCGTCGCGTTTCGCGGCACCGTGCCGGCAGAGGAACTCCTCGTCGTCGGCGTTGGCTGTCAGGTCATCGGGGCGACACTGGCGGAAGAGATTGCGGTATCGGCGGAGAGTGTCCAGGTTGAGGTCGGCGACGGTCATCGTCTCGACGAGGCGACGGTCTGCGGTCTCGCGGCACTTGTCGCGGATCATGGCCTCGACGGCCTCCTGGTCGCAATGGTAGTCGCCCTCGCCGTTGCGGCGATAGGAGCCGGCGTATGGATTCGCGCCGACGAAGACAGGGCGGTCCTCCCGCATGGCGCGCGGAACCTCGACCACGACGATGGTCCGGCCGCCGCAGTCGACCGAATAGACGCAGCGGTTGAAGAGGATGTTTGCACTGACCTTCTGGCGGTTGTTGACATTGTTCCAGAGGTCCTGCATCAACTTGTCGGCATCGGCCACCCCCTGGATGCGGAAGGCACTTTTTTCCTCCTTGACGCCGAGCAGGATGGTGCCGCCGTCGGTGTTCGCGAAGGCGGAGTAGCTTTCCCAAAAGGAACGCGGCACGGCGTTCCTCGCCTCCTTGAATTCCACTTTGGCGGTCTCGGGGTTCTCCAGCAGAGCCGCGATGTCCTCGGCGGTCAACTTCCTCATAGCGTCTCCTCGGGCTTCACGGCCTTCTGAAGCAGTTTCGACAGGTACTTGTTGGCGCTGGCGTCGTCCCAGGCCGGCTCCTGGTCGAAGGGATTTCGGATGTAGAACGGCCCCTCGTGGGAATCGCCGTCCACGAGGACGATGGCGAGGATGAACTTGTCGCGCTGGTTCATCGCATAGCAGATTTCGTTGCGGGTGACGGTGACGGTGTCGGAGCCTTTGCCGCAGCCCTTGACCTCGATGTGGCGGTCGTCCTTCATGGGTTCGCCGGGCCTGGCGGGGACATGGGCGGTCACGTCCCACCCGCACTTGTCGGCCGAGACGTCCTTCACGGTGTGGCCGAAGGACTGCTCCTTCTCCATGACGGCCTTCATCGCGACCTGCTCGATGTGGCGGCGTAGACCGGCGTCGGCGCAGAAGGCGCCCTGGCCGGTCTCCCGGTTGAGCAGGCCCTGCGGGATGACGAGGATGCCGCCCAGGACGACGGGGGGCTTGGAGACGACGTGGCGCATCTGCTCCAGTTCCTCTTCGCGCGCCTTCAGCCGCTCCGACAGCGCCTCGATGTTCTGCCTGGCGTTGATCGGCTGGACCTTCGGCTGGCGGCCCTCCCTGGCCTCCTGCTCCAGCTGCACCAGCCGTTTCTGCTCGTAGGTGATGGCTGCGACCAGGCGGGAGCGGACCGCCTCGCGGATCCTGTCCACCTGCGCGATGTGTCGGCGGCCCACCTCGTCGAGGTGCGCCTTTGCCAGGTTCGCGGAGGCGTACTGGACGGCGGCCTGCTCCAGCCCGGATGAGATCCAGGACTCGGTGCGGACTGTGGCCGCCACCTCCAGCGCCTTCGCGGATGGCTCGGCCAGATCCAGATGCGGCGCCCAGCCTGCGTTCCGCGCCGTCCCGTCCGGAAGGAGGCGGACGAACTGCATCCGGCGAGAGATCCGCCGCTCATGCTCGCCCTCGCCCTCGCAGACGCTGTGGTCCACCATGAACAGGAGCGACGGCGTGGTCCCTTCGTCGGCGGGGTCGACCATGACCGTGCCCGGCTTCAGCAGGCCGCGCCGGGATTCCAGTGTCTCGTCGAGCAGCGAGGCCATCAGCGGGTGCCCGGGGTGGACGAAGGTCGCCTCCTCGTCCTGCGGGGAGGGGCGGATCTGGGACTTGTCGAAGCAGATCCTGGAGTATTTGCGGGCGATTGGCATTCGTCCGGAGGCCGTGGCGCGGCGGTTGTCGCGGATGCGCAGCGGCACGTTCGGGATCTCGAAGCGCCCGTTGCCGCGGGGGCGGCATTCGCCGCCTGCGGCCTCGAAGGCCGCCTTGAAGAACGCGCGGACAAAGCACGGCTGGAGTTTCCTCGCCTCGGCCCGCTCCATCTCCTCCTTGATGCCGTAGAGCATCTCGGGGGTCATGCTCTGCTCGACGAGGGTGTTGCGGCTGATGATCTCCTTCAGGCGCTCCGTGTCCAGCGCGGACTTGACCTTCTCGGTCATCCATTGCAGCGCCTCCGGGGTCCTGCCGCGTCGGATGGCCTCGACGATCAGGTCCTTCAGCTGCGTCCCCTCGAAGACCTCGCCGAGGATGTCGAAGACGCGGCCGCCCAGCGCCTTGCGCTCGTTTTCCAGTTTGTTGAAGAGGGTGAGGAAGACGTCGCCCTCGCGGGTCTCCTGGGCCACCATGTTCCAGAGGTGGCAGGTCTCCGTCTGGCCGATGCGGTGGATGCGCCCGAAGCGCTGCTCCAGGCGGTTGGGGTTCCACGGCAGGTCGTAGTTGATCATCAGGTTGGACTTCTGGAGGTTGACGCCCTCGCCGGCCGCGTCGGTGGCGATGAGCACCACCACGTCGGGGTTGTTGCGGAAGTCCTCCTGGATCCGCTTGCGCTGGTCGCGCGGGGTGGCGCCGTGGATGGCGCGGATGGCCTCGCGGCTCCCCAGCAGCCCCGCGATCCTCCCGAAGAGGTAGTTGAGGGTGTCGCGGTGCTCGGTGAAGATGATGATCTTGCGCATGGCGCCGTTGTCGCCGCGCATCTCCGGGCAGGACTGCAGGACCTCCGAGAGTTTCTGCCACTTGCAGTCGATGCCGTCGGCGACAATCCTCCCGGCCTCCCGCTCCAGCGCGGACAGGCTCTCGATCTCCTTCTCCAGTTCGGCCGCCGTCTCGGCTGCGGTGGAGCGGTCCACGACCCTGTCCACGACCTCCTCGTATTCATCGGCGCCGAGTTCGTCCTCCAGGTCGTCCCAGTCGTCGGGCAGGTCGGGCGGATTGTCGTCGGCCTTCGCGCCGTCGGGCTGCTGACCTCTGGCGACCATCGCCATCTCGCGCAGCTGCTTCTCCAGCCGCTCCTTGCGCCGGCGCAGGGACTGGTGGATGGCCTCGGGGCTGGAGGCGAGGCGGCGCTGGAGCATGGTCAGGGCGAAGCCGACCTGGTGGCGGCGCTGCCCGTTCAGGAGGGCGTCCGCGCGGTTCATCTCCTCGCAGACATACTGGGTGACGTGGGCGTAGAGTTGCGCCTCGGCCGCGGAGAGACGGTAGTTCAGGGTGTAGGCGATGCGCTCGGGGAAGAGCCTGGTGCCGTCGAACTTCAGCAGTTCCTCCTTGACCATTCGGCGCATGATGTCGGAGACGTCGGTCTTCTCGTGGCCGCGGTCCTCGCCGTGGAAGCGGTCGGGGTCCAGGAGCGCCAGCCAGAGCTGGAAGTCGTCGTCCTTGCCGTTGTGCGGGGTGGCCGTCATCAGCAGCAGATGGCGCGTATGGCGGCTCAGCAGTTCGCCCAGCCGGTAGCGCTGCGTCTTCTTGGCCTCGCTGCCGAAGTAGTGGGCGGAGAGTTTGTGGGCCTCGTCCACGATGACGAGATCCCACTGGGCGGCCTCCATTTTCCGCTGGAGTTCCTCGGAGCGAGCCAGCTGGTCCAGCCGGGCGATGAGCAGGTCCTCGTCCTGGAAGCAGTTGCCGGAGGCGGAGTTCTCCTGCATCTCGCGGCTGAAGAGCCGGAACTCGAGGGTGAATTTGTCCCGCATCTCGTCCTGCCACTGCTCCGTCAGGGAGCCTGGCGCGACGATCAGCACGCGCTGTGCGTCCGCCCGCATCAGCAGTTCCTTGACGAGCAGCCCGGCCATGATCGTCTTGCCCGCCCCGGGGTCGTCCGCCAGCACGAAGCGCAGCGGCTGCTTCGGGAGCATCGCCTCGTAGACGGCCGACAGCTGGTGCGGCAGCGGCTCGATGTTGGACGTGTGGACCGCCATCATCGGGTCGAAGGCGAACCCCGTCTGGATGCGCAGGGCCTCCAGCGCCAGTTTGAAGTCCCGGGCGGGCGAGTCGAATGACCACGCCAGCCCTTCCTTCGCCGGGGAGAGCGACGGTTCGTTCTCCCGATAGAGCATCCGCTCCCTGATGCTGTTGTCGGGGAGCCGGTAGACGACGCTGGCGGCATTCTCGCCCACCATGTCCGCCGCGATGACGGAGGCCACCGCATTCGGCGCCAGCCCCGCGATCTGGGCCCCGCGCTTGATCTCCTCCAGTTTCATCATGGCCGCGCTTCCCCCGCGTCTGCGCCTGGCTGGTCCGGGCCGCCGATCATCGTCGCCGTCCTGCCCGCCTGCGTCGTCGAAGCGCATCCGCAGTGCGGTTCCGGGATCGGTCTGTCAAGGAAGATTGGTTTCCGGGGCTGGTTCATGCCCCAAATATAACCCTTGATTCGGAGTTTCAAGGGGATAGAGGTGGATGCCGTGCATCCGGACCGGCATCTCGTCCACTGGCCTTCGCGAATCCGGCGGGCGTTGAACGCCGGATTTCGCGGGCTCACGTGCGCACGAGAGAATTGCAGGATTCATCAGCCGCCGAACCGTTGCTGCTTCTCCTTCCGGATGGCCTCCATCGCCTCCAGGAACTCGTCGTAGTGGTTTGCGAGGACGCGGTAGACCGCGCTGCCCATGGTGCAGAAGTCGGCCTTGAACCGCGCCATCGGGTCCTCCCCTCCATCGGCCTTGACCTGCGTTCTGACTGGCGGCACCAGGTAGTGCCACGTGCCGCCTTTCTTCGTCCACTTGAATCCAAATGTGGCCAAGGTCTTGTGCAGGGCCGCCTGCCTCGTCGTCATGCCGTCCACCACGAGGCCGAGTTCGGAACAGATCTCCCGCATCGGCAGCCATCGGAAACTCTCCTCTGGGGCGTTGACGTCGTATCTGCACCGGATCTGCTTTCTGTAATCAATGTACATGTTTTTTCGCTGTTCGATCGAGAGACCGTTTCTGTGGCCGGTTCCATGCCATCCCCCGTCCCTACTATACTCTCCGCCGCGACGGGGCTCAGAGGGCCGGAAAACGGCCTTTGCAGGCCATCCGCGTGGAACAGGACGTGGCGCGTCCCGCCGTGGCGGCGCGATTCGCGGATGGGGTGCAAGATTCGCGAAGATTCGGGGTAGTAGGAGATGGACGTGGTATATTTGGGAAATACCCGTGTGTGAAATGTGAGAGCGTGCTGGGGGGCAGGACTGGCCAAGTCCAGTCCACCATCATCCAAGAAATCAGGGAGGAATGCGATGTCGGGTTCAATGTCCAAGATGAGTCTTTTCCATGGATGGCGTCTGGCGCTTCGTGTTGCGGCGGTCTGTCTGCTGCTGGCGGCTGGCGCATTCGGGGCGTCGTATTTTGACACGCTGGCGGAGGCGGAGCGCGCCATCGACGCGCAATACCCGTCGGGCGGCATTGCCAACCAGGCGGCGAGGAATGAGCTGCAGAATATCCACAAGAGCGGCCGCCCCGAAGCGGAGAAGATCAGGCTCATTGAGGAGAAATTCCTGTCGGGGGCGACGCAGGACGGCGGGCAATCAGCCAACAATCGTCCTGTTTCGCTCCCCGACGGGGTGATGTCGGAGCAGGAAGTCAAGAGAATCCGCCATCTGGCCGAACAGGGGGACGCGCCGGCGCAGTACTTCCTCGGGGTGTGCTACGAGAACGGCGAGGGCATCCCGCAGGACAAGACGGAGGCGGCGAAGTGGTGGCGCAAGTCGGCCGAGCAGGGAATTGCGGAGGCGCAGTTCCGCCTTGGGAATGGCTATTACAACGGCGAAGGCGTCCCGAAGGACAAGGCGGAGGCGGCGAAGTGGTTCCGCAAGTCGGCCGAGCAGGGGTATGCGAAGGCTCAGCACAACCTCGGGTGGTGCTACGCCAACGGCGCGGGCGTCCCGAAGGACTATGCGGAGGCGGTGAAGTGGTTCCGCAAGGCCGCCGAACAGGGGTACGCGAAAGCGCAGTACAACCTCGGGGTGTGCTACGAGAACGGCGCGGGCGTCCCGAAGGACAAGACGGAGGCGGCGAAGTGGTGGCGCAAGTCGGCCGAGCAGGGAATTGCGGAGGCGCAGTTCTGCCTTGGGAATGGCTATTACAACGGCGAAGGCGTCCCGAAGGACAAGGCGGAGGCGGCGAAGTGGTTCCGCAAGTCGGCCGAGCAGGGGTATGCGAAGGCTCAGCACAACCTCGGGTGGT